>NZ_AAQJ02000001.1:1245000-1566411 GCF_000168295.1 Rickettsiella grylli
TGATCGTCCCAGGAGGCTTTGGCGTGGCGCTCAATTTGTGTAATTTTGGCTTAAATAAAGAAAATTACACCATTCAACGCGATGTCTTTCATTTTGCAAAAAGCATAGCCGATGCAAAAAAACCGGCTGGTTTTATTTGTATCGCTCCGATTTTAGCACCAAAACTTTACCCCGCGGGGATTAAAATAACCCTCGGGAATGATAACCCCACTGCAAAAATAGTAGAAAAATTAGGTGCTCAACACATTCCTTGTGCCGCAACGGCGTGTGTTGTCGACAAAACCTATCGCATCGTCACCACACCCGCTTATATGTTGGCCTGTTCAATTCAGGAAGTCGCTCAAGGCATTGAATGCTTAGTAAAAGAACTGAACAACCTATTATGAAATGTATCTTCCTCTTCTCATGAATGAATCTCTCAGACCCATCCGCAGTTTTGTCCGTCGTCAAAAAAAACTCAATAAAAATCAGCAAATTGCCTTCGATGCCTTATCACATCAACACTTATTATCCACCTGTTTAGATTTTAAAACATTATTCGAACGAGAAGCCTATACGATTTTAGAAATTGGTTTTGGTATGGGCGAGAGTTTACTGCAACAAGTTTTACACTATCCTGAAAATAATTATTTAGGCATAGAAGTCCATCGTCCTGGAATTGCATTCATGCAAATGCACATTGAAAAATATAAGCTCAAGAATATTAAAGTTTTTTATGCGGATGCCGCTGATGTTTTAGCACATTTTATTCCTAAACATAGTTTAGATAAGGTCCAAATTTTTTTTCCTGATCCTTGGCCAAAAACGCGACATCACAAACGACGGTTAATACAACCTCCATTTATTAACCTGTTGCGTGAAAAACATAAATTAGGTGGAAAATTACACCTTGCTACCGATTGGAAAAATTATGCTCAACATATGCTAAGAGTCATGGAAAATTCGCATCAATGGAAAAATCTCGCAGGAAAAAATCAATTTATGAAAAGACCCATCACACGACCACTCACTAAATTTGAAAAACGTGGCCAACAGTTAGGCCATTCAATCTGGGATCTTATTTTTTTAGCGATATAAATTATAAAAAGATTTTTATATAAATAAACTCACTAAATTATTATAAAAACGTTTACCCAATTCCGTTGTTTCAATAACCGTCGAATCATATGTCAGTAATCCTTGGTCATACGCGTGTTGTAGTAGGGCTTCAATACTTGAAAAAGTGAGTCCCGTTCGTTGTTGAAATAATTCAATTGGAATCTTTTGGTGGAGTCTTAACGCATTGAGCATAAATTCAAACGGTAAATCTTTATCTAAAATAATTTTTTCTTCCGCTAAAAAATCATTCTTTTGTGCTAAATAAGCCTTTGGATTTTTTAGTTTCCGAGTTCGTCTAATTATTTTTTTTTCACAGTCAGTTATTTTACTATGTGCCCCTGCCCCAATACCGATATAATCACCGAACTGCCAATAATTTAAATTATGGACACAGCGATAACGCTTCTTGCTCAATGCAGAAATTTCATATTGTGTATAGGCTTTTTGTTGAAAATATTCTTTGCCTTTCTCTTGTAATTCCCATACTTCCTCTTCAGTAGGGAGTTGTGGCGGTTTTAGATAAAATTCAGTATTTGGCTCAACCGTCAGCTGGTACCACGAAATATGGGTTGGCTCTAATAAAACTGCTTTGCGTAAATCCTCAAGACCTTCCGTTAGACGTTGTTGGGGTAAGCCATGCATCAGATCAAGGTTAATATTCGTAAAGCCCGCAATTTTAGCAGCTGATACGGCTTTAAAAGCTTCATCACCGTTGTGAATACGCCCTAGAATCTTCAATTTTTCAGTTGAAAAACTTTGTATACCCAATGATAGCCGTGTAATTCCTGCTTCACGATAGCCCGAAAAATGCGAGTAATCCGTCGCCCCTGGATTAGCCTCTAACGTAATTTCAATATCCACAGAAAATTCTAAACGTTTCGCAAGCTCCGTTAATAAATAATTCAATGCCTCCGGTGAAAATAAACTAGGGGTTCCCCCACCCATAAAAATGCTCAGGATTGGGCGATTACATATTTTTTCAAGATCCTGCTCTAAATCATTTAACATCCTATTCATATAATTTTTTTCAGGTAATGCTGTTACTAACGTATGTGAGTTAAAATCACAATAAGGACATTTTCGAATACACCAAGGAAAATGAATATATAAAGACAATGGCGGTAGGGTTAGCATATTAAAAATTTCTAAAACGATCCTCTTAAAAAGCATTTTTCGTTCTATCTCTGCCTTAAGAAGAGCCTTAAATCGCTACTATAGCACGGGTAAACTTAATTTTTGCTTTAATAGATAAAAATTTTCCCAGGGATCGCGTTTGAGAGAAGCGAATCGCTTGGGCAAATTTTTGAGCGTGAAGGTATCGGATTTAATGCGAACATTTAATTCATCCCACGATAAAGGCGTCGCTATCGATGCATTGCGCCTCATTCGAGTTGAATAAGGCGCAATGCTACTGGCTCCTCGTTGATTACGCAAATAATCTATAAAAATCTTTCCCGTGCGTTTTGCCTTATTCATATGAGCAACGAAAAGCGATGGATTTTGCATGGCCAAATAATTAACAAAGGTCTGTGTAAATACTTTCACTTTATCCCAGCGATATAATCGCTTTATAGGAACGACAACATGCAAACCTTTACTCCCGGTTGTTTTAACAAAGCTGTGCAAGTGAATTTTCTTTAAATGTTCTTTAACCAAAAAAGCAGCTTCAATAACCTTCTTCCATTCAAGATTCATTCCAGGATCAAGATCAAAGGTTATAAAATCAGGCCGTTCTATGCTGTCAATTCGACTAGACCAGGGATGAATCTCTAAAACATCTAATTGTATTAATTCTATTAGACCCCATTTATTTTTAATATAGAGATACGGCTCTGACTGACTTGTCTTATCTGTCAAATGGATTGCATAGACGTGCTTCGTTTTAGTGGTTACGTGTCTTTGATAAAAGCATTTTTTCATTTGACCTTGGGGACATCGAAGTAAGGTTAATGGACGGTTGATGATAAAGGGCAATATCCACTTTTCTATTTTTTGATAATAATGGGCTAAATCTAATTTAGTAATATTGGCATCAGGGTACAATATCTTGTCCGGATGAGACAAATGAACATTTGCGTTGACCTGCCTATTGGCTTGATCCCGCATTTTTTTACTATTTATCGTCATCCTCATTACTCTTTAACAATTTCACCAGGCCGTTTATCATGACGCAGTCCTTTAAAGCGTGGATGTCGAAGTACGCCTGATCGTGTCCATTCCGTAAATTCCACCTCAACAACCACTTTCGGAATAATCCACGTCACCTTTTTTTGATCCACGGAAGACGGTAATTCTTTTAATGGAACATGCTTTATTTTATATTTATTTAATAAATTTTTTATGTTTTTCAGTGTCATTTCGTTAAATCCAGTACCCACTTTTCCACAATAAAGCAGTTGATTTTTTTTACGGTATATGGCAAGTAACAACGATGAAAAATAATGTCTATTTCCTTTTGCAGAGGTGTACCCTACAACCAAAAATTCCTGTCTTTTATTACATTTAATTTTTAGCCAATTTCGATTTCTCCCGGAAGTATAAGGACTCGATTTATCTTTAGAAATTATTCCCTCTAAACCTTTTTTACAGGCTTTTTTAAAAAAAATATCGCCATCATTTCCTTCAATATGAGTACTAAAAATTAATTTATTATTATTAAAAGGAATTAATTTCCGCAATACTTGTTTACGATGCTGTAAAGTACAGTAACGGAGATCGTAACCCTGGTAATAAATCAAATCGAAAATCACATAACTTAATATCGATTCTTGTTTTTTATTCACACTATTCGATAATAATTGAAAATCAGATCGTTTTTGTTTATTGAAAGCAATCATCTCTCCATCTAAAATAGCTGATTTTAAATGAAGCATTTGAAGTTCACGTTTTATCGTCTCAAATTTTTCAGTCCAATCTTTCCCATTTCTTGTCATGAATTTAATTTTTTTAGCGTGAATAAAACAAATTATTCGATAACCATCCCATTTTATTTCATGAAACCACGCTTTACCCATGGGTGGTTTTTTAACCAATGTGGCTAATTCCGGTTGAATAAATGTTGGCATCCTTTTTTTTGCTTTTGGTAAATCACTATTTTTAATTTTTTTAATGGTGTAAGGTGTATAGGCTGCTTCCGTTTTAAATTTTTTTGCTATTCCTTGCAAAGATAACCGCGTTAAAACACTATTTGGCTGAGCTTCCGTGATCGCATAATCATCCTCGGATTGATTGTACTTATCATTGGCCTTAATCAGTAACCAATTTTTTGGACTATTTTTAATCTTCACTAAATTCCAAATCCCTTTTAATTTTTTTCCCTTCAAAACAAAACTTAAATGTCCTTTTTTATAAGACGCATGCGGATCTTCTTTTTGATCACTCCACGTCCCTTTATCCCAAACCATGACTATACCGCCACCATATTCACCGTGAGGGATGATTCCTTCAAAATTTGCATATTGAATAGGATGATCTTCGACATGGACTGCTAAACGTTTAATGGAGCTATCTAAACTAGGTCCTTTAGGGACAGCCCAACTTTTTAAAACCCCGTTTAATTCCAAACGGAAATCATAATGCAAATGACTTGCTGCATGTTTTTGAATAACATAAATGAACTGTTTATGTCTTTTTAGCGCGCCATAAGGTTCTGTACTTCGTTTAAAATTTCTTTTTTTCCGATAGTTTTTTAAAGACATAAAATGAATCCCTTCATGAACGCTTTTTTGATTTTTTAGTTTTATTTTTTTCTAGACTTTTTTTCAATAAATCAACAAAATCAATAACATTACTTTTCTTAACATTGGATTTAAGCTTTTTTGAAGCCATTTTTTTATGATGAAGTTTTGCTTCTACCCATTGTGTTAACGCTTCTCTAAAAACATCATGATAATCTTTAGGATTCCATGGTGTGGTCATCCCGTTAACTAATTGTTTAGCCATTTCTATTTCTTTCGCTGAAATTTTATATTTTTTTAGGTTATTTGAAGGAAATTCAAATTCAGATACCGTTCTTAACTCCTGGTGATATCTCAACAAATTCAGTACGAGAGCCTTTTCGTAAGGGATCAATGCAGCCAGATACTCCCGTGTATGGATAATCACTTTAGAAATCCCCACTTTTTTTGTTTCTTTCAAGATTTCGCGCAACAAAACGTACGCTTTTTCACCTTTTTTATCGGGTACTAAATAATAAGGCTTTTCGAAATTCATCGTATTGATGCTATTTTTATTGACAAAAGTAACGATATCTATCGTCTTTGAATGTTCTCCTGAAATAGCGTTTATATCCGATTGTTTTAATTCCAAATAGTTATTATCATCATACTCATAACCCTTAGCAATCTCTGTCCAAGGAACTTCTTCGCCCGTTTGCTCATTAATACGCATATACCGAATTCTCGCCTTATCGCGACTATCAATTAATTTAAGCTGGATATCAAATCTTTTTTCGGCTGGATATAAAATAACAGGGATATTCACTAAACCAAAGGTGATATATCCTTTCCAAATAGGCCTTGCCATTCAAGCCCTCTCTTCAATGTGAATCCTTTTATTAATCTAGCACATATTGAATAATTTAAATTTTTCAAATAGTTTATTTTTTGAACATAGCTCATGATCAGACGATTATCCGAGATATTATAGGTCTTCTAACTAAAAGAGTATTGACCCTGCTGCATAACTCTACAAAAAGAATATCAGCCTGATCAATACATTGACACAAAAACAATTTTTTCTTCGTTCTTTTTAAATTTTTTATCATCTAGCCATGAAACGCAATATCGAGCGGAGTAAAATCAAGTTTCATCGCTTGACAGTTACTCAACGTTCCATCCGCCTCGATAGTGCATGTGGAGATCGTATCGTTCCCCTGATTCATGACATAAAGAAAGGCCGTTGAAGGATTATTCGGATCATTGATTATCGCAATGCTCCTAGCACCTGCAAAGCCGCTACCTGTCGGATGACACGAAGCAAATGTCCCATCTGGCTTAATGGAACATTGTAATAAGTTACTGTTATACCTATTCACGACATAAGCGTTTCCGTTTACTTTATTGATAGCAATTCCACTCACTGCGCCTACTTGACTTTCTAAAGCTTCTCTGCAGGCATTTAATTCCCCGGTTACGGGATCAACCGTGCACACTAAAACTTTATTAACACCCGCATCTATACCGTCAAGCACATACGCATAGGTACTCAGCGTATTAAAAGCAATACTTCTTGGATAGTAAAAACCACCACTTAACGATTCGCAATCGTTCAATGTTCCATCAGCCTCAATAGTGCATTTCGCGATAGTTTGATTTTGATAAATAATATACGCAAAAGTAGTCGCTGGATTATTGGACAAATTGACCACAACAATATCAGTAGGACGATGAAAAAAACGATTACCTGCCGTCTGACAGGTACTAAATTTTCCGGTCGTCTCATCAATCGTACAGAGAGATACCGTGTCATTATAATAATTAGTGATATAAGCATGCTGGCCTTTTGCATCGAGTGCAATACCATAAGGAAGATTAAAACCACTTCCGCCCGCCTCTTGAAGCGCACTCAATGTTCCCGTTGCCGGATCAACCGTGCATACGTCTATATTATTCGATCCGCCCGTTATATACGCTCGAAAAACAGAGTTCGGCTTAATAGATCCTAGACAATTTATAATTCCAGGGATATTGATAAATCCATTATCATTGACGCAACTAACTAATTTCTTAGCCACATCAATAGGGCAACTGATCGTGACTGCTGCCGTAAATGTAGCAACTGCACGCAAAAATTGAGTGAGATTCAAGGGATTTAATGGGTTAGCGATAATTTGATTCAGCACATCAATCAATTCATTCACAGCAGTCCCCGCGCACATCACACTGAATGGTTGTATGATTTGAAATGTGCTTGTGTTTTGATGATTCGTTTGATTCATATTCATGTCCTTATTGTAATGAATGAGGTTTATTAACCCCATTCTACTTCTATTCAACGTGTTTTTATTCTCGGTTTTAATAGTAATAATATAAACAATTTTTAACCAGTAGAAAAATACATAATGGGCAGCCAAACTTAAAGAAATTATCTTTTTGTATTATCACGTGTTTAATGAGACGCTTAAAAATAGAGGTATAGCATTTTTAAAAATCTAATAACCTATATCTCCTCGGGAATTATCTTATGAAAAATCCAATAAATAATTATTTAAAGCAGGGAGTTATACTTAAATTCAAAGGGTTATCCTGTTTAGTCAAATGAAGTGGGTCCGTTTGATATTCAAATTCTCGCGGTAAATTATGAAAGAAAAAAGAGGAAGTTGCCTGAACTTTATTGAAATCTATTTCTTTCGGCGCTGTATTTTCTATGTTTGAATAAATTTCGGCGTATTTGATAGCTACCTCTGCTAGCAAAGTAAGCCCAGAAGAAGCATCCATCAATATCCTTTCAAATTCTTTCTTATTTCTTTTACATTCTTCTTTTTTCGGTCGAGTTTTAATGTAATGATCCAACGTATGTCCATCATTATTTTTTTTAGAAAAATCTGCCCCCGCTTCCTTCAAAAGTTTTAAGATTTTAGGTTGTCCATACAGGATAGCGTAGTGAGCGGGTGTATTTCCGTTATAGTCAGTTACATTTATGTTGACGTGAGACTCGAGTAAAAATAAAAGCACCGTTTCACTACCATGTTTTGTAGCAATATGTAGTAATTTTTGTCCATTTTTTTGAACCACTTGGTTGAGATCATAATCTTCGTGGGTACAAAATTTAAAAAAATCCAATTCTTTTTCTAATTCTATCGGATCATTTTTTTTAATCGCATTGATTATATTCATTGTTCCCATTTTTATAGCCTTTATATAAATCATTAAAAAACATAGAATAAATATAAAAAATTAAGCTAATATTAGCGCAAATCATACCAAAGAGTAAAACTCATTTCGAGGGGTTAGACAGTAAGGATTTTTAGCGTTTAATGCGTTAGTGGTAAAATTCGTTAGGATAAACAGAATGAACCATGCTATTCGGGACTGGAATCGCTTTAGCTCCTTTTACTATCGAATGTGGCGGCAAAATTTAAATAGATCTATAGCTCATTTACACCCGCTATTCTTGCGGACTTCATCATTAAAAACTTCTTAATCGTAATTATCATCACTCAGATTCGCTTTATTCATTTTATCGTTTTATTTTACAATCGATAAATTTCGATTCTTTTTCCGTTTTTTTCCTTTAATATCACAGTAAAGTGAAAAAATTTCCATAATGTCATTCCAGATTTCTTCATTGGTTTTTTTTCTTTTATTTGAAAAAAAATAGTACGTAGATTCAATAGGAGGCAATATATTTTCAAATGGTGTTTCAAACCCATTTGATTGGGTTGTATCCACAAATTTTTCACAATTATTATCTTTAAAGCTCCCGCGAAATATTTCCTGTAATCGCTTGGTAAAGGATCTTGTTTTACACGGATAATCATAACGTGAAGGTTGCTTAAATCGATTGACTAAATCCTGTGTCCACGGCCATAAACAAACATCCGCTTTATTCGCACACTTTGACACCAGTAAGTAAATTTCTTCAAAAGAAACTATTTTTTTTAAATGATTTATAATGTAAAACAGAAAAGGCTGAATGACCTTATCATCTTGCGTATAAAAAATAACGCTCAAATTTCCTGGATAAAAAGGGACTTCTTTTATGGTTAATAGTTTATTTTTATAAATGAGCTCATAATGGTCATCTTTGCTTTTGTTGTGCATGATTGTTTTCCTTTTTAATTCTCATCTTTGAATATAAAATTTTTCACAAAGGCTTGACGTCGTTTAGCCAAATACGGTGTGGAATTTTCTAAAAACCAGCCTCATTGATAGAGGGAATAAGTGAATGGGTGTAATCATTAAACATAACCAATTACGTTAACATATGATATGAATTGTGATTTTAACATAAATCATCTAAAATGATAGATAGTAATTTATAAATTTGACTTTATATTCATAATTGACGATGTGAAAGTATCAGATGGTAGCCTCAATAAAAAAGGGGGAAATTTAAGATTTCTTTCTCCCTCTTCTTCGTTAGAATTCTTTACTCAATCACAATAAGGATAATAAAACCGTGTCGATTCAAATTCATAATGCGCACGATGCCATTTTTAAGACGTTTTTTACGGATATTGACGTTGCCACCCACTTCATCACGATTTATTTACCCAAACACATGAAACAAGCCTGTGATTTTTCGACGTTAAAGATTGAGCCGGGTCTTTTGTCGACGCGGATCTGAAACAACATCATTCTGATATTTTGTACTCGTTGAAAGTCAATGGGATGCACGGTTATGTTTATCTCAATCTCGAACATCAAAGCACCGCAGAAGAACTGATGCCTTTTCGCATGCACCGCTATAAAGTGGCCATTATGCAGCAGCATCTAAACCTTGGATACAAAAAATTACCGGTTGTTATTTCGATGCTGTTCTACCATGGGAAAGGTCAGTACCCTTCGCTTAAAGCTCATCGATTGCGTTGAGGACACGCCCTTTGCAAAAGCACATTTCTTCGATGACCCTGCTTGTCGATCTCAATGTACTGCCGGATGAGGAGATCTATCGACACAAACAGCTTGCTTTCTTAGAAATTGTTCAAAAACATATTTTTACAAGAGATCTAGAGGATATCGCCGATCATATTATAAAGCTGATTAAACAGGTAAAGCCTGATCATGATTTGTTCAATCAATTGGTATATTATATGTTAGTCAAAGGTGAGACCGCCAATGTGAACCAGGTGATTGAGAAGCTTAAAACCATCGAAGACTATGAGGAAGATATTATGAACGCAGCACAGCAATTAAAACAGCAAGGTCGGCAAGAAGGAGAGTACCGTAAAGCGATTAATATTGCTAAAAAAATGTTAGCTAAACGAATTAATCTTCCACTTATCAAAGAAATAACGGGTCTATCTGATCAGGATTTACTGACTCTAGAAGAGTAGCCATCTCGCTGTCAGACGATGAGATACGAGGCCACGGAAATAGTGCGATTCTCGATTTTGCTCAAAACGGCCTTTAATCGAGATATCCAAGATGGGATAGAACATATCATCGAAGCGCTTAAAAAAGGTATCTGACCCGTGAACAATGCCAAACGTTATATTCAAGATCTAACCCATTTATCTGAAAATGAAGTGATGGATTTAATTGCTTAAAAAAGCCTAATCTCTATAGACAATAAAGTTTTCAAGAAAAAGAGCGCAGAAAACTTACTGGTTCAAATTATTTGTCTAAATTAAATATTAACTAGTACAAATTAAGGCAATCTTGTATCTATTAAGTCTATTTTTCTGTAATGCAGGTTTGAATGGGGCTACTAGAGACCAATTTTTATTGCTATGCAAAAATACAATTTAATTTATATAATATCGATTCTATTTTTTTAACAGCAGTTTGGTAGCAGACTATCGAACATAAGGTAATACCTTTCTTATCAAGACAACTATTAAGTTTAAATGCTATTTTTCGATAAACCGTTTTGGAATAAGCTAAAACATGATCCGCTTGATCCAATACCTGAGCTTCTGCGTCCGTTATTTGCGCTTTAAATTTTTCATAATCTAAGATTTCTTCTCCCGTCGCTGAATCTTCTGAAAGATACAAGACAACAGAATATCGGTGCGAGGCTACAGTGGCCATAAGGCTAAGATTCCAATTACTTCCAATTACATAATGAATTTGGCGGCGATCATTAATGCGATCTAACTCGGCAAGTACTTGTCTCGTTGTATAATAAAATATGTCAGGTATATTGAGCGGCCTATTTTGGGGAACAATTTCTGCCATAGAAATATTATTAGGGAGTCGATGAATCCAGAGATTATCTTCAAAACTTACTGTATGTTGATTACTCGCTTCGGTTTGTGTAATAACGGTAATTTCGTGACCTGCAGCAGCTAAGCTTTTCGCAAGATGGTAAGTAAATCGCTCGATTTCATTAATCGTATTCGATGAGTACTCTTTTAAAATAAAAGCTAATCTCAAACGTTGAGAACTATCGAGCAAACGAGAAAAATCTTTCCATTGCGCCTGGCTGGAGGGGCCTTTTAATAATTGACGACAAGGAAAGGCGAACGCGTCGATAATACCTTGTCGAGAAAATTGGCTAACCTCTGCCATTAAACGCTCCGAATCAGAAGGGTCGATCCTGTTGGTTGCTAACCTATAATGCATATCATGGAAAAGTTGTTCTTTACGTTCTTCAATTATTTCCATGCAGCGTCGAATAGAGGTTGTAGGATCCGCATTTTTAATACAAAAATAGGTTATACTTCTGGTAATTTTGGCTAAAGATTTAATATTATCAGGATGTTTTCGAATATCGTTAGATGCAAGACTATGATGTACCTCAGCTGTAGGGACTATTCGTAATTCATAGCCTGCATCAAGTAAACGAATCACTACATCCGTTTCATCAAGAAAATAAGCATATTCTTCATCAAACCCCTTAATTTCTAGTAATGCGGAACGACGAAAAGAACAGTTTACGCCTATGACTCCAAAAAAATTTCCATTGGAATCACAAGTCTTAATATGCTCTCGATTAGAAATCTTTACTTTCTGACTTATGCCTGTTCGATCAAATATCAAATCACACACTTGAAAATTGACACCGGTTTGATCGCGTACCCATCCTCCTACCGCAGCTACTTTGTTATCCTGATAAGCCAAAGCCAACTCATCTAGCCAATCCGCCTCAGGTACGGCATCATCATCAATAAAGCAAATAATATCACCCGCGGCCTGAGCAATACCGATATTTCGCGACGTTGCTAAATTAGCAACATCGCACGTGTAAATCTTAACTTTATCTGACCAAACTGTTTGCAAATAATTAAATGTACCATCGGTACTTGGCCCATCAACAACAACCACTTCGAGATGTGGATAACGCAAATAATTTAGTGAATTTAAAGTGCTGCGTAATGACTTTATGCGATTATAGGTGTTAATAACAAGTGAGATTTTGATACTTGACGGAACGGGATTAGAACTGAACGCAGGCATGGTTTCTGAAAAAAACGCTGTACAATCCACTGCTAGGTTTTTTTTATTACTAACTAAAAATTGTTCTAATTGGCTTTGTATATTGTTTAATGCCATTTCATGACGATATAACGCTTTCTCCACACCTCGAATAGCATGTCCGTAATTATTCAGTAATTTTTCCAACCCTTGAATAGAATGTCGATGATTATTTAACAACTTCAGTTCAGGCTCAATAAGCGTTTTTCCATAAATTTGATAAACAAACAAAATAAGTTGTCGAGCATATGTGGTATTGACAATTTTCTTGATAATTCTAATAAGTTGTTTTCTAATAAATTTTCTCATGATCACAAATTTATAGATCCTTTATTTATTAATCCGATTAATGAGATAGGTAACCATTGGGGTTCGCTTTTTGCCAACGCCAACTGTCCTTGCAGATTTGGGCCAGGCTACGCCTTGCTTTCCAATTTAGTATCCGTTGGGCATTCGTTGGATCTGCCCAGCATTCTGCAACATCACCCGGTCGTCTGTCTAAAATACGGTAAGCTATTTTACATTGATTAAATTCTGTAAAAGCGCGTAAAACTTCAAGTACAGACAACCCTTTTCCTGTACTTAGGTTTACCGTTAGTACCCCTCTCTTCCAGTTAGTGTAGTTTGATAATGCAGCGACATGTCCTTCGGCCAGATCCATAACATGAATGTAGTCGCGTATTGCTGTGCCATCTACAGTAGGATAATTGCCGCCAAAAATATTGAACTGTTTACTCCGGCCTATAGCAACTTGTGTTAGGTAGGGCATAAGATTATGTGTAAATTTTTTCGGATCTTCACCGATCAGCCCGCTTTCGTGAGCGCCTACAGGATTAAAGTAACGTAAACAAACAATATGCCAATCGGGCTCGGCATGATGCAGATCAGTTAGTATATTTTCAACCATTAACTTGGATCGTGCATAGGGATTTATAGGAGAAAGAGGAAAATTCTCTCGGATGGGCACACACTTAGGTTCGCCATAAACAGCAGCGGATGAAGAAAAAATCAGCTTTTTCACATTAGATTTGCGCATAGCATTAATTAGCGTAAGCGTGCCTTCTACATTATTATTATAACATTTTAAAGGATTTTTTATTGACTCACTGACCGCTTTCAGGCCTGCAAGATGTATGACTGCTGAAATGTTATTTTCAAAAAAAATATGATCCAGCAAGTTTGAATCAAGAATGTCACCCTCTATGAATTTTAATCGAAATTTGCAAATACATTCCAAACGATCAACAACTTCAAAATAACTATTTCTCAAATTATCGAGGATAACAATATTATACCCTGCATTCGCAAATGCTACACAAACATGTGAACCAATAAATCCAGTTCCTCCAGTCACCAAAATAACAGAGGGCATTGTTCGATCTCTCTAAATAAAATATTAAAAAAATAAATCCTAATAAACTTCTTTATAATTAATAGTCACTGGGGAATCAACTTGGATAAGCTTATACCCTTTGATTTGTAGCTTAGTTTCCTTTCCTACGAAAACAATAATATTAAAACCATCTACGATTTTGTTGAGCTGAAAATCATGGGATACGAGTATACCTTCTTTAATATTCTTAATTTTTCGAAAAGGAAAATGAGTATGTATGACCGAGTCGGACGTTGATACTATATAAATCTCTGCCTCAGATACATTGCTTGCCGAACCGAATAATATCAAGCGATAAAGGCCTTTTTCCATGACCATATAAGGACCTTGTAGCAAAACACCAGCTCGACCAGTTGAGTAGACTTGTCCTTTTTTAATCAATCCTACTTGAGTCATTGTTTTTTCTGGAAAAAAATTTTCCTTTAATCTGACATGTAAGGAAATAGGATGTTTCTGAAGAGAACAAAGCAACTTCTTTTTATCCAGAAAAAAAAAACGAGGGGTTAATTTCGCAATAGCATAATATTTTCTTTTCTGCACAGTAATCCAAGAAATTTTTTCGAGCAATTCCATAACCGGCACTATACCACTATGATAGCTTAAAGTTCGCCAGTCTTCAGAATTCCATACTGAACTAATATAAGGTAAAACAACGACATCAACTTGTCCTGTGGCTAGTAATAATAGGACATTATTAACAAAAAAGGGATCAACAGATTCTGGCTTGAAACGCTGCATTATACTCGGCCAATATTGACGCGCCTCAGCAAGATTTTTATCTCCAGAAATATTATAAGCGTATATTTGTAATTTAGCAGCCAGATAATTAATTAAAAAATCATTACGATAAGGTAAAAAAGCAACTTTAGTTCCTTTACTCAAATCTGATGACATTAAAGGAAGTAATACGTGATCGAGTCGGTAAAAATTTTTCCAATACTGCAAGTAATTATGCCAAATGGGGCGTAGATGGGGTAAGTTGGCTAAAATGAGCATGAATAGTAATATGATTACTTTTCGATTGTTTCGATAACAAGGATTCTTTTGAATCTGTGCAAAAAAAATTACTTGTAATATCCATAAGCCCACTAGACTCAACGCCATCCAACGATAAGACTCTCGCATTTCCTGGAATCCTGGAAGGTATTTGGAAAGTAGTGCATTCCCTGTGGGCATAACCGCATGTTTAGAAGACATTACGTAAAGCGGCGTTCGACAAGTTCTTTTTGAGTTGACTTTCAAAGAAGGACCCATAGCCATCCACAAACCAAAAATACTTATCAACAAGAAGCCACTTGCCAAAATATTTTTTTTTCTAATTTTCCACCAGGCTATTCCACCTAAAAATATAAAAGGAAGACTAAAAACTGTTTCCCAACCTATAGGAAAACCGAAATATTGAAGGATAGATCGGCTAACACTGAAATGTAAGTAATCCCACAGCCAATAGATACCTTGCGTTGGTCTTAATAAAAAAGTGAGGTCGATACCGGACGCTCGAAAATACTGTAATGGTGGCAACGGATAATTATATCTTCTAATAAATAGCATATATAATAAAGCAGAAAAAACAAACACAAAAAAATGAAAAGGTAATGCAAATTTTAAAAAATAAGCGCGTTTCTCTTTACAACGATAGAAAAGATATGTCGCTAATATCGAAGAACCCGTAGCAAACATCATAAAACTGAATCCATCCATGAATACAGCAATTAAACAGGTTAAACAATATCCGAAGAGGGTGGCCCATGGAGGTTTAGCTTCTGAAAAATAAAAAAGTCGAATTGACATCCAAAAATAAAAAGGTAATAACGCAATTCCAAGAGCTAACATAGCGAAGGTAACGTGTAAGTAGACAATGGGTAGACTTAACCATAATACTGCGGCTAACAGCGACATCATTTCTGTTAACCCTAAATCCAACCCTAAGCGATAAGCACCGTAAAAAGCGAGCGCTAACCAAATAACAAACATCATGGAATACGCATCTGCTGCGTGTAGGCCTATCGCCATCAATACAGCACTGGTGTATGCACCCGTTAAACCAAACGCAATAGCTGCAGGATGTGGAAATCCGAAATTAATAGCGTAAACACTCAATAAAGATTGATTTAAAAAAGACTGAGAAAAACCTAATGTCCAAAGTGCTGTTGATAATGTGGGCATCATGAGAAAAGGAATTGCGCCATACAAAAAAAGAATGAATACAAAAAAAAACCATCCATTCACTATAATTAACCAATTCGGTTTAGATGCCGCTTTTTGAGGACTGTTTATTTTTAAATTAATTGAATCCATTCTTTTTTACTTACGTTGACATAACAACATAGTCCATGGAAAGGGCGTTTTCATTTCGAGAATATCAAAATAGGCTGAAATCTGCGACACAAAACCTCGCTTACTCCAATGGTGCAAATGTCCAGGAGTATTCCCAAAAGCAGAACAGTATTTACCACGTAGCATATTAAGTAATCGCCAAATAGGTTCACGTGGGACGCTTAAAATTAAATATCTAGTAACGATGTCCTGGAGTCTGCGCAACGCTTTCTTAGGGTCAGCAAGATGTTCCAGTACTTCACAGCAAACAATCAAATCAGCGGAGATAGTTCTATCGCAATCGTAAAGATCTCGGACATTAAAAAGTTGACTGGGCAGCTGATAGGCACGGGCATTCGCTTGCGCAATTTCAATCACTTGATGCGATACATCGCATCCATATGCTGTAAATCCGAGTTTATTCCAATGTAAAACCCAATAACCTTCTCCGCATCCTATTTCATAGATTTTCGTTGGGTTAACTTTATTGACCAATATCGACAACGATGACGAAAAACCCTGCATTAATTTACGTATGACGTAATTTTTTGTATCATATTTATTAAATACGTTTCCGGCAACGATGTCATTTTCTGTAAGCCCGCCAGCTATTTTAAATTTCCATTTATAACCTTTATTTAAATCGAATAATAAAAAATTCATTTTTAAAATTTGTCAACATGTTATTTCTTAGCTGTATATTTTTAAGCTACATCGTATATCTTCTAATAGCTTCCTATTAGCGCCGATTATATCAGCCAAAAAAGCAGTTATGCACGCCTGAAAACTCATCAAACCCAGTACAGCAGCCAGTATTAACGATTGAATATGGCCATTCCCTGTGCCTGAGAAATAGAAATACAGAAAACGTAACCCAATAATAAAACTGACACTCGATAATATTGCCGCAATAAAACCAAAGAAACGAAACGGACGGTAAACTACAAAAATACGTAGTATCGTCATGACCGATTGCTTAATATAGGAAGGAATACTTTTCACCAAACGAGAAGGTCGTAAATCTTTATTAACACGAATAGGGACAGAGATAACACTTATATTTTTTTGCTTAGCTTGAATAATAGTTTCTAAAGTATAGGTATACTCACTGAATAAAACCAATTTTTTCGCTGCCGAACGACTGATTGCGCGAAAACCACTAGGCGCATCCGGAATATCTGTTCTACTGACGACACGAACAACCCAACTACCAAGTTTTTGAAGATTTTTTTTAATTTTTGAAAAATGCTCGATGTTATTAATCGGACGCGCTCCAACAACCATATCCGCTTTACCGTCAACAATAGCAGATAGTAATATCGGAATATCTTGGGCATTATATTGATTATCTGCATCGGTATTAACAATCACGTCGGCATCCAGTCTTAAACAGGCATTGATTCCGGTCATAAAGGAATGTGCTAAACCTTTATTACAATGATGTCGCACTATGTGATCTACGCCGTGGTTTTGCGCAACGTCTGCCGTATTGTCTGTACTACCATCATCAACAACGAGCCATTCGACTTGAGTAAATCCTGGCACTTGACGAGGAAGCGCCGCAAGCGTAATAGGTAGCGTTGTTACTTCGTTATAACAGGGAATTTGAATAATGAGCTTCATGCTGAAACACTGCCTTGTGTAATTAGAATTTTTTAGGAATTATACTAAATATAGTTTAACAATAGTAGAAATATTATATATTTCTTAAAATCGAACCTGTAAATAAAATTGTATAAGTGCTTCATTAACTAAGCTTTACCAGGATGCTGATAAATAAGGACTAAGCAATCGTATAGTTTCATTATTTCTTGAATATCAGTCAAAATAAATCCGTATTGCATTGCGCAGCCTCTAAATTCCCAGCTCAATTTGAATGGAGTATTCCACCACGATGATGAAAAAAGATAAAACGTTTATTCAAGTGATTAAAGTCTATTTCTTTTGTATTTCTTAGATGAACTAACGTAGATTAAATATGAGAGAGAACATGGCGGAGAGAGAGGGATTCGAACCCTCGATGGTTTTTACGCCATACTCCCTTAGCAGGGGAGCGCCTTCAACCTCTCGGCCACCTCTCCGACTGAGGTTGGCGAGTATAGCATTACCTTCAAGGATTAGAAAACAGTTCATTAATCTTTGCTGCTTTCCGAATCTTCTTCATCAACGTGTCCCTCTTGTTTTTGTTTTTCTTCTTGAATTCGCTTATAAATTTCTTCGCGATGAACTGAAACTTCTTTAGGGGCGTTAATACCTAATCTTACCTGATGCCCTTTAATGCCCAGCACAGTTACTGTAACATCGTCACCAATAATAAGTGTTTCTCCAATACGCCGTGTCAAAATAAGCATCTTTATGATTCCCCTTTAGTTGACTCATTAATCGACTATACGCAACATCTCTTTCATTCATTAAAAATATGTAAAATCGACATATAGCTTCGCGGACTCAGTCTACTAATAAAACCTTAAGGAAAGCTTAATTCTTTTTAAAAGTACTTAGGGTTCCATAATCTTTAATAAGCTCTTTTTCTTATTTTTCACCCAATCCAAAAATCTGGTGTAAAATCCGAACGCCTTGCAGTACCTCCCCATCATTCACCATCAGAGAGATTCTTAATGCCGAAGATAATGTTAAAATAATTGGGATATTCTCTGATTCGAGCGCTTGAAACAAGGTATGAATAATGCCGGGATGAGAGTGGAGGCCCATCCCTACCACAGAAAGCTTGGCTAATCTTTTATTACCAACGATAGATAATGCATATTTCTTTTTTACCAACGTCTGGAGTCGTTGTTTTGCTTGGTGATAATCTGCTCTTGCTAACGTAAACGTTATATCCATTTGGTTGGGGGAAATTTGTTGTTGGGTCAACATATCAATTTCAATACGCGCATCTTTCAATAAAGAAAAAAACAGCGACATCGCTTCCTTTTCAGCAGTTAGTCCTTGCAGCGTCAATTTCGCTTCACGATGACTTGCCGTAACTCCCGTAATTTTAACCCCCTCTATTGCTGATTCTTCTTCGTTGACTTGAATTAAAGTTCCTGACCCTTCTTGAGAACTCGATAAAACGCGTAATGGAATATGATATTTACTCGCAAGTTCGACCGCTCGATGTTGAACCACTTTTGCCCCAGCGCGAGCAAACTCCGTCATTTCAATAAAACCGATACGCTCTAAGCGCTTCGCTTGGGGAACAAAGCGAGGATCAGCCGTATAGATACCATCCACATCCGTATAAATTTGGCATTCATCGGCTTTTAATACGGCGGCTAAAGCTGCTGCTGTTGTATCAGAACCTCCGCGCCCTAACGTCGTCATATCACCTGAATCAGAAATTCCTTGGAATCCAGCCACTATCGGTATTCGTCCTACCTTAATATCATCCCGTAATATCTCTTCTTTAATATTTAAAATACGGGCTTTTTTATGATGATTATCGGTATAAATAGGCACATGAAAACTATTATAAGAACGTGCTGGACACCCTTGTGCCAATAAAGCCATTGCCAATAAGGCGGTCGCTGCTTGCTCTCCCGTTGCCAATAACAAATCATATTCTCTCGAATCAGGTTCTTCGTTCAAAATTTTGGCAAGAGAAATCAAGCGATTCGTTTCTCCTTCCATTGCAGAAACAACAACCACCAATTGGTGTCCTTGTGTACGGGTTTCAATAATTTTATTCGCAACTTGTTGAATTTTATCGATACTTCCAACTGAGCTGCCACCAAATTTTTGTACAATTAAAGCCATTGCAGTGATCTATTTAATTAATTATTCAATTCTAAGCATAGTTGCCATTTAAGTGGGTCTCAACCCAATGTTTTACACTTTTCAAAGTGGCCTCTAAGGCTTCCGGTTTTCCGCCTCCTGCTTGGGCAAAATCTGCACGTCCACCACCCCGTCCCCCCATTGTCAGTGCTAATGAATGGGCAAGTTCATTCGCTTTGATTTTTCCAACCAATTCTTTGGTCACCCCCACGACTAATTGGACGTTTTTTTGTTCGATACTCGTTAACACAATAACAGCTGGCTTTAGTTTATTTTTAAGTTGATCAACTAAAAAACGTAAACCTGCGCTATCAATTCCATTCATTTCGCTGATTAACAGGTTAATACCCTTGATAGTAAGCGCTTGTGAAACAAGCTCTTCTCCCATCATCGCAACAATGGACTGTTGCAAAGCCGCAATCTTTTTTTGTAACGATTGTTTAGTCTTGACCTCCAAACAGACTTTTTCGAATACAGTATCTTTAGAAGTATGAAAAAGCTTAGCCAACTGATTCATTTGATCCTCTAATGCCGCAACCCAATCTAAGGCATATTGTCCTGTTAATGCTTGAATGCGGCGTACTCCCGTTGAAACGCTGCTCTCTTCTGTTATTTTAAATAACCCGATATCACCGGTTTGCGAAACATGCGTACCCCCACATAATTCTTTGGAAAAGGTGCCGATGGTCAACACGCGAACGTTATTTCCATATTTTTCTCCAAATAGCGCTAAAGCACCTGCCTTTTTTGCATCCTCCATTGACATGACTTGCGTAACCACCGGTAAGTTAGCCCGAATTTGCCAATTCACGCGATTTTCTATTAATTTCAATTGTTCGCATGTTAACGGGCTGCTATACGAAAAATCAAAACGTAATCGCTCTGGCTCCACGAGAGAACCTTTCTGCATCACCTGTGTCCCTAATATTTCACGTAATACCGCATGCAATAGATGCGTGGCAGAATGATTCAAGGTCGTTGCATGACGTTTTTTGGGATCCACTTCTGCCTTCACTTTATCTC
Source organism: Rickettsiella grylli (assembly GCF_000168295.1). Lineage (NCBI taxonomy): Bacteria > Pseudomonadati > Pseudomonadota > Gammaproteobacteria > Legionellales > Coxiellaceae > Rickettsiella > Rickettsiella grylli. The sequence continues at coordinate 1,265,686 of NZ_AAQJ02000001.1, forward strand.
CTTTTTTTAAATGGCCTTTGATTAACTGACCCCTGTGAAGGATTAATGACCCTTTTTTTAAGGTCGTTATCACAAAAAAGCGACTCGTGGCATTCACTAAATAGCCTGTATCACCAACTTGACCTCCACTTTCTGCATAAAAGGGCGTTTTAGTAAGAACCACAAAACCTTCCTCGCCTTCGGCTAATTCTTCTTTCAAGTCCTTATCATCCAATAAATCTATAATGGGGATGTCTGCCTGTTCTCGTGTTTTATACCCCACAAATTCAGTCGCTTTTTTTTCAGACGAATGTACATGAGGCGTCGTCGAAAAATGACTTGCCTCTTTAGACTTTTTCTTCTGAGCATCCATCTCCGTCGTAAACCCTGCCATATCGATCACTAAACCTCGTTCTCGCGCCATGTCTGCTGTTAAATCGACAGGAAACCCGTAGGTATCATACAGACGAAAGGCGACTAATCCTGGAAATTGTTTTTTATCTTTTAATTTATCCAATTCTTGTTCAAATAATTTAAGACCTTGAGTCAAGGTTCGAGCAAATTTCTGTTCTTCCTCAAGCAAAATTTTTTCAATAAATTTTTGTTTTTCTACAAGCGCCGGATAAGCGTGTTGCATTTGCAGCGCTAATGGACGCACTAAACGGTAAAAAAAAGGACGATCTAAACCTATTTTATGACCATGCCGAACAGCACGACGAATAATCCGACGTAATACATAAGAACGACCTTCATTGCCAGGATAAACACCATCACTAATTAAAAACGCACACGCTCGAATATGATCGGCTATCACCCGTAAAGAAGTCGTGGTGAAATCGGTTAAAGAAGCTTCTTTAGCGACGATTTTAATTAAAGGCAAAAAAAGATCCGTATCAAAATTGTTTGTAACCCCTTGCATAACTGCAGCAAGCCGTTCTAAACCCATCCCTGTATCCACAGAAGGTTTTGGCAACGCGATGTGCTTTCCATCGAACGAACGTTGATACTGCATGAAAACCAAATTCCAGATTTCAACATACCTATCACCACTCGCTGTAGATGTGCCCGGTGCCCCTCCAGAGATACCAGGCCCATAATCATAAAAGATTTCAGAGCAGGGCCCACAGGGCCCCGTGTCGCCCATCGACCAAAAATTATCCTGCCTCCCACAACGAGAAAAGCGCTTAGGGTTAATTTTTACCTCATTTAGCCAAATATTCGCTGCTTCATCATCTTCAGTAAATACAGTGATCCATAATTTTTCAGGTGAAAGACCTAACTCCTCTGTCATAAATTTCCAACTCAATAAAATAGCTTCACGTTTAAAGTAATCCCCAAAACTGAAATTCCCTAACATCTCAAAAAAGGTATGATGTCTCGCGGTATAGCCTACATTTTCCAGGTCATTGTGTTTCCCTCCTGCTCGCATACAGCGTTGTACACTCGCCGCTCGCGAATACGATCGTTGTTCCAGGCCTAAAAAAACATCCTTAAAAGGCACCATCCCTGCATTGGTAAATAAGAGACTCGGATCATGCGCTGGAATTAAGGAAGCGGAGGGAACAATAGTATGACCTTGCTTTTTAAAATAATTAAGAAATAACTGTCGTAAGGCATTACTATTCATATCGGAAACTCTTCTCAATACAAAACCGAAGAGTATCCCGTCAAGTGATTTTGGTGTCAATCAATTAAAAGCGATTTATCCTTTTTTAAGCGCACTGAAAGCGTTCAATTGAGCTTCCCTTATTATCCCTTATTATATAATAGGGTTAAAATCAATCCAATGAGCCTCCTCCTTGCGCAAATGTCTTAAATCCCTGTATTTTCTTAATTATATTCGAGTTTAACGGCCAATTTATGGTATAATTTCTGGCTTTCAAACCTTTTATTACTGGTCACTATGTCGATTAAAAATGATATTTTGGAGGGGGGAAACGCATCCCTAACGAAGGGTGAATCTATTTCACATACCCATGCTTTTGAGCCTGGTCTCAGTCTTAAGGAAAGCACTAATCAACAAAGTGGAGTGGGTATGCCTTATGATTCTTCCAATATAAAGGTCTTAAAAGGTCTCGATGCTGTCCGTAAACGTCCTGGCATGTATATTGGCGATACGGATGATGGAACCGGTCTGCACCATATGGTTTTTGAGGTCGTAGACAATTCTATCGATGAATCATTGGCTGGTTATTGTTCTCAAATTGATATTATCCTCCATAGTGACGGTTCAGTGACTGTTAAGGATAACGGGCGAGGTATTCCTGTCGATATTCATACTGAAGAGAACCGCTCAGCGGCTGAAGTTATCATGACAGTCTTGCACGCCGGTGGTAAATTCGACAGTAACTCCTATAAAGTTTCGGGAGGCTTGCATGGCGTCGGTGTTTCTGTTGTGAACGCTTTATCAGAAAAGCTTCATCTTATCATTCGACGCAATAACAACGTTTACGAGCAAACTTACCGGCTAGGAGAACCTACCGCTCCTCTACAAATCACTGGAACAACGCAAGAAAGAGGGACTGAGATTCGCTTTTATCCCAATAAACTTATCTTTCAACAGAACAATAAATTTCACTATGATATTTTGCTGAAACGTTTACGCGAGTTATCTTTTTTAAATTCGGGTGTAGCCATTAACATAACTGATGAAAGAACGAATGAAGAAACTCAGTTTAAGTATATCGGTGGAATCAAAGCCTTTGTTGAATACCTTAATCAAAATAAAACATTAATTCACAAACAGCCTTTTTATTTTTCCGCAGAACGCGATGGCATTTCTGTTGAAGTTGCTTTACAGTGGAATGATAGTTTTCAAGAAAACATCTTCTGTTTTACCAATAATATCTCTCAACGTGATGGCGGAACCCACTTGGCGGGTTTCCGCGCTGCGTTAACCCGTACGTTAAACACTTATATTGAGCATGAAGCAACGAACAAAAAATTAAAAATAGCGACAACCGGTGATGATACGCGAGAAGGTTTAACGGCTGTTTTATCAGTTAAAGTCCCTGATCCAAAATTCTCTTCACAAACGAAAGATAAATTGGTCTCTTCAGAAGTGAAAGGAATCGTTGAAACATTAACTTCAGAAAAACTCGAAGCGTTTTTGTTAGAAACACCGCAGGATGCTCGCGCTATCATGATGAAAATTATTGATGCTGCAAGAGCACGGGAAGCAGCACGTAAAGCACGTGAAATGACACGACGAAAAACAGCACTCGATATTGCTGACCTACCTGGAAAGTTAGCCGACTGCCAAGAAACTGATCCTGCTCTTTGTGAATTATTTATTGTGGAAGGAGATTCGGCAGGTGGCTCCGCCAAGCAAGGGCGCAATCGTCGTTATCAAGCTATTTTACCGCTCACTGGGAAAATCTTAAATGTCGAAAAATCACGCTTTGATAAAATGCTTTCTTCGGAAGCTGTTGGAACCTTAATCATTGCTTTAGGTTGCGGTATAGGGAAAGAAGAATATAACCCCGATAAACTACGTTATCATCGTATTATCATCATGACCGATGCAGACGTTGATGGCTCGCATATACGTACCTTATTATTAACTTTTTTTTACCGTCAAATGCCCGAGTTATTGCAGCGCGGTACTATTTATATCGCACAACCTCCTTTATATAAAATTAAAAAAGGGAAACAAGAACAATACTTAAAAGATGATGCCGCATTACAAGCTTATCTCACACAAACCGCGCTCCATAATGCAATCCTATACCCTCATAGCGAGAGCTTTTCTATTCAAGGCATTGGTTTAGAAACGTTAATCATGAATTATCGTAAAACACAAATGATTATTCAACATTTGTCACGACGTTATCCCATCGATGCCTTGCAAGTCATTTTAGATCTTCCCCCTTTACCTTCCGAAACATTAGCGGATTCAACGAAAATGTTGGAATGGACAAAAAGTTGGCACATGCAATTACAAAAAACAACCGATAATGAAGCCATTCGTTATCAAATAACGATTCGTGAAGATACTGAGCGACAAGTATTTTTACCTGAAATTACAATCAACACACAGGGTTTAGAGACTCTCTATAAAATTTCTTACGACTTCTTTAAAACGCCTGAATATCAGTGCTTATTTGACATGGCGACACAACTCTACGGACTTATCGGACCGGGAGCTTACGTACAGCGTGATACTAAAAAACAAACCGTGAAAAACTTTAAAGAAGTCTATGAATGGCTATTGGCTGAAGCGCGTCGAGGACAAGCTATACAACGTTATAAAGGTTTAGGTGAAATGAATCCTGATCAACTATGGCAAACAACCATGGATCCAAACACGCGGTGCTTGGTGCGCGTTACTATTGAAGATGCCATTGCAACCGATCAAATTTTTACGACTTTAATGGGGGACCAAGTCGAGCCTCGTCGCGACTTTATTCAACAAAATGCGCTAGAAGTAGGCAATTTAGATATTTAACCTAACTGCTTGTAGGGCTCTAAAGGTCGACTATTCCCAACAGAGACAACATTTTGAGTATCAATTTATCATTCAAACCGCTTGAACATGCTGCACTTCACATCTACGCACTTTAAATCTTGGCCCACTTTAAAGAAAAATTCCATCGTCGATATTATTGCTCCAGCAAGCGGAGTTTCTGATACATCAACGATGAGAAAGCTTAAAAACTTACTGGAAAGTTGGCAATTAATTCCAAGAATTTCTTCGAGCCTATTGGGTTCTGATTTGCTTTGTGCAAATAGTGACGAAAACCGTTTTCAACACTTACAAGAGGCCTTGTCCAACACTGATTCCCAAGCCATTTGGTGTCTGCGCGGAGGTTATGGTTGCACGCGTTTAATTCCTTATTTATTAAAATTAACTGCCCCTGAAAAATGTAAATTATTTATAGGTTTTAGTGACATTACCGCCCTCCATTTATTTCTTCAACAAAAATGGCATTGGCAAACTCTACATGGTCCTTCACTCAATCAAGTGGTTCATCATTTCATTGAAACAGAAAACAGCAATGAACTAAAAAAAATTATTTTCGGTCAATTATCACAATTAACGTATTATTTACAATCTTATCTTAACTCCAATAAATTTTTGGGTAGTCTATACGCTCCTTTAACGGGAGGTAGTTTGAGTATCGTCCAAACGAGTCTTTGCACCGATTGGCATATTGAAACGAGAGATAAAATTTTATTTTTAGAAGACGTCAATGAATCTGCTTATCGTATCGACAGAATGTTACAGCATTTATATCAGTCAGGAATATTCAATCATGTCAAGGCCATCGTGTTAGGGAATTTTACTTTTCCTTCAAAACCTGAAGAAGAAGAAAAAATTCAAACAATACTCAAACGGTTTGCTATAGAACAACACTGCCCTGTATTACGTTGTCCAGAGGTCGGCCATGGAAGAAAAAACCGTAGTTTACCTTTTGGTAAACAGGCGCATTTAGATCTCAATAAAAATCTGCTCACAATCAAAATAACAGGTTAATTTTTATGCTTCATTCCTTTAATAACGCCAGTTTATTCCTGCTTCAATCTATTTTTGATCTTTATATTTTTATTTTACTTTTGCGCGTTATTTTGCAATGGGCGAACATCAATACGAACAATCCTTTATTCATATTAATAGAAACATTAACCAATCCTCCTTTACGACCGATTTATCGTATCATTTCCAATCTGCACGGTATTGATCTGGCAGCTATTTTATTACTATTAGGGTTAGAAATAATAAAATTTTCATTTATTTTAGGATTACAAATTAATACCACACCCCATTTAATGGGAGTCGTTTTGCTTGGGTTTGCTGATCTGCTCAATCAACTTATTAATATTTTCTTTTATACCCTTATTGCGTTGACTATTTTAAGCTGGGTTAACCCTTTAGCACATGGTCCTCTTGTTGAAGTCTTAGTACGCATCAGTGAACCCTTATTGAAACCTATTCGTGGTATTTTACCTCCTCTTTCAAGATTTGACTTTTCACCGCTTATTCTCATCATCGGTTTAAAAGTATTATCTATTTTGATCGTGCACCCATTGATACAAATTGGCGCAAATTTAGCATTTGGTCATTAATATAAAAATATTTATCCTTTAATGAGTCACGTTTTTAAAAAACTAATTGTTTTTATCACTAGTCGATTTAATAGTTTTTTAATTGTTGTTCTCTAAAATAACCTTATAAAATTTTAATCTGGCTATAAAAAATAAATATTTATCTATGCCTAACCCAACATCCATGACTACATCAGGTCTTTTTAAGAGAAAACGTCCTCCAAATTTAACGCTCACTCTAAACGCTTCAACCGTTCCTTCACCCATGAACGCTCAAAAACTATCCCCATCCACACAAGCGTGTACCACGCCTGAAGTAAAAGTTTTTATAAAAGAATTAATCGGAGACATTGATGCTCACATCACCTATCATAATAAACATTCGATAAAACACGGCGAAAATGGATTTGTTAAACTATGCACTTTGTTGTTTCCTTCCAAAAATAAATTTTGTACATTAATAAAAAAGCAAGGTGGCTCAAGTGTTGCACATGAAATAAAAATGGTTAATTCCATTAAAAATACAATTTCTTCAAATTTCCCCTTTCATTTATGTTCATTACCTATTTTTCATCGCTCAAGCCTAGCAACCCATTTTTTTTATACGTGTTATAGAAAATTAGGCGACCTTGAAATCAATAGCAATACTCTCCATGAAAAGCTTCAATCGGAAGACCGTTCTGTTTTCCATACTATTTTTCGTATCGTGCATCAGCTTGTAACGATACTCGATGCGTTACATAATTCTAAATTTAGGGATGAAAAAGGTAAAATTCACGAGGGGATCATCCATAACGATATTAAGCCGAATAATATCCTTCTTAAAGAAAATGGTGACGTTGAGTTGGCTGATTTCGGTTGTGCTTACTATAAAGATGAGCCTGCCTCACAATTTTCTACTTATTATTTCATCGCTCCGGAAATATGGACGAATCCAGAATTTTGTAAAAATAAAATTAAAAATATAGATAAAGCGGACATTTGGTCACTGGGTGCAACGTTAATGTATCTATTAAAAAATAGGCGGCCTATAGGTCCATCAGAAAAATCAGATAATGAATTTGAAAAAATACTTATTTATAAAAAATGGGCTGAAAATTATAATACTTATTGGGAGAGCCTCAATTTAGATTTACAGCGCCAAGCGTTCACTTCTCTAAAACAACCTCTAGAAAAGCTTGCGCTATTAATGTTAGCCCCTGTTGAATTAAGGCCTGAAGCTAAAGAATTAAAAATTGCATTAGACAACAGTATTCGCTTCCTGGAGATAGATGGGAAGCCCAAAAACCTGTGTGCGAATAAACGATTCATGCACTCGTTCGCTCAGATTTAAGCTTAAAAAATATTCCTAAGATAAGAACCGTAATTTATGTTTGCGTCGATTAATATATACCTGGCGTAAAGAAATGGCAGCGAGCAGAATAAAAATTATTAACGTCCATGCGGGCATACTTAAATGCAAAAATCGCCATGCTCCACTACCGCAATTACTGGTTCCTTGGAAGAATAATTCCACTATTTTATGGAAATAAGTCGATGTACTCAATTGGGCAATTGCCGCTTGACAGCTGATTAATTTATCGGATGGGAAATGTTCCAACCACAGTTGTCGACTGGCAACGACAGCACCTGCCGTGGCCACTAAAAAAGTGAGTGTGTGCAAAAAACAACGCGTTATCGATTCAAAATTAAACAACCCCCCCATAAGAAATAAAAGACCCAACAACATAATTAAAAACCGTTGGATAATACACAGTGGACAAGGGATAAGTCCAACTTTATATTGCAAATAGACGGCAACGGCGAGTGTTAAAGCACATAGAAAAAAGGTTAATAAATCGATCCAGCGAGTAACGGGCAAATGCATATTTTAATCCCTACCGTTATATTGAGGCATGCTGTAAACTAATACACATTATCTAATAAATTGAAAAAAATTCAACCTAATCAATAAGTTATTATGACCCAGTGACCTTTTATTGTTTAAGCAGTTTATAGAGACTTTTTGTTAGGTGGTCGAAGATATTCACTCAAACCTTAAGAGATAAGAGAGATGAGTATGTCACAAAATGTAACACAAAAACTAATTAACTTACATAAAGTCGAAGGTGAATTACAATCTGGGGCAGAAATTGCCCTCAAAATAGATCAAACCTTATGCCAAGATGCCACCGGAACAATGGTCATGCTCGAATGTGAAGCAATGGGTATTCACCAAACAAAGGCGGAGGTTTCTGTACAATACATTGACCACAACTTATTACAAACAGATTTTAAAAATGCAGATGATCATTTATTTTTATTGAGTGCCTGTAAAAAATTTGGTCTTTATTTCAGTGGCCCGGGTAACGGTGTTAGCCATCCTGTACACATGGAACGTTTTGGAAAACCTGGAAAAACCTTATTAGGCTCAGATAGCCATACCTGTGCGGCCGGATCACTTTGCATGTTAGCCATTGGCGCAGGGGGATTAGAAGTTGCCATGGCCATTGCGGGATATCCTTTTCATGTGACTATGCCCAAGGTTTGGGGAGTTAAGCTAACCCATTCACCACCGGATTGGGTCAGCGCTAAAGATGTCATCTTGGAATTATTGCGTCGGCATGACGTCGACGGGGGAATCGGCAAAATTATTGAGTATTACGGGCCTGGGTTACGTTATTTATCGGCAATGGATCGTCATGTTATTGCCAATATGGGCGCAGAACTGGGTGCAACAACGAGTGTATTTCCATCCGATGCAACGACACGCGAATTTTTGAAATTACAACAACGTGAATCGGATTGGCAAGAGATTATTGCTGATAAAAATGCTTCTTATGATGAACATGATGAAATTAATCTTTCCAAACTGGAACCTTTAATTGCATTACCTTCTAGTCCAGGGAAAGTGGTCTCTATTCAAGAGGTTGTTGGACGACCTATTTATCAAGCCATGATTGGTTCATCCGCAAACCCTGGTTTAAGAGATTTCGCAATTGCAGCAGAAATAGTTGCCGGGCAACAAGTAGCACCGGGGATTTCATTTGATATCAACCCTACATCACGCCAAATTTTAGAGAATATGGTTGAATTAGGCATTTTAGATCAATTAATTCGTGCAGGTGGGCGTATTCATCAAGCGGGATGCAATGGATGTATCGGCATGGGCCAAGCGCCTGCATCAGGAAAAATCAGTTTACGCACTGTACCCCGAAATTTTCCAGGCCGATCTGGAACGAAGGCCGATCAAGTGTATCTCTGCAGCCCAGAAATTGCCGCCGCCTCTGCGCTAACGGGTGTTATTACGGACCCTCGTTCTCTCAATAAAGTTTATTTGCGTTTTAAAGAGCCCGAAAAAATTAGTATTAACATCAGTATGCTAGTGCCTCCTCCAAAAAATTCTAAGGACGTCAAATTAGCCAAAGGACCTAACATTCAACCGCTACCTATTTTCCCTCCTCTCGCGGATAACATTGAAGGACCTGTCTTAATGAAAGTCGGTGATAACATTTCTACCGATACCATTCTTCCTGCGGGCGCTAAAGTACTTCCTTTCCGGAGCAATATTATAGGAATCAGTCAATTTGTTTTTGATCAAATTGACTCATCGTATCCAAAAAGAGCATTAGACTATCAGAAAACAGGCTCGATTATTGTTGGTGGCGAAAATTATGGACAAGGTTCCAGCCGAGAACACGCTGCCATCGCACCTCGTTATTTAGGTGTACAAGCCGTGCTGGTGAAGCAATTTGCACGTATTCATCGACAAAATCTCGTTAATTTTGGAATCTTACCGCTCATTTTCAACACCGCTAGCGATTATGACACCATTGACCAAGAGGATATTTTATTCATACAAAACGTTCGTGAAACCATTCAAAACTCAAAGGTTATTACCATTCATAATAAAACTAAAAATAAAAGCTATCTGGCTGCTCACACGCTAAGTCCACGAGAATTAAACGTATTATTAGCAGGTGGCCTTATCAATTGGATAAAACAATAAACAATAAATTTTTATGAAAAATAATTTTTAAAAAGTGTTTTTGGCTGTTTTTTCTCATACAAAATCTGATAAACGCCTTCACAAAATAAGGTTTTCATTCGATATTTCTTTATTAAAAAGAAAATATTTTTTGCAGTTTCATAACCTTCTGTAGTCCCAATTAATTTTTTAGCTTCCTCTATACTTTGTCCTGCTCCTAAAGCTAAACCTAAACGACGATTACGAGATTGATTATCCGTACAGGTTAATACGAGATCGCCCAACCCTGAGAGCCCTAAAAAAGTTTCTTGTTTTGCACCCAAAATCAAACCTAATTCAAGCATTTCGGATAAACCTGCGGTCATTACTGCTGCTTTAGCATTCGCACCAAAACCTAAACCCTCGGTTATGCCCACAGCAATAGCCAATATGTTTTTCATAGCACCGCCAAGTTCTACGCCAATAATATCTTGAGTCAATTCCACACGAAAATTTTTAGTCTGAAATCGTAGTAATAAATCGTGGGCAAAATCATAATTTTCCGATGCAATACAAACCGCTGTTGGTAATCCTTTAGCTACTTCTTTGGCAAAACTCGGACCTGAAAGCACAGCCATATTGATATCTTCTAAAATCTCCTTAGCGGTTTCATTTAATAGTTGATGCTTTTCAGAATCTAATCCTTTACTGGCCCATAATAAACGTTGATTCACGTGTAAGTAGGGCTGGATTTTTCTTAGGGTGTCGCGAAAAGCGATACTCGGTACGGCAATTAAAACATCTTGTACCCCTGAAAAAATCGTTTGATAATCATCCGAGCAAGTAATATTAGAAGGGAAAAGTACATCCGGCAAGTAACGTTCATTGGTTCTTCTCGTATTTATTTCCGTAATTTGTTGCTTTTCATACGCCCATAAACGGACTTTTTGATCGTTACGTGCTAAATGGATAGCAAGGGCGCTGCCCCAAGCACCTGCGCCGATAATAGCGATAGGCGAACAATCGTCTGATGACTTTAAAGACCTATGTTTTTTCATTATGACAAAATCTTAAATACTATTCCTCAATGATACGATGAATTACAAAAGATAAAAAGTAAATTTCTTAATTAAATTTAATCAAGAACATTCATTCTCCAGAAAATTGTTTTCACTTTAGAGATACAATTGACTTAATAAAGTAACCCAACCCGATAACGCTAAAAAAGGGCCAAAAGGAATTCCTTCTTTCAAGCTTTCTCGATCATACAAATAATACACTATACCCACCAACGAACCTGTAGCAGCAGCTATAAAGAGAATATAAGGTATGGTTTTTATACCGAACCAAGAACCTAACAGGGCAAAACATTTAAAGTCCCCCTCTCCCATGGGTTCAGTCTTTATTATCCATTGATATCCTTTCGCCAGTAGATAAAGAAAAAGATAAGCACCGCTTGCACCCAAAATAGCCGATTCTGGAGAAACAAAAACCTTCTTTATACTTAAAAGCAAACCGCACCACATTAAAGGAAAAATAATAATATCCGGTAATAACTGATGTTCAAAATCGATAAACGCTAAAATTAATAACCCCCATGTTAAGATTAAAGCCGAAATCGTTTGTAAACTTAGCCCAAACCGTCCAATAACGCTGAGTGAAACGACTAACGTTAATAGCTCAATCAATGGATAACGAAAAGAAATTTTAATCTGACAGTGCGAACACTTTCGTCCTAGGATAAAATAACTTAATAAAGGAATTTTCTGTAAAATAGTTAAATATTTTTTACAATGTGGACAATGCGAAAAAGGTAAAAAAAGATTAAATTTTTTTTCATTGGTCAAAACAAGATTTCCTTGATTTAATAAATTCAAGGCGTTTTTCTTCCATTGATCATTTAATATTAAAGGTAAACGATAAACAACGACCGTAAAAAAACTTCCTAAAAAAATACAAAAAACAGAAAAAAAAATTGTTAACATCATTTGCATCTAAATAATACTTCCTAATTTGAAGATGGGCAAATACATTGCTATAATAAGACAAGAAATCATTAGCCCTAAAAAAATAATCAATATTGGCTCTAATAATACCGATAAATTTTCAGCAAAATAATTTATTTTTTCTTCATAAAGATCAGCCGTATTATTTAATATTTCAACCAGACAATGACCTACTTCTCCGACTTTAATCAACGCTAATAAATCTGAAGGGAATAATTTTTGGTGAGAAAAAGCAGCATAAAAGCACTCGCCATCACGAATCAATAAACAACTTTTTAAAATCGCTTTTTTATAAACAAAATTACCGGATAAATCCGCAACAAGTTGAAGCGCATCAACTAAGGGTAATCCTGCGGCCAGCGCAGTAGATAATGCACGTGTTATTCGAGCTATTATTATTTCTGATATTATTTTATGGATTATGGGAATTTTTAAATAAAAACTATCTAGTTTATTAGAGACGTCAGAATATTTTTTTTTCAAAAAAACAAAAATGATTACTATCATTGATACTAAAAAACCGAAAGTAAAACTAATATATCCAATATTTTTTGATAAATAGATAATAATGCGCGTAATGAAGGGTAATTGTGCTCCCACTTCTGAAAAAAATTGCTCAAACTGAGGAACTACACCCATTAATAACGCAATAAAAACAAGAATTGCTACGCTTAAAACAACCAACGGATAAACAAGCGCATTCGTTATTTTGGATCTTAATTTCATATTTTTTTCTTGATAAACCGCAATACGATCAAACATTAAACCCAAAGTAGCTGTTCTTTCTCCTAGCGCAATTAAACTACAGTAAAATTGATTAAAATAAAGTTTATTTCCTTCTAGTGCCTCACTTAACGAAAAACCCTCTTCTAAATTGACGATTAATTTTTGTATATAATGAGTTAATGATGTATTTTTAGTGGTCGATTTTAATAATTGCAAAATTGACAACAAAGGAATTCCTGCCTTCAGTAATCGCGCTATTTGATGCGTAAACACCAAAAGTTCTCGCATCTTAATCGGTTTAATCGATCGCATCATTCTACTTGGAAGATCAACGAACAAAAGATGACGCGATTGTAATTTTAATAAGTGCTTAAAAATTCTTAACATAAATAACTTTTTTTTTAGTCCTTTATCACTCTTTCCATTTCTAACACACTGATCACCCCTTGCTTCAGTTTTTCTAAGGCGGATGAATATAATGTTTGCATTCCTTGTTTCTCTGCCATCTTTTTTATTTCCAGCATGGAATTTTTTTTTAAAATTCCTTTTTTTATTTTTTCTGTCAATGTTAAAATTTCAAAAATACCTGTACGTCCTTTATATCCTTCTGTACAGTGATCGCATCCCTTCGCAGCAAATGTTTTAATTTTAGAATTGGTTATTAAATTCAACTTACGAATAAATTCTTTAGGTAATGGCGTTTCAATTTTACATCGGTCACATAAACGCCTTACTAATCGTTGCGCAATAATTAAATTGACCGAGGCAACGATGTTGTAAGTCGGAATATTCATATTTTCTAAGCGAATTAAACTTTCAATAGCACTATTGGTATGCAACGTTGACAAAACAAGATGTCCTGTTTGTGCTGCTTTTATTCCTATTTCAGCCGTTTCTTGATCACGCATTTCACCGACCATAATAATATCCGGATCTTGACGCAAAAATGCCCTTAATACACAAGCAAAAGTTAAATGGATAGCTGGATTTATGTTGACTTGATTTATTCCGGGCAAAATAATTTCGATGGGATTTTCAACGGTAGAAATATTAACTGTTGAATGCTTTAAAAAATTTAAAGCCGTATAAAGCGTGATTGTTTTTCCACTACCCGTAGGGCCGGTAACCAAAATCATTCCATGAGGACTTTTTAAAGCAGTTATAAATTCATTTTTTTGTTTTTCATTCATGCCCAATTTATCTATTTTTAGCAACATTTGGTTACTATCCAAAATTCTAATTACTAATTTTTCGCCATGAATGGTAGGGCAAGTACTTAATCGACAATCAACATCTCGATCAAATTTATCCTTTACCTGAAAACGACCATCTTGCGGAATTCGACGTTCAGCAATATCTAATTGAGCCATAATCTTTAAGCGGGTAATAACGCGTGACATGAATGGTTTAGGTAATATGGCGCTCGAATATAATAGGCCATCAATCCGAAAACGTATTGTCAACCGTCCTTGAAGTGGTTCTAAATGAACATCAGAAGCATTTTTTCGAATCGCATCCAGTAAAAGCTGGTAGACATAATTGATAATCGTTACATCGTTATTAGCGACGCTCTTTATCGACAAATTTGGATTATTTATAGCGTCTTGTTGCGCATCGCCATCTGGTTTCGGATCCATAGAACGATGAATGACTATGCTTTTTAAAGAAATGACTTTCTCTAATAAACTTGACAATTTTTTTTCATCAGTAATTTTATATTCCAAACATAAACCCGTCCTAAATCGAATAGTATCGAACGCAATTTGTTGCGACGGATCAGCTAACACTAAATTTAATTTTTTTTTATCTTGCGATAAGGGAAGTATTTTAAATCTTTGTTGTAACGTTTTATCTAATAAATGACATGGTATTTGCAATGTATCAAGGGTATCTAAATCAAGATAATCTAAAAAAAATTCTTTGGCTAAAAGCTTCGCTAAGTAGAGCGATTCTATCTTTTTTGTTTGCATTAAACAGGTTATAAAAGAAATTTTTTTTTGCTTAGCCTCATCAAGTATTTCAGCAATATCTTCTCTTTTTAAATTCCAATCGATCATTAATTTTCTTATAACGTGATTGATAGCAACATTTTCCATTTTTAATGATCCGTATAAAGATTTATTTTTATTAATGGCTTTTAGCAGTATAACGCAAATACCCATAAAATGTATTGACACATTACTTTAATAATGTTTATATTTATAACTAGAACGAAGAATACCTTGCTGGTAAAAGCTCAAAATTGACAATAGAAAAATTAAAACAATAATAACTTCTATTTTTAAATAGGCTTACTTATTATCCTCATTCGATGCTGAAAGATAATTGAAACAGCTTATTCACTGTTTGATATTTTCTCAGCGGATAGAGGCCAATAGGTCATCAGCAAGGTTTTTTAACTAAATAATTTTCATTTGCTTTCGCAATGAAACCCGTTTGTCAGTTATTCACGGAAACTTTTTTTATCTCAGTAAACATTTCACATGCTTAAACCGCTCAGATAATATATATTAAATCAATAGAAACAAAAGAATCAGAATCTTCGTTATGCGTGAATTAAACCAACCGATCATTCATATTTGGCATACTCAATTTGAAGCCCATAAAAAAAAATATAAACACTTTCATCGTTGGCTTTCTACTGAAGAAAAAAATCGCGCTGATAAATTAACTTCCATCCATCGAGAAAAGTTTATTATTTCAAGAGGAATATTGCGTGATTTACTTGCCTATTATTCTAAAAAATCTCCACAAGAATTAAAATTAAGCTATTCATCTTTTGGCAAACCTTTGCTAACACAAACAAACGCTGAACACACGATAGAATTTAATCTTTCTCATTCAAAAAATAGTTTAGCGTATGCTTTTACATTGAATACGCCCGTGGGAATAGATATTGAATATATAAGACAGGGGATCAACCTTGATAAAATTGCTTACCGTTTTTTCTCTGCAGAAGAATATAATCGATTACAATTGTTACAGGGGAATCAGAAATTAAAAGTGTTCTTCAATATATGGGTAAGAACCGAAGCGTTAATAAAAGCAAAAAACTATACGCTGGGAACTCACCCCTTGTCTCAATATAAGCGGTCCTTATATACCCCATTACATCTTTTGAGAAACCAAAAAAAGACGAACTCACATTATGCGCTTTTTAATTTTCCGTTTTATTCAAATTTCTCCGCGGCAATTGCCGTTAAAGGCCGTAGGAAACGTATTCACGTAAACGCATACACACATCCCCTCTCCATTTAATTCTCCTCAGTCATGTTCACTTTTATGATGAAAATTCCATCAACATAAAGCGCACAACACCACAAATTGTATCGTCAGGCTGCATTTCTGTCGTTGGATATTGCCGATTAAGCGCTTTCAGATAGCGCCGATTTCCATCAAAAACTAATTGCCTAAAAAGCAATGTACTACTCGGATCTTGCTTTACTTTGGCGAGAACAAAATCAGCATTGTGCGGAACACAGTCTGTATCTAATACGATAATACAATTTTTTGAAAAACTGGGTCCTTGAGCGGTTTCCATACAGTCGTTTTCAACCCGAAGTGCAAACGCATCTGATGTGAGCGGAATATTAGTACTGAGGTATTTTGAATACGTTTTAACAGAAATTTTTGTAAAATGCAGAAAACGTTCTTTCGCTTCTTGAGCCGATAATAAAGGAACCTGATAATAAGGTTGAATATTCTGGTAATGATAAGTCCCTTCAACCTCTTCGGCAACATGCTCATGATCCAACCATCCGTGAGGCTTGTTAAACGTTTTTTCAATATGACTGGCCAATCGATCACCAATGTTTTTAATCGGATTATTACCTATTAAATGACTAATTTGGCTTTGCGAACGATCCAAACGTTCCGATAAAACAGTGATCCCACCTGCTGTACGTGCTAGTATCCGTAAGTTTTTCCGTCTTATATCTTTTATATTCATGCCATAGCTTTATTAAAATTTTATTGTTATGACCATAGAGTAAACTTATACTGTGTTTAAAGCGCGATAAATGTCAAAAAAAGTAATATATATGGTAATATATATTACCTTTTTAGATAAGTAGCGAAAAGATTATTTTTAATTAAATGGCGAAATCTTCTAATTTTTTCTTAACTTTAATCTTTTTCAATGATCTATAATTTGGTAAACCTTTTCGATAGGGAGGATAGCTCTCTCCTTGAATTAATGGCAGCAGGTAGTCGCGGCAACGCGATGTAATATGAAAACCCGACTGAGTAATAAAAGAACGGGGCAGTTTTTTTTCTTTGTTTGCAACGGTCACCAATTTTGTTTCGCCAATAACCCATTGATAAGGTTTATTGGCGACCCGGACAATCGTCGGCATAACCGCATTTTTGCCCTCAATCGCAAGCTCAACAGCTGCTTTACCTAACGCATAAGCTTGTTCCACATCCACTTCAGAAGCAATATGCCGGGCTGAACGTTGTAAATAATCCGGTAAGGCCCAGTGATATTTATATCCTAATTTCGTTTTAATCAGTTGCGCAACAATCGGTGCTGCACCACCCAACTGCTTATGGCCAAATGCATCCGTCGTGCCTCCTTCCGCTAAAAATTTTTTCGTCCCATCTTGAACACCTTCTGCCAAAACAATAACACAATAACCCCATTTTTTTACTGTTTTATCCACTTCCTGTAAAAATAAAGATTCATTAAAACTTATTTCAGGAAATAAAATAATATGGGGTGCATCTCCTTTGTTTTGCCGAGCCAATCCACTTGCCGCGGCAATCCAGCCGGTATGACGCCCCATCACTTCCATAATGAATACTTTTGTCGACGTTGCATGCATCGACGCAACATCTAAACTGGCTTCCAATGTGGAAATAGCCACATATTTGGCAACAGACCCAAAGCCTGGGCAATTATCGGTGATAGGAAGGTCATTATCGACCGTTTTAGGGATGCCAATGCAACGTAGGGGATAACCCAGCGTCTGGCTAAGCCTATACACTTTATGTGCCGTATCCTGTGAATCTCCCCCCCCATTATAAAAAAAATAACCAATATTATGGGCGTTAAACACCTGTAATAAACGTTCATATTCTGCGCGATTATCCTTTAAACTTTTTAGTTTATAACGACAAGAACCAAATGCTCCTCCTGGCGTATAATATAAACTCGCAATGGCTTGATGACTCTCTTTACCGGTATCAATTAAGTCCTCAGTCAGCGCACCCATAATCCCATTACACCCTGCATAAACTTTACCCATTTTATTTTTATATTTTCTGGCGGTTTCGATAACACCACAGGCAGTTGCATTAATAACGGCCGTTACACCACCCGATTGCGCATAAAATACATTTTTTTTTGACATCCTGCTTATTCTCCAGGTAATTTAAAATAAATAATATACTTGAAACATTCTCACTATTTCTAGACTTGCATGCGACTTCATATTTTAGGTATTTGCGGTACATTTATGGCCGGTATTGCGTTGATAGCCAAGCAAAAAAATTTTGATATTACTGGCTCTGACGCCCACATTTATCCGCCGATGAGCACACTTTTGGCCTCTCATAACATTCCGATTTTTGAAGGTTATGACGTAAAAAATCTATACCCTCATCCTGATTTAATAATCATGGGAAATTCCATGACGCGAGGAAATCCCTGTGTCGAATATGTTTTAAATCAAAACATCCCTTATATGTCAGGTCCACAATGGTTAGCTGCCCATGTTTTACGCAACTATCATGTTCTAGCCGTTTCGGGAACACATGGAAAAACAACCGTATCGAGTCTATTAAGTTGGATATTAGCGGCCGCAGGTTTAAATCCTGGGTTTTTAATTGGTGGACTTGCAAAAAATTTTGATCATTCTGCCTGCTTAGGGAAAGGTGATTTTTTTGTCATCGAAGCGGACGAATATGATACGGCATTTTTTGATAAACGTTCGAAATTTATTCATTATCACCCAAAAACGTTAATTTTAAATAATCTTGAATTTGATCATGCCGATATTTTTCCAAACTTGGATGCAATTAAAATGCAATTTTCTTATTTATTGCGCACTGTGCCCAGTCAAGGGCTTATTATTTGTCCTCAAAGGGATAGGAACATACAACAGGTACTTTCACAAGGATATTGGACTCCCATTGAGTACACTGGAAATGAAAAAAATAAGGAGGTTATTTGGCACACCGCATTATTAAAAGCCGACGCAAGTCAGTTTGAAATTTACTATAAAAATAGTAAACAAGGTGAAGTTCATTGGTCTTTAATCGGTGAACATAACGCCGCAAATGCGATAAGTGCAGTCGCTGCAGCACACCATGTGGGTATTCATCCTCAAAAGGCCATTGCTGCATTGAATCAGTTCCAAGGTATTAAGCGCCGCTTAGAAATTTATAAAAAAATCAATGGTATAACGCTCTATGACGATTTTGCGCATCACCCCACGGCAATTGCAGCAACACTTTCTGGTCTACGAAAAAAAATCGGGAAAAAGCGTTTATTGGTTATTTTAGAGTGTGGAACGCATACCATGCGCTCCAATAGGCATCAAAAAACGTTAGGTCCTTCTTTACAAGAAGCGGATAAGCTATGGTTATTGTGGCCGAAACAAAATAGGAATAATAATATATTGCAAAACATCTCGGTCCCTCTTTCTCTTTGTGACTCAGTCGATGAGATTGTTCAAGAGGTCATTAAAGTCACTCAAACTTCCGACCATATTGTTATTATGAGTAATCGTGGTTTTGATAATATTCATAAAAAATTAGCTCAAGCTTTAGCAGCATGACTCATTCTATCCGTCAATATCTCGAATTAGCGTTATCATTAGCTGAAATACGTCGTGGATTTTGCTCACCAAACCCTTGTGTGGGCGCTATACTGGTCAAAGATAATACGGTTATTGCAAAAGGCTATCATCATGCCAGTGGTTTGCCTCACGCTGAAGTAGAGGCTATCCAAAGCGTTAATCCTGTTCATGTCAAAGGCGCCACATTATATGTCACTTTACAACCCTGCTGTCACTCAGCTAAAAAAACGCCGCCTTGTACTGATCTCATTATAAAAAGCGGTATCGTCAAAGTCATTTATGGTTTTCAAGATCCTAATCCTGCGGTCAGTCATCATACGGATAACTTGTTGAAACATGCAGGCATTGAATGCATTCAACATGCTTTGCCTGCTATTGATAATTTTTATGCCAGCTATGTCTATTGGTGGACCTGTAAAAGACCTTTCACTACAGCCAAATTGGCCCTGAGTTTGGACGGGAAAATTGCTGGGAAAAACGGAAAAAGAGTTCAATTAACCGGAGAAAAAGCACAACAGTTCACCCATCACCATCGTAAAAAAGCAGATGCTATCTTAACGACAGCGAAAACAATTAGCCACGATGACCCCTTGTTAAATAGCCGCTTAGACCACAAAATTTATAAAAAACCGCTCTATATTTTAGATACGCATCTAAATCTATCCACAACGTCAAAAATCTTTGAGAGTGCTGCAAGCGTCACTATTTTCCATCATTCGAGTGTATGTAAAGTTTATCAATTCAAAGAGCAACAACCTGACACCCGCTTCATTCCCATTAAACACGACAAAAATGGGCTCAATTTAATCGCTGTATTCGATCATATTGGTTTAGACGGTAAAATTGATCTCTGGGTAGAAGCAGGAGGTCATCTTTTTCAAGCGCTTATTCAGAATAATTTGCTACAACATGCTTTTATTTACGTGGCACCACGTTGGCTTGGAGAAAATGCACAAACAGCCTTCCATTTTCCAAATCCTTTAAAAAAAGGAATTCCAATGAAGGGGATAACGTTAGGAAGAGACACTTGTTTTGAATTTAAATGGAGCGGAAAATAGCCTTATATGGTATATTAAACACCGAAATAACAAATTAGAAGATGAAGACACAACCCCCTAATATTAATTCGGCTTTAGAAGACCTTCGTTTAGGAAAAATGGTCATTCTTTTTGATCATGAAAACCGTGAGAATGAAGGAGACCTTGTCCTTGCTGCTGAGAAGGTAACCCCTCGGGCCATTAACTTTATGGCACAGCATGCGCGGGGATTAATCTGTTTAGCGTTAGCAGAAGAAGATATTAAACGCTTACAAATCCCCATGATGGTAGAAAACGCAACCAATCCGTTTAATACGGCGTTTACGGCATCCATTGAGGCCGCTAAGGGCGTTACAACAGGCATCTCGGCAGCCGACAGAGCGCATACCATACACGTTGCTATCGATCCTAAAAGTGGTCCTCAAGATATCGTTATGCCGGGACATATTTTTCCTATACGCGCTCGAAAAGGCGGTGTTTTGGCACGTATGGGTCAAACGGAAGGAAGCACTGATTTAGTCCGGTTAGCGGGGCTAAACTCTGCTGCGGTTATCTGTGAAATCATGAATCCTGACGGCAGCATGGCTCGATTCCCCGACTTAGAACGATTTGCAAAACAACACCAAATAACACTATTATCCATACGTGACCTCATCCAATATCGCCTACAAACAGAGTCCTTAGTCAAAGAAATTGCGTCTATCCACTTACCCACGAAAGACTATGGTGATTTAACAATCAAGCTGTTTGAAAGTCAGCTGGACAAACATCACCATTTAGCAATTATTAAAGAAAAGATAAAAAAATCCTATCATCCCACTCTCGTACGTATTCATTCAGAATGTTTTACCGGTGATCTGTTTGGATCCACACGCTGTGATTGTGGTTGGCAACTCCATGAATCCTTAACACAAATTAGTGAGCACGGCGGCGCATTACTTTATTTACGTCAAGAAGGTCGAGGGATTGGCCTACTCAATAAACTTAAAGCCTATGCCTTACAAGATCAAGGTTTCGATACCGTCGAAGCCAATCAAAAATTAGGCTTTGGCAGTGACGATCGAAATTATTGGATAGGTGCACAAATATTACAACGCTTAAAAATATTAAAAATAAAATTATTAACCAATAACCCACAAAAAATTATCGATTTAAAACAATATGGTATTGAAATTACGGAGCGCGTTCCGCTTATTGCGACGCCGAGCCCAACCAATCTCACCTATTTAAAAACGAAACAATCCAAACTTGGACATTTACTCAATTTATAAAAAGGATTCCTTATGCAAAAAAAAATAAAAGAGATTACTGCTCAACCTTTCGATTTCACCCAGGAGGCAGATAAATTTAATATTGCGCTCATCGTTAGTCAATTTAATCCCAACATTTCTGAAAAATTATTAATGGGCGCTTTACAGCGTTTAAAAGAATTTAATTTCCCAGATTCCTGCATTACGATTGTTAGAGTCCCTGGAGCAATAGAAATAGGCCTTACCGCACAACAAATCGCTATTTCTGATGAAAATTGTTTAGCCATTATTTGTTTGGGCGCAATTATCCGTGGTGAAACCGATCATTATGATTATGTTTGCCAACAAGTGAGTTATGCATGTCAAAAAATTGCTTTACAAGAATCTATTCCTGTTATTTTTGGCATTTTAACCACGGACAATGAAGAACTCGCTTTAGCGCGCGTTGATGAAAAACGTTGTCATAAAGGCCGCGATGCAGTCGATACGGCCCTGGCAATGATTTCCTTATTAGAACAAATCGAATCGGAATAAATAAATCTTATAGCGCTACTTTATTAATTAGAGGAAATATATTTTTCGCGTCGAATAATATCGGTAGGAAAACCATAATTTTTAACAAGCAACGTAAAAACCTCATCAACCATATTGGGGTTGCCACACAAATAAACAATATCCTGCTTAGCATTCGGTTGAATTTCACCAAACGCATTCAAAACATAACCCATATGTTCATAACTTAATGCTTTATTCAATTTAACTCGGCTATAATAGGCGTGAAATTCAAACCAAGCATTTTTTTCAGAAAACGCAATAAATTCATCTCGATATAATAGATCTTCTGGTCTGCGGACACCAAATAACAAAACAACTTTAAAACAGGGACGTAATTTAAACCGATGTTCTAACTCGGCTAACATCGTCCGATAGGGCGTAACACCGGTTCCCGTCGCTACCAAGATATAGCGTTCTGGCATCTCCTCTCGTAATGTCAGTCTGCCAAAGGGACCGGTCGCCATAACCTTATCACCTGGTTTTAATGTAAATAAAAGTTGACTCGCAACCCCAGAAGGGACATAAGACGCAGCAAATTCAATTTTATTGGTCGCTGGATACGTTTTATTCGCAATACTGTAACTACGACGCAGAATCTTTTCATCTGTCGGAATATGCAAGGTAATAAACTGGCCTGGAATAAATTGAAAACACCCACCTTCTTCATAATAAAAAGTGAAATGCTTAACGTCTGGAGCAATTTGTTCACTCTTTTCGAGTGTTAGATAAAATTCTTTTCGTGACATAATTTGCGTAGTCTAATCAGCTGGATAGCTTTCGTCAAAACATTTATAGTCAATTCAGTCTGACCCTATCCTGTACCTCACTATTCTTTATAAGCAAAGCAGATTCAGAAGGTAAAACATCTGGAGATTCAGCAAAAATATTTTCAGGTAACTTCGGTTTAACTCCAATGCGTGCATCATCACTAAATTGAAAAGGATTTTGGATTAAATAATGCGTTTTAATAAATTCCGTAATTTTAAGTGCTAATAACTCATGCAACCTCCTTGCGGGATGTAAATCATCCCAAAAAATAGTATTTCTATTTAAGTTATTTTTTTTAATGGATTCCAACACAGAATCATTAATAATCGCAAGCCTCATTTCTTTATGAAACTTCTTTTTAAAACCTCTGATAACCGACTGAATAATCGTAATTATCAAGCGATCATGACGTGCTTCGCTATCGGCTAATTTAATCACCTCTTTTTTAACAGCCGATTTAATTTTTTCCTCCAAACGCGCTTGATTGTTTGCAGTTAAATGAAAGCTAACCTTTGCTATTTTTCCTTGCTCTGTCACGACTGCTCCTTCTTTTATAAGATAACTCAAAAAACCATCTTCAGTTTCTTTAAAAAGAATAGCATTTCCTGAAATGTGCTGTGAAATTACGGTTTCATCCGTATTGTGTTCTCTGTTATTCGGGATGAAATAAACAGCACAACCCGCAGTAAAGCCATAAATTTCTGGATTTTTCAAAATGGCATCTAAAAAAATACTAATATCGATCACGTTTATACTGAGATTTAACTTCGCTTTTTTAACGATCTCGTCAATAAATTCATCTAATTGAGCTTCATTAGTCTTGGTTCTTACAATTTCGCCTTCCTTGGAAAAAAGATCCATTCTATTTTTAGAAAGATTAATCGTTATTTTTTTCAGTTCGTCATTGGATGTGCAGGTTACAAATTTTCCATCTTTAATAAAAAGAAGGGTTCTTTTTCTACCTTCTCCAACAACCACAATACCTTTTTCTATTTTTTTTATCGCTTCTAAATTTAAACAATTAATATTAGCGTACTTATAAAGTGTACATAAACTAAAATCAATATATTGATACTCATTGGAAAATTCTTGTAATTTTTTATTATATAATTGACATGCTTTTTCCATGCGTGTCTTTTCTTTTTCCGATTTATGTGAAAATCGAGGCGTTTCGCTAATATTAGGCAACCCAACAAATAAAAAATGTTTTAAATAGTTAAGCGTTTTTTTTGTGTTTTTATTCGTCAAAATTTTTATGGTCTTCTTTACTCCTTGGATTGCTCTTTCAACACCATTCACATCATCATACCCTATCGTTGCCAAATCATTAGCTCCTGCAAAAATAATGCCTAAAAGGTCGGGATGAAGTATATTTTTATCTGTTTTAATGCGCGTTGCTTGTTCCTGAATATTTCCTAGAAAAAAACTCAAAATAAAACCTTTAAAATACTTAAAAAGACTGGTTAAATTTTTATAATTATAGGCGGTTGCTCCACCTTCTGCGACATTCTTAAAATAAGTAGGAGATTCTGAGGTCAACCAATTTAGTTTCTCTTTTAAACAATGATTAAGCACGTTCGCAAAAATATAAGCCCACGTATGACCATTCGTGAAATTATTATAATCGGAGTGATATAAAAACCATTTAAACGGAAAGCAACCACAAATATTTTCTTTATATTTTATACCTTCATCGGATAAACTATCTCCAAAAGCAATCGCACCCGTTATTTTATATTTATTTACAGATAATTGATTGAACATGAGAACTCTTCTTATTATTTTAATTATGTCCATTAAAAATTAATGAGGCATGCACTTAATTTTTTATAAAATATTCTTTTGCTGTCGCTACATCTTTCGCAATGCGTTGTTTGAGTGTTTCTATACTCTCAAATTTTTTTTCATCGCGTATTTTTTCTAAAAATTCTATTTCGATAAATTGGCCATAAATCGTTCGGTTAAAATCAAATAAATAAACTTCTAATAAATTTTTCAATCCATTCATTGTTGGACGTGTACCACAATTGGCAACTCCCGCAATGGGTATTGATGCTAAACCATAAACCTTTACAATAAATACGCCTTCTAGGGGGGCTATCCGCCGATGTAATCCAACGTTAGCCGTCGGAAAACCAAGTAATCGTCCACGTTGATCGCCATAAATGACTCGACCACTGAGTGTAAACGAATGGCCTAGCAACCGTTCTGCTAATTTAAAATCGGCTTGTTTTACTGCATTCCTTACGCGCGAGCTACCAATACGTTCGTTGTCAAATAAAAGGGTGGGCGTTGAAAACACTTTAAATCCATATTCGCGACCGAGATTTTTCAACAACACCCAATCACCTTGACGCGCTTTACCGAAACGAAAATCATCCCCAATCATTAAGCCTTTTATTCCTAATTTTTCAATTAAAATTTTTTTAACAAAATCCGTTGCGCTGCATTCTGCTAGACGTTTATTAAACCGTAAGCAAAGCACGCGATCGATTCCTAACGCTTGTAAAGATTTAAATTTTTCACGAAACCGCATTAAACGCGCAGGTGCATTTTCGCGATAAAAAAACTCTTGCGGATGTGGTTCAAAAATAATCACACACGTCGGTCTGTGAAATTGTCGAGCAAGCTTGATTAACGATTGGATAACCTTTTGGTGCCCTCGGTGCAATCCATCAAAGTTTCCGATAGTGGCTACGCAACCATACTGTCTCGGTTTTATATTATAACTATTGCGAATCAGTTCAGTCATGGTGCGCTTTTAAATCGTGATAACGTAAACCACACATCCACAACACACCAGTATAAATAAAAATGGACGCCACACCGAGTAAAAAAATATGTGACAATCGTTGTTGCCAATCCCAATTGACCCAAATAGGCATCGCTGCAGCAGACCAATATAAAAATACGCACAATATAGCATTAGCAAATAACACTTGTAATAAAAACTTTAACCATCCGGGTTGCCATTGAAAAATGTGACGGCTCTTTAAACCCCATAATAATAATCCGACATTCAACCAAGCGGATAAAGAACTGGCTAATGCTAAACCTGCATGTTTTAACGGGAAAATTAATAATGCATTAAAAAACATATTCACAATTAATGCGATAATTCCTATTCGAACAGGTGTTTTTATATTTTGTTTCGCATAAAAAGCAGCCGCTAATATTTTAATTAACATAAATGCTTGTAAACCCACTGAATAGGCAATCACACTGCGTTGTGTCATCACCACGTCCTCGAGCGTAAATTTACCGTAATGAAAAAGTGTAACGATAAGTGGCCCCGATAAAATCAATAAGGTTAGCGATGCAGGAATACCAATCAGTAAATTACAACGTAAACCCCAATTTAATGTACTAGAAAATAATTCAGGGGATTTTTCTGCGTGCTGACGTGAAAGATGCGGTAAAATAACGGTCATTAATGCGACACCAAACACGCCTAATGGAAAATAAGCCAGCCTATCTGAATAATAAAGCCAGGTCACACTTCCTGCAACTAAGAACGAAGCAAAAATAGTATTCAGTAGTAAACTAATCTGACCTACTGAAGAACCAAATAGAGCAGGCAACATAAATTTTAACACTTTTTGAACGCCTGGATCGTGCCATTTAAAACGCGGTTTTTTCAATAAGTTTAATCGATTAAGAAAAGGTAATTGAAATCCTAATTGTAAAAATCCTCCGAGTAACACTCCCCACGCTTGGGTTTCAACAGGCACTTTAAAAAATCGTGCCATTCCAAGTGCGGTAAAAATTAAAGAAATATTTAATAACGCGGGTGTAAACGCAGGAACCCAAAATTTTCCATAACAATTTAAAGTTGCACTCACTAAAGCAGTTAAAGAAATTAACATCAAGTAAGGAAATGTAATTCTTAACATTTTTACGGCTAATTGAAAACGATACGGATCTAAACCGGGCGCAAATAAACTGACCAAATTTTTGCTCCCTAAAATGCCCAGAATACAAACGATTAACAAAACAAGGCCTAATGTTCCTCCAATATAGGCAAGAAATTGTTGCACTTCTTGTGGTGAGCGCATTTGTTTATATTCAGATAAAGTAGGAATAAAGGCTGCAGAAAAGGAACCCTCTGCAAATATGCCCCGCATGAAACTAGGAATCTTGAACGCAATGTAAAACGCATCAACTGCAGGTGCAGCACCAAAAATCCGTGCGGCAATCATATCACGAACAAATCCTAAAATCCGTGAAATCATTGTCATGGAAGCAACAACGGACGTTGATTTAAAAAGTATCTTACTCATTGGTTTTCTAACCATATTTCAACAATTAACTGAGCTGCAATACTATCAATGGATTTTTTTTTCAATGCCTTATAACCACCCAGCGCAAAAAGCCGTGAACGTGCCTCAACGGTCGTTAACCGCTCATCGACAGGAAACACCGGAATTTCAAAACGATTTTTTAATTCCATTAAAAAATTACGCGCTTCACGCGTTATCGGCTGCTCTGTCCCATCCATATTGAATGGAACACCCACAACGATGACATCCGGCGACCACATTTTTAATAATTGAGCAATTTCTTCCCAAGGCAAATTTCCTTTTTTTACGCTTAAATTAGTCAATGGTTGTGCGAGTGAAGGTGAAGTTTGGCCTATTGCTACGCCAATATATTTCAAACCAAAATCAAACCCTATCACTGTCTTCGTTTCAGGCATGACCACCCATATAGGCCAATTTAGTCACATCAACACCCAGATAATCCATTGCTTTCAACCAGCGTTGTTCAAAAGGAACATCAAATAATAGATTAGGATTTGCCGGCAAAGTTAACCAAAAATTATTAATGATTTCTTGCTCCATTTGACCGGCTATCCAATTTGCATAGCCTAATGAAAAAATAAATTTTTCAGGGCCTTGCTGCTTCGCAATGGCCAGCAAAATATCTTTTGAAGTGGTTACTGATATTTCACTATTCATTTTAAGACTTGATTGCCATGCACCGGAGGGGGCATGTATTACGAACCCGCGTTCTGGATGAATGGGTCCACCACATAATATTGGAAAATTTGCTCCTGCAGTGGTTTTCGTTGATTTTAGATTGCTTTCTGTAATTTCCTGTACTATTTCTGCAAGGTTAACGTGTAAGGATTGTAAAGGTTGATTAATCACGATACCTACCGCCCCTTTTTCAGTATGCTCACAAATATAGACCACTGAACGACTAAAATAGGCATCCGTTAAAATGGGCATCGCCACTAAAAAATAATTTGTAAAATAATGCGTCGACTCTATCATTAAATTTTCTCGACTAAAATCTGTCGTTAATCATATCACCTCCTTTTACCACTCACCTAGTTTTTCATAAATAAAAGCGCTTGTTATCAAGTCATATCACCTTAACACAGCCTTTAAATTTCAATCGTAGCAACAAATCGCTTTCTATCCGATCCTATTATCGTGTTATGATGCGTATCCCTTTAGAAGAGAAAAATATGACGATTAATTTTCGCATAGGCTATGGTTACGATGTCCACGCTTTTAAAGCGGGTGACCACATTATCCTAGGCGGCGTCACAATTCCTCATAAAATGGGAATAAAAGCTCATTCAGATGGTGATGTTATCATCCATGCGCTTGTGGATGCTTTATTAGGTGCCTGCGCTTTGGGCGATATAGGTTTACATTTCCCTGACACCGATGACTGCTTAAAAAACAAGGATAGTCGAATCTTTCTACAAACGACCGTCCAGTTATTAGTTAAAAATAACTGGCGTATAAACAATGTGGATATCACCATCCTCGCAGAAACCCCTAAGCTTCAAACGTATTTTAATAAAATGCGAATTAATTTAGCAAACGATATGAACATTGATTTAAATCAGATCAACGTAAAAGCAACTACTACGGAAAAATTGGGGTTTATTGGGCGTGAGGAAGGAATCGCTGCAACGGCAATTGCGCTCATCCAAGCCAAATAAATTTTAATGGTACCGAGAGTGGGACTCGAACCCACACGATGTCGCCATCACCGAATTTTGAGTCCGGCGCGTCTACCATTCCGCCATCCCGGCACAACCGGTCGCCAGTATAAGCAAAGTATTTTTTTGGATCAATGTTTATTATTAACAAAACGTAGATAAACATTTCAACATCATCACTACAGACAAATAGTATAGAATAAAAACGATTTGCATTATTTTCGCACGAAAGGTTGTCATTTCGATATTTTTAAAGGCTTGCAATCAAAATCCTGATCACTTATTGTTTTCTATAGGCTTATCTCAGACCTGATAAGCATCCTAACTTGCTTTAAAAAAGCTATCAGTAAACAGTCATGAGGAACTTGATTTAACAAGAGGTAAAAAATGCACAACAATGAAGCGGTAGTGTCACACGATGTGTCCGACTTAACCAGTAAGAAACAATTACTCCTCGCTTCTATTATTTGCATATTGGCCGCCTTGTTTTATATGTATGAATATACCTTGCAAGTATCCCCTGCTGTCATGACGAATGAGTTGATGCGTGACTTAGGGCTTAACGCGGCGAGTTTAGGCACCATGGCTGCTTTTTATTTTTATTCCTATACGCCCATGCAATTGCCTGCTGGTTTGCTCTTCGATCGTTTCGGTCCGCGTCGTTTAATTACCTTAGCTATTTTAATTTGCGCCTTAGGCGCACTTTTATTTGGCATTACCCCTGATGCTGTGATGGCTTCATGTGGCCGATTTTTAATGGGTATTGGTTCTTCTTTTTCTTTTATAGGTGCTTTATTACTTGTTTCACGTTGGTTTCCGCCTCACTATTTTGCTTTACTGACAGGTCTTGTGCAATTAATGAGCTCAGCGGGCGCCATTGCTGGCCAAGTTCCTTTAGTCACCGCTATCAATCATTGGGGATGGCGATCAACCATTATTTCTCTCTCTCTTGTGGGTTGTTTGCTTGCTTTACTCGTATGGACAGTGGTTAGAGATAGTCCTGAAACGGTCTTGAAAGGTTATAAATTTCAGCCTCCTCCTAAAAAAAATGAATTAAAAAGATTGCGTCAAGTTTGTAAAAATAAACAAACGTGGTTCATTGCTTTGTATTCTTTCTCGATTTGGGCTCCAATCACCGCATTCGCGGCTCTATGGGGTATTCCTTTTTTAGTATCGAGTTACTCTCTTTCAACAGAAGCAGCTTCTAAAGCCAGTGCAATGATCTGGCTCGGTATCGGCTTAGGAAGTCCATTGATCGGTTGGTTCTCCGACAAAATTAATTCACGTTCTAAACCGCTTAGTTTTTCTGCTTTATTAGGAATCGTCAGTCTTTCAATTATTATCTATTGCCCACCTCTACCACTCCCTTGGTTATACTTTTTTTTATGGATTTTTGGTTTATCCGCCTCTGGACAATCCTTATCCTTTGGTGTCGTCAAGGATAACAACACCCCTTGTGTCGTCGGCACAGCCATGGGTTTAAATAATATGGCGGTTGTTGCAGGAGGGGCATTATTCCAACCGTTAATCGGTGTTTTACTTTATATCAATTGGAAAGGCATCATGCATCATGGGACTCCTTTTTATGATAGAGTTGATTATCAGAAAGCACTTTTTGTATTGCCGGTATGTTTTATCATTGCATTTTTCGTAAGTCGTTTTTTACTTCGGGAAACCCATTGTAAATCTCAATATATCAATGGAACATGAGTTAATCGCCATGCACTTTAAACTTTATTTTTGTAATTTGTAATATGACTTCCATTCAATTTTTTTATGCTTTTTAAAAAAAATAGCGATTTATCATCCCTTTCTTTAACAAAGCAAAAACCAACTTTGCTTGCCGTTGTTATCTGTATTCTCGCCTCTTGTTTTTATATGTATGAGTTCATATTACAAGTTTCACCTGCAGTCATGACCAATCAACTCATTAGTGATTTAAAGCTTAATGCAATTACGTTAGGAACAATGACCGCTTTCTATTACTACTCTTATACACCCATGCAACTTCCCGCAGGATTTTTATTTGATCGATTCGGTCCCCGACGTTTATTAACCATTGCGATACTGATGTGTGCTTTAGGAGCATTTCTATTTAGTTCAACGACGACGATAGCGACTGCTTCTGCAGGGCGGTTTATGATGGGAATGGGCTCTTCATTTGCATTTATAGGCACACTGGTTCTCATCTCTCGTTGGTTTCCTTCTCGATACTTTGCTTTCTTAACAGGTTTGGTTGAGTTGATGAGCTGTATAGGTGCTATCGTCGGTGAAACACCGTTAACCATCGCTGTCGATCATTGGGGTTGGCGACACACTATTTTAAACTTAGCCGTTATCGGTGTTATTTTAGGTTTATTAATATGGCTTATTGTACGAGACAGTCCTGAAGTCGTCTCAAAAGGACACAAATTTCAACCCACTTCCAAAAAAGGTGTATTACATAGTTTTCGTCAAGTTGCTGAGAATAATCAGACCTGGTTTATAGCGCTCTATTCTTTTATGGTATGGGCGCCCATCACCGCTTTTGCTGCTCTTTGGGGAATTCCTTTTCTTGTTATCGCCTATGGTATTAGCACTAAAGCAGCTTCCGCAGCGTGCACCATGATTTGGCTAGCGATAGGCATCGGCTGCCCGTTATTAGGCTGGTGGTCCGACACGGTTAACCTACGCGGGGTGCCCTTAAAATTTGCTGCGAGTTTAGGACTCATTGGGCTCATTCCAGTGATTTACATTCCTCACTTGCCTTTACTTTGGCTTTACATTTGTTTATTTTTATTTGGGCTGGCAGCCTCAGGCCAATCTCTGGCATTTGGTGTCGTAAAGGATAATAATCATTCCAGTGTCGCTGGAACAGCGATGGGTATTAATAATATGGCTACGGTAGCGGGCGGCGCTTTATTTCAACCACTTATTGGTATTTTCTTACATTTTAGTTGGAATGGAAGTTATTATAATGGCAGACCTTTTTATACGCTTGAAGATTATCGAAAAGCTTTTATTATCTTACCTTTCTGTTACCTAATCGCCTTTTTAATTGGAAAGTTTTTAATACGCGAAACCCATTGTCAGCAACAATCCAATGTCTCACTATAAAAGTAGTAGTCAACGTTGGTTGAATGAACATTTTAAGGACCCTTACGTAAAACGGGCTAAAAAAGAAGGTTTTCGTTCGCGTTCAGCCTATAAGTTGTTAGAAATCCAAGAGAAAACCAAATTAATTAAGCCTGGAATGGTTATTGTAGATCTGGGTGCTGCCCCTGGAGGATGGTCTCAGATCGCGTCACGTCTCGTAGGAACCACAGGAAAGGTTTATGCCCTTGATATTTTGCCGATGGAGACATTGACTCCGGTGGAATTCCTTCAAGGCGATTTTCGAGAAGAATCCGTGATAAAACAACTATTACAACGTATTCAATCGAAGCCTATCGACCTTGTAATTTCCGATATGGCACCCAACTTTAGTGGAATACGGAGTGTTGATCAACCCAGGGCTATTTTTTTGGCTGAATTGGCACTGGATTTTGCTAAGAAAGTATTAAAGCCAAAAGGTTATTTTGTAGTAAAGGCTTTTCAAGGGAAAGGATTTGAAGCTTTTCTAAAAGAATTAAGAAGCCTATTTGCAAACGTTACTATTCGGAAACCTTCTGCTTCTAGAGGACGATCCACAGAAGTTTATTTAGTTGCGATAGGTTATTATCAAGGAAAATAAGTTTTTTTATTTTATAACGGATGTCTTTCTGGCCTAAAACGTTGTAAAAAGCGCTTAAAATAATCGAAACGTATAAATTTAGTATATAATGCCCTCTTTTGAGAGAATTGCGAGGTAGCCTAGTTTGAACGACATGCTGAAAAATCTATTTTTATGGCTAATTATTGCGGTTATACTGATCACCGTATTTAATAACCTCGAGCCTCGTAATAACGCTGGGGAACGCCTAACGTATTCCGAATTTCTACAAAATGTCCAACAAGGCAATGTGCAATCTGTAACCATTCAAAGCAACCAAATTATAAAAGGTCAATTACATAGTGATAAGACGTTTACCAGCTATATGCCCATTCCTGATCAGTATTTACTTCCTGAACTATTAAAAAAACATGTCAATGTCAAGGGGGAACCACCACAACAGGAAAGTTTCTTGATGCGGATTTTTATCAATTGGTTCCCTATGCTACTGCTTATTGGCGTATGGATATTTTTCATGCGCCAAATGGGGGGTGCTGGAGGGAAGGGAGCATTATCCTTTGGCCGCAGTCGTGCTCGTTTACTTGGAGAAGATCAAGTCAAGGTTACTTTTGCTGATGTAGCGGGTGCTGAAGAAGCGAAAGAAGAGGTCAGTGAATTAGTTGAATTTTTAAAAGATCCCGCAAAATTTCAAAAGCTAGGCGGAAAAATTCCACGTGGTGTTTTGTTAATGGGCCCTCCTGGAACAGGTAAAACACTTTTAGCACGTGCTGTTGCGGGTGAAGCAAAGGTTCCTTTTTTCACAATCTCAGGTTCTGATTTTGTTGAAATGTTTGTGGGTGTAGGAGCATCTCGCGTAAGAGATATGTTTGAACAAGCTAAAAAACAGGCCCCTTGTATCATATTCATTGATGAAATCGATGCCGTTGGCCGTCACCGTGGTGCTGGTTTAGGCGGTGGGCATGATGAGCGTGAGCAAACGCTCAATCAATTATTGGTTGAAATGGATGGTTTTGAAGGGAACGAAGGTGTCATTGTGATGGCCGCTACGAATCGACCCGATGTTTTAGATCCTGCCTTATTGCGACCCGGCCGATTCGATCGTCAAGTGATTGTTGGCTTACCTGATATTCGTGGTAGAGAACAAATTCTAAAAGTCCATCTTCGAAAAATTCCCTACGGTAAAGATGTTAAACCCGGTATCATCGCAAGAGGCACGCCCGGTTTTTCGGGCGCGGATTTAGCGAACCTCATTAACGAAGCGGCTTTATTTGCAGCGCGTGAAAATAAATCCACCGTTGACATGATTGATCTAGAAAAAGCCAAAGATAAAGTCATGATGGGTAGTGAACGGCGCTCTATGGTTATGAATGAAAAAGAGAAAAAACTCACGGCTTATCATGAAGCCGGGCACGCTATTGTAGGGCGTTTGGTCCCCGATCATGATCCTGTTTATAAAGTAACGATTATCCCACGTGGTAAAGCCTTAGGTGTCACGATGTTTTTACCTGAAGAGGATCGTTATAGCTATACTAAGCAGCGCCTAGAGAGTCAAATTGCTAGTTTATTTGGGGGACGTATTGCTGAAAGTTTAATTTTTGGTCCGGAGCAAGTGACAACAGGTGCTTCAAACGACATCCAACGGGCTACTGAGATTGCACGGAACATGATAACGAAATGGGGTTTATCGGATCGTCTTGGTCCATTAACTTACAATCAAGAAAATGAAGAGGTATTTTTAGGTCATCAAATCGCTAAAAATAATAAGTTTTCGGATGATACAGCCCAATTAATCGATGAAGAAAGCCGTCATATTATTGATCGTAATTACAAACTTGCCGAATCATTATTGCAGGATAATATTGAAAAATTACATATTATGGCTGAAGCCTTGATAAAATATGAAACGATTGATTCCGCTCAAATAAATGACATCATGAAAGGTAAACTACCGAGAGAGCCGAAAGGTTGGAATAATGGAAATAAAAACGATCAATCGACTTCCCCTGAAGAAAAACTATCTTCAAAAAAGGATTCCACCATCATTGATCATGATCCAGCCACAGATAGCTTGTAATTAATCACGAATTTAATTCTTGGATTCGTCATGACAAAAATTACGCTCAACTATTTTGGGACCGATGGGATTCGAGGAAAAGTAGGTGAATACCCTATTACTCCAGAATTTATCTTAAAACTAGGCTGGGCTGTAGGAAAAGTTTTAGATAATGGACAGAATAAAGTCCTTATCGGGAAAGATACCCGCCTTTCAGGTTATATGCTTGAATCTGCTTTAGAGGCAGGTCTATCTGCAGCAGGTATCGATATCCACCTTCTCGGTCCTATTCCAACTCCAGCGATTGCTTTTTTAACTTCGGATCTCGGTGCACAAGCGGGAATTGTAATCAGCGCATCGCATAACCCTTACTATGATAATGGGATTAAATTTTTTTCACATGATGGGACAAAATTAGCGGATAACATTGAATCACAAATCGAAACTTATCTTACTCGACCGTTTCAAACGGTTAATTCAGCTAAATTAGGAAAAGCAGTTCGAGTAGAGGATGCAAAAATTCGTTATGTGAATTTTTGTAAATCTACACTCCCTCCATCTTTTCATTTAAATGGGTTAAAAATAGTATTGGACTGCGCAAATGGATCGACTTACCATATTGCTCCGTCGTTATTTTCTGGCTTAGGTGCTCATCTTACCCTATTAGGGACCGCGCCAAATGGCTTAAATATTAATAAAAATTGTGGCTCAACCCATTTAGAAACTTTACAAAAAACTGTTTTAGAAAAGAAAGCAGATTTAGGTATCGCCTTCGATGGGGATGGTGATCGTGTACTGATGGTTGATTATTTGGGCGAAATTGTTGATGGTGATGAAATACTATTTTTATTAACGCAACACGGCCTTAAAAAAGGCTATATTACGGGCGGCATCGTAGGCACTACCATGAGTAATCTTGGGTTAGAATTAGCAACAAAAAAATTGGGACTTGATTTTATTCGTACCGCGGTAGGTGATCGTTACGTCAATGAAACATTACAACAAAAAAATTGGCAATTAGGTGGAGAGCCTTCTGGTCATATTATCTCACGTCGATTTACTAAAACGGGGGATGGGATTATTATTGCACTACAAGTTCTAGAAGCACTTCAATTAGCAGAGATACCCTTGCATATTGCCAAAAAATCAATGAAAAAATTTCCTCAAGTTTTAATTAATGTTCCTGCAGAAAATCCGCTTGCAATAATGAACGCATCTCCTCTAAAAAAAGCAATAAAAAAGACAACCCTACAATTAAGAAACCACGGTCGCCTCTTAGTACGTCCTTCAGGAACAGAATCTGTTGTTCGAATTATGGTCGAAGGGATTGAATTATCAGAAGTACAGTCTATTGCCCTTAAATTAGCTAAAACAGTTCAAATTTTAGCACATTAAGCGCATTAAACGATTTAATAACTACAGAATTTCACTCAACAGTAACTGATTTTGCTAGATTACGTGGCTGATCCACATCAGTACCTTTTAAAACAGCGACGTGGTAAGCTAACAGTTGCAATGGAATCACAAAAATCAATGGGCTCAACAAATCACTCGCTTTAGGTAAGATAATAATCCCGCTACTTTGCTCGTTATCTAACGCCTCTTGCGTAAACAAAATCAATTGTCCATGACGTGCGCGTACTTCATGAATAGTTGACTTAATTTTTTCAATCAAAAAATTAGAGGGTGCTAAGACAACGACGGGCATATTCGCATCAACTAAAGCAAGTGGTCCATGTTTTAATTCTCCCGCTGGATAGGCTTCTGCTTGGATATAAGAGATTTCTTTAAGCTTTAGAGCGCCTTCCTGCGCCACTGGAAAATGAATTCCTCGCGCGATAAACAACGCATGTTCCTTGTCAGCAAATAACGTGGCCAATTTTTTTATAGCCGGATCTAATTTTAGTGTTTGTTCCAAAAGTTGGGGTAAGCTTTTTAATTCAGAAAGATAATCTGCTTCCTGTTTTTTACTCCAACCATGCGACAAACCTAAAAAAGAAGTGAATAACAATAACACCGTTAATTGTGATGTAAACGCTTTCGTCGATGCTACACCAATTTCAGGACCTGCTCGTGTCAATAGTACGAAATCAGATTCACGCACCATTGTGCTTCCAGAAACATTGCAAATTGTTAATGTTGCGAAATAATTTTCAGTTTTAGCTTGTCTTAACGCCTCTAACGTATCTGCTGTTTCTCCCGATTGAGATAAGGCAATAAATAATGTATCGGGATATATAATATGGTGGCGATAACGAAACTCACTGGCAATATCAACATGGCAAGGAATATTAACCTTTCTTTCTATCCATTCTGCTGCAATTAAGCCTGCATGATAACTTGTACCACAAGCCACTATTTGTATCTGTTTCAGTTTAGAAAAACGACGGATTGAATGAGAGCCAAAAATTTCGTCCCAAACTTCGGGTGGATTTACAAGACGACCTTCAAGTGCAGCATTAACCGCATTGGGTTGTTCAAAGATCTCTTTTTCCATAAAATGGCGATATTTTCCTTTACTCACCATTTTTTTAGGTAAATCAATTTTAATTAAATCCTTAGGACGACGGACCTTATTACCTTTGCTATCATAGATATTGACCGTTTCAGAAGAAATTTCAGCAATATCTCCTTCGTGTAAATAAATAAATTGTTGTGCAACAGAAACCAATGCTAAATGATCGGAGGCAATAAAATTTTCACCTTGTCCAAGCCCTAGCATTAAAGGACTTCCCCTACGAACTGCAATTAAGGATTGAGGTGCATCTTGATAAAGAAACACAATAGCAAAAGCGCCTTTTAATTGCATGACTGTTTTCTGGACGCCCTCCAAAAAATTATTATTTTTTTTTAACGCCTGATGTAATAGATGTGCAATAACTTCTGTATCGGTTTCAGATTTAAAAAAATAGCCTGATTTTATCAATTTTTGCTTCAACGGCAAATAATTTTCAATGATACCATTATGAACTAAGGCAATATTACCCGATATATGGGGATGAGCATTCGCTTCACTCGTTTTACCATGTGTTGCCCAACGCGTATGTGCTATCCCAACAGGCCCTGATAAATTTTCAGGTAATATTGCTTTTTCTAATACGTCAACTTTACCGACCGTGCGCCGACATAATAAGTGTTGCTTCGAATCCAAAATAGCGATTCCAGCCGAATCATAACCACGGTATTCTAGACTTTTCAAACCCTCAATAAGACTAGGGACTACATTACGTTCTGCTGCTATTCCAGCTACAATTCCACACATATTCTAAACCTTATAAGGACCTACATATGAGGTTTATTAATCAATTCACCACAAAAATTAAGTTATTCATTCAATCCTGTTAAAAAAAAGTTTAGCATGGAGGAATGAGTTAATACTTCTATCCATGCTTCAAAAAAACTAACAAGGATTTTAAATTGAACATCAGTATACTACTAAAAATAATAAATAAAGGTATCCTTCATAACCTTTTTTCTCATCATTGCATTATTTGCAGTGAGAAGACCCATAGAAAAATTGATCTGTGTAAAGCCTGTGAAAAAGACTTACCTTGGCTAAAGAGAGTATGTTATTCTTGTGCGAACCCTCTCCCTTACCTAACAACGCAATCTATTTGTGGCGCTTGTTTAAAAAATCCTTTACCTTTTTATAAATTATGCATTTTTTTTTCTTATACAGACATCATAAAAAGATTCATTATTGGCCTTAAGTTTCAACAAAGACTCGATTATGCAAAAATTTTAGGCACTTTATTAGCTAAAAAAATAAACGCTCGATATCAAGGAGAACCACTGCCCGATAGGATTATTCCTGTTCCTTTACATAAAAAAAGACTATACGAACGTGGCTTTAATCAAGCAATAGAACTCGCCAAACCTATTTCCAAAAAGCTGAACATCCCTATTGAATATAGACGATGTAAAAGAGTACACAATACTGTTGCTCAAAGTAAGCTTTCTGCAAGCCAGCGCGTGATTAACATGAAAAATGCTTTTATTGCACACCCAGATCTTGCCCACCACCATATAGCGCTACTCGATGATGTAATGACCACAGGCCGTACACTCATCGAGACAAGCCGCGCTCTATATGATGTCGGTGTAAAAAGAATAGACGTATGGTGCTGTTCCCGCGCTTACTTAGCGTAAGTGGAACATAAAACCTTCTATCTATTATCGCAGTAGCGCACTAATTTTCTATAATGTGCTAATACTGCTCTTCTCGTTGCTCACGGCCACGATGATAAGCGCCGCCGTTTCCTCCGGCACCACCCATTCCACGACCACCAGCACCTCCAGTTCGACGACCGCCAGCACCTCCGCCAGTTCGGCGGCCACCAGTACCTCCTCCTGCATTGGAATCGGGTGGATTCGCTTCAGAGACTGTTATCGTTCGTCTTTCATGGATACTACCATGTAAAGCTTCTATAGCCTCTTTTGCTTCTTCCGGTGTAGACATTTCAACAAAACCAAAGCCCTTGCTACGGCCACTATGGAAGTCTCGAATTACTTTAACAAAACTTACAGTCCCAAAAGGGGTAAAAAGCTCTCTTAGCCCATCGTCATCAACGCTATAGCTTAAACCACCTACATACAATCTTTTATTCACGCAAAACCTCCAAAAGGCTAAAAAGGCCATTTCCAGAATATTAACCGCTTACACGCTTCCCAATCTAGCTATGGCAAAGATAAACTAAACGCCATCATAGTAACACAGGACAATCCTCTAGGATATAGAGAGTCAACGTTCCATTGAATTTTTCTACTCTAAAAAGCTACGCAGCATCCAGGCATTTTTTTCATGAACCTGCATCCGCTCAGAGAGTAAATCCACAGATACTTGATCGTCTACCTCTTCGACTTCGGGTAGCAACTCGCGCGCTAAGCGAATCATCACTTCTTGGTCGTGTACAAGCTGACTAATCATATCTTTAGCCTTTATTGGGCGTGTTCCAACAACTTCCTTAATTTTGCTCAATTTTTCAAAATCAGCATAACTTGCAGGTACGCGAAACCCGAGTGCGCGCACTCGTTCAGCAATCGTATCACCTGCATTCCACAGATCAATATATTGTTCTTCAAATAAACTATGTAAAGGCTGAAACATAGAGCCTACAACATTCCAATGAAAATTATGTGTTTTCAAATATAATACATAATTATTTGCCAATAAGTTAATAAGACCCTCAGCAACTTTTTTCCGTTTCGCTTCGGTCAATCCAACATTGAGTGTTTCTTTCATAGAAGTCTCCAAAAAATCAAAGTTTATATTTTTATACTCTTATTATCACTTATCACGGAATTAAAATAATCTGTTGTAAAAATTCACAACACTACTCTGTCTCATCATCGTTTTCGCAATATTCATCCAGTGTTAAATTACGCCTACGAATTAAATAATTTCTACGTTGTAAGTAAGCATTACGTTGAAATATATAGGGATCAAAAGAAACTTGTTTTATGGTCTGATCGAAATCCAGTAGTTGAGACCTCGCATTAATAAAACTTCCCGCTGTTAACGCATTTCGCCAAGCAACATCATTAATATAGAGATAAACTGAAAAAACACCATAATCCATCCCCCAGGAAAGGGTATCTCGTACTGTTCGAGGACCTAAAATAGGGACGACTAAATAAGCAGATGAGGTATACCCCCATTTCGCTAATGTGATACCGAAATCCTGGTGATGATCAGGCAAGCCAATTCGACTCGCAACATCAACAAAGCCTACGATCCCTACTGTACTATTTATCAAAAAACGCCATGCATCAGAAGTCGCATCATAAAACTCACCTTGTAATAAATCATTCACAATCGTGGGAAGTTGCTCTAAATTGCTAAAAAAATTATTGATACCTTTGGTAACAGGCCAAGGCAGTATTGTTTTATAGACGGTCGCAATGGGTTTAAAAAAAACTTTATCTAACGTTTGGTTTAATTTAAACGCATGTCGATTATAATTTTCATAAGGGTCGTTATTTACACCATTATCCGAATCAACTGCGAAAACGGACGATGCTATCAATAACAATAAGCAAAAACCTAATAATTTCCTATACATTTTGGAATTCCAATGAATTATAATTCTAGGGGTTTTCACTTAAATATTTTTCGGCATCCAATGCGGCCATACAACCGGTTCCAGCCGAAGTAATCGCTTGGCGATAAACAGAATCCATTACATCGCCTGCGGCAAAAACACCTTTTTTACTTGTTGCGGTTGCAAAACCTTTATTGCCTCCACGCACCAAAATATAGTTATTTTCCATGTCTAATTGATTTTTAAATATCGTGGTATTGGGGTTATGACCAATTGCAATAAAAACACCTTGAACGTCTAATTGACTCGTCGCTTTTGTTTTATTATTAAAAAGCTTTATCCCATTGACTCCCTTTTCATCCCCCAAAATTTTATCGATTTCAGTGTCAAACATTAACGATATTTTTTTAGCGTTAACTTTTGCCATAAGCTTGTCCAATAGAATTTCTTCAGGCCGGAAAAATTTACTTTTTCTATAAATAAGAAAAACCTGTTCAGCAATATTAGCCATATATAACGCTTCTTCTACAGCGGTATTTCCACCGCCAATAACAGCAACTTTTTGACCTTTATAAAAAAAACCATCACACGTCGCACACGCTGAAACGCCTCTGCCCATAAATTCCTTTTCAGACGGTAGACCTAAATATTTAGCCGATGCACCGGTTGCAATAATCAACGCATCACAATGATAAAGTGTGCCATCTCCTTTTAAGCTGAAAGGATTTTTTGATAGATCTACTTGATTGATATGATCAAAAATAATATGACTATTAAAGCGTTGTACCTGTTGATACATCCGTTCCATCAACGCAGGCCCTTGCAAACCTTCTTCATCACCCGGCCAATTATCAACATCAGTTGTGGTCATGAGTTGGCCGCCCTTTTGCAGTCCGGTAATGAGTACCGGCTTAAGATTTGCTCTTGCTGCATAAAGGGCTGCTGTATATCCTGCTGGTCCAGAGCCTAAAATAATTAAACGGTGATTTTGAACCTTGTTCATAATATCCACTTTAGGGTAAAACCCAAATAATAAAAAAATTGTTATAATTAAATTGAATGCATAAAGTATAACAAAGAACGCTATAAATAGTATCTCTACTTCCCTAAGTAATTAAAAAGACGATATGCTAGACCTTTACGATTATCGTTATATAAGGAGCCCCATTGAAAAAAAATAGACCTGAAGCATTTTTACAATTAAGCCTAAAACAGCGTCTACTGGAAGGTTTCCTCATTGTGAGTAGTGCTTTGGCTCTTTTTTTATTTTTAGCCTTATGGACTTACCATCCTTTTCTTTATGCTAAAACTTCAATCAATATTGCTGGCCGTTTAGGAGATCTTCTGGCTCATTTCTTTTTTAATAATTTTGGTTCTTTAGCCTACTTATTTCCTGCATTATTATTGTATGGGGGATGGCAATGTTTTAAAGGCCGATTTTCCAGTCTATCATTGAGTTATCCTTTTCTAGCGTTACGGCTTACAGGATATATCACCCTATTCATTGCCGCTTGTGGACTGGTGGCGCTACATAGTTCACAGACCATAAAAGGCATCACGCCGGGTGGGCAGCTAGGCAATTGGGTTACCAACCGTTTTATTGCTCAATTTAATGTGGTGGGTAGCACCTTATTTTTATTAGCGCTTTTATTAGCGAGCACGACACTTGCAACTGGTTTTTCTTGGTTAAATGTCATTGACAAAATAAGTCACTATATTGTGTTAATATCAGGAAAAATTACGGAAAAATTTAAACAATTTACACAGCACCTCATCAAAAAAAGAGAAGCGGATAAAGTAAAATCGCACATCAATCCATCCTATAACGTCAATACGTTCAATACATCAACGAGCAAACAAGCGCCTCACTTTAATTCCATTATTAACGCTTCCGCGTCTAATCACATAGAAATTCACTCAAAACCACCTTCGATTAAGCCGTACTCCTCCCCCGCTCTCATTTCAACTAAAAAAACAATGACGGGATCTTCTCTCCCCTCATTAAGCCTTTTGGATCCTGCTGAAAAATTAAACAAAGCAGGGTATACGTGCGAAGAATTAGAGCAATTATCCCGAGACGTTGAGCTCCGTTTAAAAGATTTTGGAATACACGTACAGGTTGTCGCTGTGCATCCAGGTCCTGTGGTGACTCGTTTTGAAATGCAACCTGCTGCAGGAATTAAAGTCAGTCGAATTACGGGTCTTGCAAAAGATTTAGCACGTTCATTATCGGTAATCAGTGTACGTATTGTAGAAGTCATTCCAGGTAAATCAGTTATTGGGCTTGAAGTGCCTAATAAACATCGTGAAATTGTCCGTCTCAGCGAAATATTAACATCCACTGCGTATCAACAAGCACGTTCACCGCTATCACTCGCCTTAGGAAAAGATATCGCGGGTCATCCTGTCATTGTTGATTTAGGAAAAATGCCACATCTACTGGTGGCTGGAACAACAGGTTCAGGAAAATCGGTCGGCCTTAATGCGATGTTGTTGAGTATTTTGTATAAAGCAACTCCTCAACACGTTAGGCTTATCATGATAGACCCCAAAATGTTAGAACTTGCCATTTATGAGGGTATTCCTCATCTTTTAGCGCCTGTTGTAACCGACATGAAAGAAGCCGCAAATGCTCTACGTTGGTGTGTCGCCGAAATGGAACGCCGTTATAAATGGATGGCACATTTAGGTGTCCGAAACTTAGCAGGGTACAACCAAAAAATACAAGAAGCCAACAAGAAAGGGCAGCCTCTTCATGATCCCTGCGGAAAGCTTGATAAACCAGAAGTTTTAGAAGAACTCCCTTATATCATCGTATTAATCGATGAGTTTGCGGATATGATGATGGTCGTTGGTAAAAAAGTTGAAGAATTAATTGCTCGAATCGCTCAAA
The DNA here is from genome assembly GCF_000168295.1 of Rickettsiella grylli. Classification (NCBI taxonomy): domain Bacteria; kingdom Pseudomonadati; phylum Pseudomonadota; class Gammaproteobacteria; order Legionellales; family Coxiellaceae; genus Rickettsiella; species Rickettsiella grylli. The sequence continues at coordinate 1,309,435 of NZ_AAQJ02000001.1, forward strand.
AAGCGAGAGCGGCAGGCATCCATTTAATATTAGCCACGCAAAGACCCTCCGTTGATGTGATCACGGGTTTAATTAAAGCAAATATTCCAACCCGTATCTCATTTCAAGTCTCATCGAAAATTGACTCGCGAACTATTCTTGACCAGCAAGGCGCTGAACAACTATTAGGTCATGGTGATATGCTGTATTTAGCACCGGGGACAGGCCTTCCTATTCGCGTTCATGGCGCATTTGTTGCCGATCACGAAGTTCACCATGTTGTTGACGCCTTAAAAAAATTGGCAGCTCCAGAATATAAACTTGATCTCAGCCAAGTGAATGAAGAAAAAGATTTAGATTTTCCAGAGAGCAGTTTAGGTGAAAAAGATGTACTTTACGACCAAGCCGTGCAAATTGTTATAGAAACGCGCAAAGCTTCCATTTCTAGCATTCAACGACGACTGAAAATTGGGTACAACCGTGCTGCGCGATTAATGGAAGATATGGAAAAAGCCGGTTTAGTAAGCGCCATGGAAAGTAATGGAAATCGCGAAATCCTTATACCTGACCGATTAAATGAATAAATTTTCTAGGCTTATTGTTAAATGATTCAAAATTTTTTCAAACACTTCAAATCCATCGTTAGTCTTCATTATTTTTCTCGTTAATCAACCTTAACTATAATTCCCGTTCTTATTTTTTTAAAAAAAATTTTTATATTTAGACAAATAAAAAATAATTCGGTATTATTTTTTATTTATTCCAACTAAAATAAAAACTATAAAATTAAAAATAATAATTTTTAGTTTAGCGAAAATAAAAATACTTTAAAATTATGTACGGAGGAAAAACAGTAATTAAAATAAATCCGCCGTACATTTTTTGTTTTCGATGCGCTTAGTCAATAAGCTTCATTTCTTTTACTTCATTTTTTTCAGCACGTAATTCATTTAAACTTAATTTAATTTTTTCTTCACCAAATAAATTATGTTGAATATCGGTTACTACTTTCAATTGATTATTTTCAACGCGACTAGGAAAAGAAAATATTAAACCTTCGTCAACTCCATATTGACCCATTGAACAAGAGGCCACTGAAAAAAAATCATCTTTTTGAGTATCATGTGTTAAGTGGTAAATACTGTCCACAACTGCATTCGCTGCCGAAGCGGCTGAAGAAGCGCCTCTGGCTTTAATCACGGCGGCACCGCGTTTTTGTACCCGGTGAATAAAATCATTTTCTAACCAATTTTTATCCGGAATAACATCAATCACCGCTTGATGCGCAATTTTAGCATGATAAAAATCGGGATATTGGGTTGACGAATGGTTTCCCCACACAGCCATTTGAGTCACTTCACTCACTGAAACCGCAGCCTTTTTTGCCAATTGTGCACGCGCACGATTTTCATCTAACAGCGTCATCGCAAAAAAACGACTTTTAGGAATATCCGGTGCATGGTGCATGGTAATCAGACAATTGGTATTACAAGGATTTCCGACGACAAAAATTTTTACATCGGAGGCCGCATACGCATTCATTGCTTTTCCTTGAGGAGCAAAAATACATCCATTTATTTTTAATAAATCAGCACGTTCCATGCCTGCTTTCCGCGGCATAGAACCCACTAAAATAGCCCAATTAATATCTTTCATCGATTCTTTCAATTCACTCGTACAAATAATATTTTTTAATAAGGGAAAAGCACAATCCTCCAGTTCCATAGCCACGCCATTGAGCATGGGTAGGCTTTTTTCTAATTCCAATAGGTGAAGTATAACTGGTTGATCCGCACCAAACATTTGACCTGAAGCAATACGAAATAATAAAGCATAACCGATTTGACCGGCTGCTCCGGTTATGGCTATTTTTATGGGTTTTTTGTTCATCATTCGATTCCTATAAAAAATGCATCAATTTTTAATACGGTTTAAGATAATTTAACCACGCATATTGTTTATCCGCTACCGCTAAAAAACCAGATCGTTGTAAAACGAATGGATTATATTCCAACTCTTTCCCGATATCATCTATAATGAAACCGCCTGCCTCCGTCAATATGCAGTGACCGGCTGCGATATCCCAGGCAAAAGTAGGCGAAAAACGGGGGTATACATCTGCTAAGCCTTCAGCGAGCCAACAGAATTTTAATGCACTTCCACAAGACAATAAATTTAAACGCGCAAACTGAGTTAAAAATTTTTTTATCCTTTCTCTACCATGCCGTCGACTCACGACGGCAGTAATAGGTTCCTTGGCATTTAAAATGCGGCTACGTATAACCTGTGGTTGCGTTTGACCGACTTGTTTATAAGCACCCAAACGCTTATGAGCAAAGTAGCAAATATTCTTACAAGGAACAAATATAACTCCCAAACTTGGCTTATTTTGTTCAATTAAAGCAATATTAATTGTAAATTCGTCGTTTTTTTCTAGAAATTCTTTTGTTCCATCCAAAGGGTCAACGAGCCAGTACTTATCCCACACTTGATTTTTTTGATACGAAATCGATCCTGATTCTTCAGAAATAATAGGAATATCCGGTGTTAATCGTTTCAATTCTTGACAAATACACTCATGAGAGGCTAAATCAGCAACAGTTATAGGGGAGTGATCTTTTTTATATTCAGCACTAAAATCACTTTGATACAGTGTAAGCACTAAATTCCCTACTTTTTTAGCAAGAGAAATAACTTCATTAAGCAAAAAATTCATAGACTTGCAGTATACAATGCATCAAGAAAATACAAAAATAATAAACAAGAGAGTGCCGTAGATATGAAACTGGCCACGTTTTACAATCAATGCTTCAATTTCTTTCACGTTTACAACCTGATTAATCATTATTATTTTGTCCAAAATTGGATACATAACGATCAAAATGAAAGACTTTACTAATTATTTCGCTATTGTTCCGGCCGCTGGTGTTGGCCATCGCATGGGGCTCGATTTCCCAAAACAATATATCTCGATTAAAGGAAAAACAATACTTGAATATACATTAACCACGCTACTCAACTCTCCAAAGTTTAAAAAATGTGTTGTGGTTATCCATAAAAAAGACGATCTTTGGCCAAAACTTCGTGTTCGTTCTTCTCATTTAATGACTGCATGGGGAGGGGAAGAACGTTGTCATTCAGTATTCAATGGTTTGTTAGCTTTAAAAAACATTTCAAAAAAAAACGATTGGATCGTCATCCATGATGCCGTTCGACCACTTTTACATGAAAGTGATATTGATCTTCTTATTAACCAATTAAATGACCATCCCGTGGGTGGATTATTAGGACATCCGATTAAAAACACCGTTAAATACGTCGACAAACAGCAATTTAAAACATTGGATCGACAAAAAATATGGTTAGCAGTCACTCCTCAAATGTTTCGTTATCATTGGCTAGTGAAAGCGCTTGCGTTGGCCATCAAAAAAAATAAATGTATTACCGATGAAGCGAGCGCCATTGAACTCATCGGACAACAACCTAAATTATTAGAAGGACGTGCTGATAATATTAAAATAACGACTAAAGAAGATTTAAATTTACTGGATTATTATCTTTCCATTCGATCCAACCCACCCGATCACTCATTTAACCCCTATTTAGAGTAACTACGAAGTCAATTTAAATTTTTTCAATACACACTGTGTGTAAAGTGCGTAATCTAATTGGCCAAATCCGTTCGCTATTTCTTTACGATAAGACGCTGAAACTGCGCGAGTGAGTGGTAAATTTTGTTGATTATAAACTGTAATTAATTTAATTAATGCATAATCTCCATTTTTCAAACGAAAACCTTTCATCCAAAATGAATCGGGAACATTTTTACCCGGAGGAAGCAATCTAAATACGGCATCTAATAGCTCTTTGTTTAATTTCTTATCCTGTCGATCAATTTGTTTCATAAAATGCCATTTTAATTTTTGGCTTATTTTTTCCATGGAACTCATTTCTATTTTATGAGGGTCTCTCAGCAGATTTTCTCCAAATTGTTGTGCTTTAGTGATTGCATATTGTTTATTCAATATTTTTTTTATTTTTTCTTTTACCTCATTAAATAGTTGTCTATGTTCAGAATTATATTTTTTAATTCTCAAAACAACTGCCGTGTTCGTATTCAGATCAATGACAGCACTATTATTTCCCTGTAAAACATCTCGACTGAAAGCCGCAGTAATTATTTTTGGATTTTTGCTTAATCCTTGTTGGCCACCTGTTTTACCAAAAAATGGAGTAGAACGTATCTTTAGGCCCAATGTATTCGCTGCAATCGCTAAAGAGTCAGGATGAACATAGGTCAAATGAGCTAATTTATCCCTAGACTCTAGAAAATTCTTTTCATTTTTTAAGGAAAGTTGAACATATTCAATGCTCACTTGCTCTGGTTGTCTAAAAAGCTGTTTATTTTCTTGATAATAAGCAAAAATTCTGGAATCAGGAATGTTTTGTTGGTTTAAAAACATTGAATAGGGAACAATAAGATAGCTAAAATCTCTTTTTTGATGGTTATATTCTATATAATTACGAATATCCTGAGGTAACACAAATGCACTTTGTGTGATGCCTTGTTGCACTTGATTAATCAGTAACATTTTTTTTATTTCTTCTAAAAATTCCAGTTTAGTATAATCATTGGCCCGTAGTACACTATAAAACTTTTCAATAGAAAACTGCCCTGCGGATTGAAACGCTGGAACCTGTAACAAAAACGAATCGATTAAGGTCTGGCTGATACGATATTTTGACTGTAACGCAGCGTAAACTAAAACCTGTGTTATTTCCCACTCTCGCACCACTTGCTCTTTTAACGCTTCAACTTTTTTTTTATCATGAGAAAAAGATTGATTCAAATAATCTCTATTTTGCTGATAGGCTCTTTGATAGATTTTTTCGAAATCACTTTGTCGTAATAATTGACCTGCAATCTTCGCAACAATCTTATTATTTCCGCTTTCATGAAACACTACGTACCCATGAATGCCCCATAAAGCAAAAATAATAATCAATAAACCAATTACAGTATTTGTTATCCAGCCTTGCGATTTATCACGAATGGACTGTAGCATAAAAAATTTTAGGTGAAAAAATCTAAAAAATTAAGGGTAAATCTATTTAAATTCTAGTGAATCTTTATTATCTAATTTGAACGATATTTTCAATTTATACTTAATTCTTCTAGAGAATTGGCGGAGTGGACGGGACTCGAACCCGCGACCCCCGGCGTGACAGGCCGGTATTCTAACCAACTGAACTACCACTCCTCCTGAAATACTATAGATGGTGGGTGCTGTAGGGATCGAACCTACGACCCTCGCCTTGTAAGGGCGATGCTCTACCAACTGAGCTAAGCACCCTATAGAAGAAAGGGACGCCATTCTAAACTTATTTATAAAATATTGCTACCCTTTTTGTACCGCGTCTTTTAAGACCTTTCCTGCTTTAAATGCAACCACATTACTTGCTTTAATAGGTATAGATTCTCCAGTCTTAGGGTTACGCCCAGTACGTGCTTTACGATGACGAACACACAGTGCACCAAAGCCCACTAAGCTCACATCTTCACCTTCACATAAAGCTTTCGTAATAGAATCTAAAATTTTTTCTAAAGTTTTTCCAGCAACATTTTTTGGAATCTGCGCTGCTTCTCCAATAACATCAATTAAATCTGATTTATTCATATACCCTCACAACGGTAGAAATTAAAAACTAACCCAAGCGTCTTGCTATAGAATATAAGCGACCGTTTATATCAATAGCATGAATCCTCTGTCAAGGAATAAGCAATTGGCTAACGAGTATTTGTCGTAGGATTAATTTTCGTTTGACTTTTTTTATTGACTAGCTTACTGATTGGCATCGCTATTTTTTTTTCACGCTTCTTACTCACATTAGATTTAACTAACGTTTTTTTTAAATGCTGTAAAGCAATATCCAATACTTGATCGATCCAACGAACGGGATGGATAATTAAACCTTCCTTTATATTTTTAGGAATTTCTTTCAGATCGCGTTTATTTTCTTCGGGAATAATAACTTCACGTATGCCTCCACGATGTGCGGCTAACAACTTTTCTTTTAAACCACCTATCGGTAATACTTCACCGCGTAATGTTATTTCCCCTGTCATCGCAACATCCGATCGCACAGGAACCTTAGTAATCGCAGAGACTAAAGCGGTACACATACCAATCCCAGCACTCGGCCCATCTTTAGGTGTTGCACCTTCTGGAACATGAACGTGAATATCCTTTTTTTCATAAAAATGAACAGGGATACCCAATATTTCAGCACGACTCCGAACGACTGTTAACGCAGCTTGGATAGACTCTTGCATCACCTCACCCAGATGACCGGTATAACTTGTTTTACCTTTTCCAGGAACAACCGCTGCTTCGATAGTTAATAAATCACCACCTACTTCGGTCCATGCTAAACCACTGACTTGTCCAATTTTGTCATACTGCTCCACTAAGCCATAACGATAACGCCTCACGCCAAGAAATTTTTCTAAGTTATCACGAGTAACCGTCACGGATTTTACACTCGGTTTACGTGCTATTTCTGTTACTACCTTTCGGCAAATTTTAGCAATTTCGCGTTCAAGACTACGAACACCCGCTTCTCGGGTATAATAACGAATAATATCCTGCAAGGCCGTTTCAGCTAAAATTAACTCTTTGTTTTTTGCTGAGATTTTTATGCCATTTTGACTCAGTTGTTTAGGAAGTAAGTGTTGTTTTGCAATATTAATTTTTTCATCTTCTGTATAACCGGGAATACGAATAACCTCCATCCGATCTAATAAGGCAGGCGGGATATTCAGCGTATTTGCTGTCGCAATAAATAATACCTCTGACAAATCGTAACTCACTTCAAGATAATGATCATCAAACGCGTGATTTTGTTCGGGATCGAGCACTTCAAGGAGTGCTGCAGCCGGATCTCCTCTAAAATCCATCGCCATTTTATCGATTTCATCCAGCATGAATAGAGGGTTTCGAACACCCACCTTTGCCATTTTCTGCATAATTCGACCCGGCATAGAACCAATATAGGTGCGTCGATGGCCTCTAATTTCGGCTTCATCACGTACGCCGCCCAAGGACATACGTATAAATTCTCGTCCTATAGCCTTAGCAATGGATTGTCCCAAAGATGTCTTTCCAACCCCCGGCGGACCCACCAAGCACAAAATGGGACCCTTTAATTTTTTAACGCGTTGATGAACCGCTAAGAATTCAATAATTCGTTCTTTAACCTTCTCTAACCCATAATGTGCTTCCTGGAGTATCTTTTGCGCTTTATCTAAATCGTAGCAAACTTTGCTTCGTTTATTCCAAGGTAGGGATAAAATCCAATCTAAATAATTTCGACTTACTGTGGCTTCGGCAGCCATTGGGGACATGGATTTCAGTTTATTTAATTCAGAAACTGATTTTTCTTTTACCTCTTTCGGCATTTTGGCTTTTTCAATTCGACTTGCAAGCTCGTCAAGCTCATTCGTAACGCCTTGGGATTCTCCCAATTCTTTTTGTATCGCCTTTACCTGTTCATTTAAATAGTATTCACGCTGACTTCTCTCCATCTGCTTCTTAACGCGTCCACGAATTCGTTTTTGAATTTGTAGAAGATCAATTTCACTTTCAAGGAAAGCTAACAAACACTCTAAACGTTTTTTTAAATCAAAAATTTCGAGAATTTTTTGCTTTTCCTGAATTTTAAGTGTCAAATGCGCTGCAATCATATCCGCTAATCGGCCGGGATTATCAATACTCGATAACGTACTTAAAATTTCTAAAGGAATTTTTTTATTTAATTTAACATATTGTTCAAATTGACTTAGAATAGTTCGTGTCAGCACCTCAATCTCTTGATCAAGCTCAATGGAAGGTATGCCTACCACTTCAATTTCTGCTGCAATATAGTCTTCTTCTTGAATAAATGCTGTAACCTTACCGCGTTGAGAACCTTCCACCAAGACTTTAACGGTACCATCTTTCAATTCTAATAATTGCAAAATAGTCGCTATTGTTCCAACGTGATAAAAGCCTTCAATAGTTGGGTTATCTTCAGCAGGATTTTTTTGGGCGATAAGTAGAACTTTCTTTTCAGTGCTGGACTCCGTCATTGCGGCTTCCAACGCCTTAATGGATTGTTTTCGACCTACAAATAATGGGATTACCATATGAGGGTAAACAACGACATCTCGGAGAGGAAGTAGTGGTAGCTTCTGTAAACGCTTCGAAGTTGCACTGTCATCCGTTAATTGCTTTACCATAGTTCATAACCTTAAAAAGATTTATTCACTGCCCGCTGCTATTTCTTTATTATCCAACTCGATTTCTTTTTCTTGTTTATAAATTAACAAGGGCTTTGCTCCTTTGCTAACAGTGCTTGCTTCAATAACAATTTTATTGACGTTTTGCATAGAAGGCAATTCATACATTGTATCTAATAAAACACTTTCTAAGATTGCACGTAGACCTCTCGCCCCTGTTTTGCGGGCTAATGCTTTTCTTGCCACCATCTGCAATGCATCTTCACGAAACTCTAAATCAACATTATCCATTTTAAATAATTTAAAATATTGTTTAATCAACGCATTCTTAGGTTCTTTTAAAATCTGTATCAGCATGCTTTCATCAAGTTCTTCTAAGGTTGCAATAACCGGTAAACGTCCAATTAACTCAGGTATAATCCCATACTTAATTAAATCCTCGGAATCAAGTCGACTGAGCAGTGTTGTTAAACTTTTTTTATCTTTTTTACTACGTACGTCAGCAGAAAACCCAATTCCAGTTTTTTCGGTACGTTCACGAATAATTTTTTCTAAACCAGAAAAAGTACCTCCACAAATAAATAAAATATTCGTTGTGTCTATTTGGACTGTTTCTTGGTTAGGATGTTTACGTCCACCTTGTAATGGCACGGAAGCCACTGTTCCTTCAAGTAACTTGAGTAATCCTTGTTGAACACCTTCACCTGAAACATCTCGAGTAATGGACGGATTTTCAGCACGACGACTAATTTTATCAATTTCATCAATATAAATAATCCCAAGCTGCGCTTTTTCAATGCTTCCATTCGCCGCTTGCAATAATTTTTGTAAAATGTTTTCTACGTCATCACCGACATAGCCTGCTTCGGTTAACGTTGTCGCATCCGCAATCGCAAAAGGTAAGTTAAAAACCCGCGCGAGTGTTTTCGCTAATAACGTTTTACCACTTCCAGTAGGGCCTATCAGCAATACGTTACTCTTACTTAATTCCGTATCATCTTTAGTATTCAACGGATGAAGACGCGCTTTCTTAATGAGTTCTAGCCGTTTATAGTGATTGTAGGCAGCCACCGATAATATTTTTTTAGCAAACTCTTGACCAATAACAAACTCATTAAATACTTCATGAATCTCTGAAGGTTTAGGAATAGACATTCCACCTTCTTGGCGTGGAGCTTCCTGCTGAAACTCCTCTTGTAAAATATCACTACATAGTTGCACACATTCATTACAAATAAAAATAGAAGGGCCTGCAATTAATTTTGGCACCTCATCCTGACTTTTACCACAAAATGAACAGTGAAGAGGCCCCGAGGTTTTATCATTAATGGAACTACTCATATTTATTACCTCAACAAACTATTATTCATATATTGATATTTAAACAAATTAAAAAAATTGACATTGACCGATTTAATCGGCAGACGAAGCCACTAAAGATTCTCTGGCTCTCTCTTCTGAACGCATTGTTAAAACCGCATCAATCAAACCATAATCGATAGCCTGTTGCGCGCCCATAAAATTATCACGATCGGTGTCCCGTAAAATCTGTTCTGTATTTTTCCCTGTATGTTTAGACATAATACTGTTGATTCTTTCCCTAACTAACAACATTTCACGCGTATGTATTTCAATATCCGTCGCTTGTCCCTGGTAACCTCCTAATGGCTGGTGAATCATCATCCGCGCATGAGGTAAGCAATGGCGTTTTCCTTTTGTTCCACCACAAAGCAACAAAGCAGCGGCACTCGCTGCTTGACCAATACACATCGTACTGACATCCGGTTTAATAAACTGCATCGTATCGTAAATAGCTAAACCAGAAGTCACTACGCCGCCGGGTGAATTAATATAGAGTGAAATATCTTTATCTGGGTTTTCAGACTCTAAAAAAAGCATTTGCGCAATAATTAAATTAGCCATATGGTCTTCAATAGGTCCTACAACAAAAATGATGCGATCTTTTAATAATCGAGAATAAATATCATAAGCTCTTTCGCCACGACCGGTTTGTTCAACAACCATAGGGACTAATAATGAGTTCGTTTTTTCCTTTGATAAACTGCGTAAATACATAATGGCTCTCTAAATAAAAATAAATTTTAGACAACGCTTTAAGATAACATCGCTGCTATTTTAAAAACCTAATGTGTCTCATGTACGAATTAAAGGATATCTCCTATCTCCTGATTTTTACTTGTGAAGTTCATAATCTCTGAATAGTCAGCGGTTTTTTCAACATATTCGACTTCTTCTAACAGCTTATCAATCACTTGATCTTCCAAAACCGAAGACCGAATACTCATGAGCATATTTTTGTCTTTATACAGCTTATCGCGCATCATTTGATCATATTGAAAAGCGCTCGCGAATCGATCAATATATTGTTGAACCCGCGACTCATCCGCCTGCAATTGATATTTTTCAATGAATGCATTAAATAATAACCCTAACGTTACTCGACGACGTGCGAGCTGCATTAAATCTTTTTTTTGGCTTTCTGATAAATCTTTTTTATTCTTTCCTTGTTGCTTTTCTTGTCTAAAAATATCTTGTTCTAACCGTTGGAATTCTTGATGAAGTACACCTTTAGGTAATTCATGAATAACATGCAAGGCAACCAATTTATCGATAATCTGTGCTTTTAATTTTTCACGCAACACGTTATCTAATTCTATTTGCATATGTTCCTTCGTTTGGCGTTTTAAAGCACTCATTGTCTCTTCTTTAATATCCAGTTTTTTTGCAAAAGTATCATCTAACTCAGGTAATTTCGCTTTAGCAACTTTTTTTACTTTTATTGTTGCTGTGTAAGTTTGCTTAGATTCTTGATCGTGTGGAAAAGAAACCGATAACGTATCTCCAGCCTTGCTTGATACCAGCGCAGAAAATCCTTCCGGAATTTTATCCGGCTCAAGAATCCACTGTAAATCTTTGCGCGTTTTCTCCGCTGTATCAGAGAAAACAATATCAAAGGTAACCTTATCACCATAACAAGCTTTATCAGGCACCTCAATCCATTCAGCATATTGCCTACGTATTTTCTCTAATACTTTATCAAGATCTTCTTCGGTTATCGTCACGTTAATTTTTTCTAAACTTACCCCTTTTAATGAAGGAACTTCCACGGGGGGGTAAACTTCAAAACGAGCGGTATAAGTAAGATCAGTACCCGGTGCTGCTTTTATAGACTCAATATGGGGCTGACTTACTGGATTTAAAGTCTTTTGCTCTAAAGCATTCGATAAACTGATACGCAAGGTTTTTTCTATAACTTCGTGCCATATACTCTTTCCATAAAGTTTTTCAATATGACCCAGCGGCACCTTCCCGGGTCGAAATCCATCTAAACGCGTCTTTCTGGCCAGCTCAAGAAGATGCTGCTTTTTTCTTTCTTCTAACTGGCTAGCGGGTACAGTAATGTTTAGGAGTCGAGTAAAATTATCAAGACTTTCCACCGAAACTTGCATTTCATTCATCATTTTAAAGCTCTTATCTTGTAAAAATCCCATGCCAATGCTGGTGCGAAAGGAGAGATTCGAACTCTCAAGGGTTTTAACCCACTGGAACCTAAATCCAGCGCGTCTACCAATTTCGCCACTTTCGCAAAGGTCGTTAATTATACAGCTATCTTATCATGAAAAAAATCAATCTAGTGAATTTGTAGCCAACTCGCGGCTTGCTTGGCAAAATAGGTCACAATACCGTCAGCCCCCGCTCGTTTCATCGCCATTAAGCTTTCTAAAATGCTCTCACGTTCGTCTAGATATCCCTGCATAATCGCTGTTTTTAGCATGGTATATTCTCCACTGACTTGGTAAATAAACGTAGGGACTTCAAATTGTTGCTTAACCCGATAAAGAATATCCAAATAAGGCAATCCTGGTTTTATCAGGACGATATCTGCCCCTTCAGCAAGATCCAGCGCAACCTCCTGGAGCGCCTCATTACTATTGGCTGGATCCATTTGGTAAGTTTTTTTGTCGGCTGTTTTTAATTGATTGAGAGTCCCTATGGCATCCCTAAAGGGCCCGTAAAAATGGGACGCATATTTTGCGGAATAAGCAATAATTTGGGTATTTTTGTAGCCTTTTTCCTCTAATGATTTTCGAATAAAGCCAATCCGGCCATCCATCATGTCAGAAGGCGCTAAGGCATCTGCCCCTGCTTCTGCATAACAAAGCGCTTGTTTAACTAATATTTCTATGGACTCATCATTTAAGATAACACCTTCTTTCGATAAAAGACCATCATGACCGTGTTGTGTATAGGGATCAAGTGCAATATCGGTGATTATCCCCATATCAGGAAAATTTTTCTTGAGCGTTCTTATCGCGTAAGGAATTAACCCTTCAGGGTTATAAGCCTCAAAAGCATCCCACGTTTTGTTTCCTAACGGAACAACGGGGAATAAAGCAACTGCTGGAATCTTTAATTGCTGCAGAATCGTCATTTCATCCAGCAAATAATCCAGAGAAAGTCGTTCTATCCCAGGCATCGTCGTTATCGTTTGTCGTTGGTGGTTTCCTGGTAATACAAACACTGGATAAATTAAATCCTCACAGCTTAGCCTTGTTTCGCGCATTAAACGTCGACTAAATTGATTTTTTCTCAAACGACGTAATCGCGTATAGGGAAACTGACGCATAATGAACCCCTTTTTTAATATTCTAAACTTCACTACTTTAGCGCATAAAGTGATCCCTATAAACAATACTTCATACTCTACTTGTATTGTTTGATTTATTTTTGTTAGAATCACCCGCTCTATTCGGCACATTGCATTTAGAAAGCTTCGGAGCTTCCCAGTTATGAAAACATTGATGGCCAAGCCTGGCCTTATTAAACAAAAATGGCTTTTAATTGATGCCGCAGGTAAAACGCTAGGCCATCTTGCGACTAAGGTGGCTTCTATTTTACGCGGAAAGCATAAACCAGAATTCACGCCCCATGTTGATACAGGAGACTATGTCGTCGTTATCAATGCTGAGAAAGTCACTGTATCGGGTACGAAAGCCAAAAATAAACAGTATATGCATTATACGGGCTACCCTGGCGGGCTAAAGTGTACCACGTTTGAAAAATTGCAAAAAAATCACCCCTCTCGAATTATTGAAAAAGCGATTAAAGGTATGTTGCCTAAAAATGCTTTAGGCTATGCGATGATAAAAAAACTTAAGGTTTATGCAGGTTCTTCGCACCCTCATAGCGCTCAAAACCCTAAATCCACTCGCATTGATAGGTTATAATTATGGCATTAGAACAGAATTATGGAACTGGCCGACGTAAAACGGCAACCGCTCGCGTATTTCTAAAAAAAGGAACAGGTATTATCTCAATAAATGGTCGCACTTTAGAAAATTATTTTGGCCGTGAAACCGCTCAAATGATAGTCAATCAGCCTTTAGACGTGCTTGACCAAATCGGCCGATTCGATATTGTGGTTACCGTATCGGGTGGTGGAAGCAGCGGTCAGGCAGGTGCTGTTCGGCACGGTATAAGTCGAGCGCTCATCGATTATGATGAATCGACGACTACGAATACTGATGACACCACGGATAACGAATTATCATTTCGACGATTGTTGCGTCAGGCGGGCTTGGTTACTCGTGATGCAAGAAAAGTTGAACGAAAGAAAGTAGGGCGACATAAAGCGCGTAAAGGAACTCAATATTCAAAACGATAACGATAATGGTCGTTTATTATTAGAATTTTTTAGGTCTAAAATATAATTATCTCGTTTAACGACGGAAAAATGGAAGAAAATCGTCGACAATTATTCACTGTTATAGTAGCGCTCATGTCGGGGTTTGGCTTAGCGGCTATCTCTGTTGTCCCGTTTATAGCATCACTACAGCCCGCCATAGAAACACGTGAACAATCGACGCAATCATCGGTGGAAGTTAATCTAAGCCATCTCGCTCCTGGACACGCCATGGTTGTTAATTGGGAAAATAAACCCGTCTGGATTATCCGCAGAACGCAAACGATGTTAGATAATCTTTGGAAGATTCATGCTTTATTACGCGATCCTAACTCGTTAACTGCAGAACAACCCGCTTACACACACAATGAATATCGTTCACTGAATCCTGAATATTTAATACTCATCGGTTTATGCACTCATCTAGGATGTTCAGCTCAATTTAAACCGATTCAAGGAGAATTAAGTCGCAATTGGCCAGGTGGATTTTACTGCCCTTGCCATGGTTCTCGTTTTGATCTTGCGGGACGGGTAATGAAAAATGTACCTGCACCGACTAATCTTAAAATTCCTCCTTATCGGTTTATCAATGAACATACGCTTTTAATTGGAGAAAATCCAACGCTCGTCTAAATCTTAAATGGATTTCTTGAGTAATCGAGCTGAAATAAGATCTATAATGACTATGGAAATTGTCAATTGAATAGAAAGAGATTTCAACGTTCAAATAAAAAAAGGATATTCAATTGGTTGTCTGAGCGTTTTCCTTTTAATGAGTATCGTCGAAAATATTTTACACACTATTATTTGCCAAAAAATCTTAATTTTTGGTATTTTTTTGGGTTTTTAAGCCTTTTTACCTTTTTCTTACAGATTTTGACAGGTATATGGCTCGTCATGTTTTATACCCCCACACCTGAAGAAGCATTTAATTCTGTTGAAATAATAATGCGAGAGGTACCTTACGGCTGGTTATTGCGGTATTTACATTCTACGGGAGCTTCTCTTTTTTTTATTCTCGTTTATGCACATATTTTTCGGAGTCTTTTGTATGGATCTTATAAAAAACCTCGAGAACTTGTTTGGTTGCTCGGTGTATGTCTCTACATTATTTTATTAGTTGAATCATTTTTGGGATATTTACTTCCTTGGGGACAAACGTCGTATTGGGCAAGTCAAATTGGCACTTCATTATTCGAATCCATTCCACGTATTGGCCAAACACTCCTGTTTTGGATTCGAGGGAATTCGATGGTATCCGGAGAAACGCTCCATCGTTTTTTTGCACTCCATATCATTGCCATTCCTTTATCTTTGATCCTTTTCATTCGTTTACACCTCATTGCTTTACATAAAGTAGGATGCAATAACCCCGAGGGAATGTCTCTATCATCTAGACTCAATTTTTCCAACAAAGCACTTTTTAAAGTACCTTTCCATCCTTTCTATTCAGTTAAAGAATTACTCGCTTTATTAATTTTTTTATTTATTTTATCAATGATTGTATTTTTTTTTCCTGAAATGAATGGTTATTTTCTAGATGCCAATAATTTTACTCCAGCCGATCCTTTATTAACCCCAAATCACATAAAACCACTCTGGTATTTAGCCCCCTTTTATGGCGTACTTTGTGCTATTTCTAATAAATTATTGGGAATTTTAACAATGGTTGCCTTTTTATTTATACTATTTATCTTACCTTGGCTTGATCGTAGCGCCGTTCGATCAATGCGATATCGTGGCGCTTACTCTCGTTTTGCTTTATCCATTTTCAGTCTTAGTTTTGTCCTTCTTACCTACATAAGTACAACTTTACTCACTCCCAATAAAATAGTTCTTATAAAGATTTTAATCGGTATATATTTTCTTTTTTTTTTACTCATGCCGATTTATACAAAATATGAAAAAAATAAATTATCAGCACTTTTATGTGGAAATTAATTATTAGTATTTTTTTTCTGTTTAACTTTATATTTTTATCACGAATAATATTTCTTGAAACGAAACCTTTAAAATCTGGAATTCAACAATCAGACCTGGCTTCAATACAACGAGGTGCAAAATATTTTATGAATTATTGCTCGGGCTGTCATTCATTGCAGCATATGCGTTATAATCGGCTTGGGATAGACCTCAATATACAAAATGATAAATTCAACGTAGCAACCCAAAAACGATTAAAAAATAATCTCTTTTTTACTCAGGCTAAACCGAGCGATAAAATAAAATCAAATTTATGGCCAAAAGAAAGTTTATTATGGTTTGGGAAACCCCCTCCGGATCTTTCTTTGACAACGCGGGCACGAAGCACTAATTGGGTGTATAATTACTTAATTAGCTTTTACTTAGATAATACGAGGCCTTTTGGAGTTAATAATCGCTTGATCAAAAATACGGCTATGCCGGACCCGTTAGCCGTCATACGTATCAACAGCGCCCATACGTCGTCTCCTACTAAGGATTTAAAAACGATCAACAATGTATATTCATCCACTCATCACAATAAAACAAAAAATCTTATGTTAGAAGAAACAATTACTGATTTAGTCAATTTTTTAGCATATACCGCTGAACCTACAAAAAATAATCGCCATTTATTGGGAAAAAAAGTATGCGGATTTTTATTGTTATTCATTTATTTTGCTTATAATTTAAAAAAAAGAATTTGGAGAGATATAGAAAATAAAAATTTTTCTTAATTTCAGCACTGTTATTTTAAATGATTACTATATGGAGAAATTTTTTATATGGCACAACCTGCCGGTAAACGTTCAACGATGTGTTTATATGCCAATATCAATGACCCTTATAGTCATCGGGTACGTATCGTTTTGGCTGAGAAAGGAATTAATGCGGAGATGATAGAAGTACCATCGACAGAACTGCCTGAAAGCTTACTGCAACATAATCCTTATGGGACTATACCAACGATTATTGATCGTGATCTTGTTCTTTACGAAACAAATATTATTACTGAATATTTGGACGAACGTTTTCCTCATCCCCCTTTATTACCTGTTTATCCCGTATCCCGTGCAAAAAGTCGACAAATGATCTATCGAATTGAACGTGACTGGTATCCTTTACTGCAACAAATTGAAAGTGCGTTAAATACTTCCCAATCAATAAAACCTGCAGAAACTTTACAGGATGCCAAAAAAAAATTAGAAAATAGCTTGGCGAGTCTTGCTCCTCTATTCGCGGGTAAATCATTTTTTTTGAGTGACGAATTTACGTTAGTTGATTGTTGTATGGCACCCTTATTGTGGCGTTTAAATCGTTTAAATATTAAACTATCTCCTATGCCAAGCGCAATTAAAGACTATGAAGAGCGCTTATTTGAACGCCCTTCATTTATAGCAACTTTAAATGAAGTTGAATTTGGAGTAAAAACTTAAATGATGACCTCAAATCGTTCTTATTTATTACGTGCATTTTATGACTGGATTATTGATAATCAATTAACGCCTTATATTGTTTTAGATGCTGAATTACCGCATGTCGAAGTACCCAAGCACTGTATTAAAGAAGGTAAAATTACATTAAATATATCCAATGACGCGGTATTAAATTTAAAAATAGATACACAAGCGATACAATTTGAAGCAAGCTTTAATGGCCAGTCCATGCTCATCTATGCACCTATTCAGGCCGTGTTAGCTATTTACACACGGGAAAACGGTCAGGGTATGGCTTTTACAGAAAAAGAAAACCATGATGAGGATGGAAACAATCCACCTCCTCGCGTTAGACCGGGGACAAAACCTAAACTGTCCATTGTTAAATAACATGTCATTACCTATCATGATTGGATGGAGAGAATGGGTATCTTTACCTGCGTTAGGAATACCTCGCTTAAAAGCTAAAATCGACACCGGTGCTCGAACTTCCGCTTTGCACGCCTGTCATGTAGAAATTATTGAAAAAAATTCTCATCAAAAGCAAGTACGCTTTGTTATACATCCTCAACCGCGGCGATTTCCTAAAAAAGCAATTCCCTGTACCGCAGACCTATTTGATATACGGGAAGTGACCGACTCAGGAGGACATAAAGAAAATAGATGTGTTATTCAAACGACTATTGTCCTCGGGACCCAATGCTGGAGCATTGAAATTACTTTAACGAGTCGAGATAACATGCGTTTTAGAATGTTATTAGGCCGAACAGCGTTAAAACATCGTTTTACGATTAATCCAACTTATTCTTATTTGCATAGCAAAAAAACTATAATTCCATGAAAATTGCAATCTTATCCCAGCGTCCAAAGCTCTATTCCACGCGTCGTTTAGAAGAAGAAGCCAAGAAAAGAGGTCATCACGTTAAAATTATAGATACTTTACGGTGCTATATGAATATCACCACCCAAAATCCTTATATTCATTATAAAGGAAAAATTTTAGATAAATTCGATGCGATTATTCCCAGAATTGGCGCTTCCATCACATTTTATGGTTCTGCACTCGTCAGACAATTTGAAATGATGGGAGTCTATGTGGCTAATAATTCTATTGCCATTACCAGAGCTCAAGATAAACTTCGTTCCTTACAAATTTTATCTCGCAAAGGAGTCGGTTTACCTATCACGGGATTTGCTTACTCCCCTGATGATATTCAAGATTTAATTAGCATGGTGGGCGGCCCTCCTTTAGTCATTAAAATTTTAGAAGGCACTCAAGGGATTGGGGTGGTACTTGCTGAAACTCAACAAGCCGCTATCAGCGTTATTGAAGCATTCTTAGATTTACAAGCCCATATTATGGTTCAAGAATATATCAAGGAGGCCAAAGCAGCTGATATTCGGTGTTTTGTAGTCAACGGAAAAGTCATTGCCGCGATGGAACGACAAGCTAAATTAGGTGAATTTCGTTCTAATATCCATCGAGGTGGAACTGTTCGACTGACTAAATTAACCGCTGAAGAAAGAGAAACGGCTGTTCGAGCCGCTAAGGTTATTGGCTTAAACATTGCAGGGGTAGATTTGTTACGCTCCAATCGAGGCCCTTTAGTCATGGAAGTCAATTCTTCCCCAGGATTAGAGGGCATTGAAAAAGCCACCCAAAAAAACATTGCTGAAATCATTATTAAATCGATCGAAAAACGATCCCAAAAGCATTAAGCAATAATGAAGCATAATTCTTGACTGTATAAGCGTGTTTTCGTATAAATCAAGGAATGATAATACCTACTTATTCTTTTTCACCCTTGGCGGCACGTTTGCGGCCTCAGCATTTAGATCAATTTTTTGGTCAAGCTCATTTATTAGGGCCTCAAAAACCGTTACGTCGCGCCTTGTTAAACAATCAATTACACTCCATGATTTTATGGGGTCCACCCGGAACAGGAAAAACGACCTTAGCTCAATTAATGGCACATCACATTCAGGCAAAATTTGAATCCTTATCTGCTTTACAATCGGGTGTTAAAGAAATACGACAACTTGCAGATCGTATAAAATCCCAAATGAATACACATCAACCTCAAAAAACAATTTGTTTTGTTGATGAAATACATCGTTTTAATAAATCTCAACAAGACTCACTTTTACCTTTTGTAGAATCAGGACTTTTTATATTAATTGGCGCGACCACTGAAAACCCATCTTTTGAAATTAATAATGCGTTGCTTTCAAGAACCCGCGTTTATGTATTAAAAAAATTGAGTGTCAATGACATTATGAAAATCATTGATCGCGCTTTAAATGATCAGGTCAATGGTCTGGGCCGTCAACAGTTAATGATGGAAACTTCCATAAAAAAGCAATTAGCGCACATGGCTGATGGCGATGCGCGTCAAGCTTTAAATCTTTTAGAAATTGCAGCGGAAATAGCTGAAAATAATATTATTGACCAAAATAGTTTAAAAAAAATGACTCAAACGAGTTTAAGACGATTTGATAAAAATGGAGAATTTTTTTATGATCAAATTTCAGCACTTCATAAATCAGTTCGCGGCACTGATCCCGATGCGGCCCTTTACTGGCTCGCTCGGATGCTCGATGGTGGATGTGATCCCTTATATATCGCAAGACGTATTGTAAGAATGGCCAGTGAGGATATCGGCAATGCAGACCCTCGGGGTTTACACATTGCTTTAGATGCGTGGATGGCGCAAGAACGTTTAGGGAGTCCTGAAGGCGAGCTTGCTTTAGCTCAAGCGGTCGTTTATTTATCTTGTACTACAAAAAGTAATGCCGTATATACTGCTTTTAAAAAAGTTATGCGCGAAGTGAAAGAAAGTGGAAGCTTAGAAGTACCCATTCATCTTCGTAATGCACCGACTCAATTGATGCGAAAACTTCATTATGGAAAAAACTACCGCTATGCACACGACGAGCCTGATGCTTATGCATTCGGCGAAAATTATCTCCCTGAAGAACTCGTCGGTCGACAATATTATTTTCCTGTTTCTCGCGGATTAGAGCTTAAAATTGCAGAAAAGTTAAAGCATTTAAAAAAGAAAACCGTGAATAATGAATAAAAAAAACTTATTTCATCGTTAAACTTTTTAATAAATAATTCTCTATGTATCCTTTTATTTAACGCATTAACGTTTTTTTCAACCACTCTTTTACTGCTCTATAGTCAACCTTACCACTGCCTAATAGTGGCATATTATCCATAAAATATATTTTTCTTGGCAAACTTAATTCCGATAGCCCTAATTCCTTAAATGCTTTAATC
This sequence comes from Rickettsiella grylli, assembly GCF_000168295.1. Lineage (NCBI taxonomy): Bacteria > Pseudomonadati > Pseudomonadota > Gammaproteobacteria > Legionellales > Coxiellaceae > Rickettsiella > Rickettsiella grylli. The sequence goes on from NZ_AAQJ02000001.1 coordinate 1,330,077, forward strand.
AGTAAAGATCGCGTTGCGCACTGATAACCGGTTATCAAAATAAGTTGTTCGCCTTTTTTAGCATCTGGAACACTGAATAGTGCATGATATTTATCCGGCCATAATTCATAAATTTTGTTTTCTATCGCCGTTAAAGAAAGCATTTCTCCGCTTATTTTTGCAAATCGCTTCACCCTATCCTTTATAGTCAGGTATCCTTCCCCATCGACCGATACAATATCTCCTGTATCATGCCAACCATGAGGGGGAGGTATAATTTCGCCCAGTTCCTTACTTAAATACCCAAGCATGATATTAGGGCCCGATATTAATAATCGTCCTCCTTCTTTTATATCAGAAACCGGCTCAATCTCATAACGAATACCTGGCAAAAATTTACCGACTGTACCTGGCTTGTTTTGCATCGGTGTATTCACGCTAATAACAGGGGACGCTTCTGTTACGCCATACCCTTCAAAAATACGGATTCCAAATTTTTCCATCCATAATTTACGCGTTTTTTCTTTTAATTTTTCAGCACCTGCAAAAACATAGCGAACACTGTAAAAATCATAGGGATGTGCATATCGACCATAACCTGCTAAAAAAGTATCTGCACCAAACATAATCGTTGCATTGCATTCATAAATCATATTGGGAACTTTACGATAATGGAGGGGAGAAGGATAAAGAAATGTTTTTATTCCATGATAGACAGGTAAAATAATGCAGGCCGTTAAGCCAAACGCGTGAAATAAAGGTAAGGAACTAAAAAAAATGTCGCGTTTGTTAAAGTCAACCTGTGTCGTCATCTGCGCAATATTAGCGTGTATATTTTTATGACTGAGAACAACACCTTTGGGGTCACCTTCTGATCCGGAAGTAAATAAAATCACTGCAGGATCTTCTGGATGCGTTCCTTTTTTTAATTTTTTATAATAATAATAGTGAGGAAATCGGCTAAATAAATTCGCTTTTAATTTATCTTTCCAAGAAATTTCCTTTTTCACGTCCTCTAGATAAATAATGTGTATGCCTTTTTCATTGAGTCGCTTAACAAGCTCAAATAAATTAACAACTTCTATAAATTGTCTAGAGGTCAGTATGCAACGAATCTGAGCAATATGACAGGCCGATTCAATTTGGAAAAAACCCATCGTGTAATTAAGTAAAGCGGGAACTCTACTTACAGCCTGTAATGCAAAAAAACTGACAACAGCAGTCACTCTATTGGGCAATAAAATCCCTACAGTGTCTTGATAGTGAGTCCATTGAGCAATATAAGACCCTAAAATAAAACAACGTGTAATTAATTGATTATAGTTTAAAGCGACTCGTGTAACATCTTCTACTATTTTTGTTTTACCCTTATGGATCGATCTCCCTTCTAATAATCCTTGAAATAACGTTTTATTGTAATCTGTGCTACAAAACAACATCTCCACCATCATGTCATAAAGCTGATTACTAATCACTTGTCTTCTTTTTCGACTACTCATTGTGGGATCAACGATAAACTTTCGAGGAGGTAAAATTGAAATATAAATTTTTGGAAACCAACGTAGTTGAACTTTCCCTCTTAAACGAGAAAAGTGCGTATATTGCGCTCCTTGTAAACGAATAGGTAATAAATTAACTTTAGCGTGATGTGCTACCAAGCCAGGACCTTCATAAAGCTTCATCAAGGCTCCTGTTGTGGTAATTCTTCCTTCAGGAAAAATAATACATTTTTGTCCTTTTTTTACCTCTTTTATTAATGTTTTAATGGCCAAAGGATTTAAAGGATCAAGCTCAAAAACAGTAGAAAAATATAAAAAAGGCCGTATCCACCAAATTCGGGAAGTAAAACTATTGATTGCAAATAAAAGTTCGTCAGGTAAAAACGCATAAATGAGTACGACATCTAAAAAAGATGTGTGATTCGCAATAATAACAACGCTTTCACCTGCAAGTCTATAATTCTCAAATCCACTGAGCTTAACGTCGTAAAGAAGGCTTAATAGTTTTCGTAAAAATGGTTTAATCAATCCTTGGGGAATTAAACGTGTTGCATAAACCGCTATTCCTATATTAATAATCCCTAACAATAAAAAAATTTGCGCAATCGTTAAATCAATTTTAAGTAAGAAAACGATAACGATACTTGCAAGAACTATAAATAAAGAATTAATAATATTATTAGCTGCTATTGTCCTCGCACGATGTGCACGAGCCGTATCGGTTTGAATGAAAGTATACAAAGGAACTATATAAATACCTCCCGCCATTGATAGACCTAACAAGTCTAAACAAATTCTCCAGTGCGATAATGTATTAAAAAAATTAGAAAAATTAATTAATTTTTCTGTATGCGTGGCAGCCTGGCTCGATGCAAAATAAAGATCAAATATAAAAAAACTCATTAACCAAAGACTAAGCGGTATCCATTTCATACTTATTCTATGCTTTAACAAACGATTACAAACTAATGCACCACTTGCTACCCCTACTGTAAAAATAATTAAAAAAAGAGTCACTACACTTGCATCAGCATGCAGAATATTTTTAGAAAAATTAGGAAATTGTGTTAAGAATGTTGCGCCTATTAACCAAAACCAGGATATGGCAAGTATCCCTAAGAAAACTTTTTTTTCAATCTTCACTTGCTGGATGATTTGTAGCGTAACTTGAATAAAATGAAAATTTAATTTTAAATTTGGGTTTGCTTTACGCGTCGTTGGAACATAAAAACTAGCCCCTAACCCCAGACTGGCAATCGACATCATTATTGTTGAAACCCATCTTAAATCAATATGGTTCGCTATTAATAATCCGCCGAGAAGTGTTCCTATCAAAATAGCCATAAATGTGGTGGCTTCTATTAATGCATTTCCTGCAATTAAAGCATCTTTCCTTAATAAATCAGGTAAAATAGCATATTTAATAGGCCCAAAAAAACTGGAATGCGTGCCCATCAAAAATAAAACGAACATCAATAAACTTTCTGAGCGAAAATAAAATCCCATACTCGCTAATAACATAAAAAGGCATTCAAAACTTTTGATAAAAATGATCAAGGAGCGTCTGCTAAACTTATCCGCTAGCTGACCTGCAAAAGCAGAAAAAAGAAAAAAAGGTAAAATAAATAAAATTGCCGCAAGCGTCACTGAAAGCTGTTGCAGAAAAAGCGATTGTGCAACAAATTGATAAGTAATTAATATAATTAAAGCATTTTTAAATACATTATCATTAAATGCACCTAAGAATTGTACTAACAATAAAGGAACAAATTGTCGATTTTTTAACAAGGAAAACTGATTAATTACAGGCACTCCCCCCCTCATGAGACCCACCAACACCTCTTCTAAAAAAGCTTATCAGTATAACATAGTAAAAAATTTGCTTTAAACCTCATTTTTTGTAAAAAATACCATTCGCTTATTCAATTTTATCTTATAACACGCCATTAAAATACATGACTATTTTTTAACGTGACGTTATAAGAAGATCAGTTGATATCAGTTGATATTAATCAATTGCACAGGTATTATCCTTAACGCAAAGTTGGCACCGATAGTTGGCGTATTATGTCAATTAAGTTCCAATGGTTAACGGGGTATAGCGCAGCCTGGTAGCGCGTCTGCTTTGGGAGCAGGATGTCGGGGGTTCAAATCCCTCTACCCCGACCAAAATTTTTGGATTTGTACTTAATTTTAATCGATAATTAAAAAACGGTTCACTTCCTTATCATTAAGAAGTAAACCAGCTCGTTTAAAAAATTAGTAATTTTCGCGCCTGTAGCTCATCTGGATAGAGCATCGGCCTTCTAAGCCGAGGGTAGCAGGTTCGAGTCCTGCCAGGCGCGCCAATATCTTTGCCGTTTGGATTCAATGGTGGACGTAGCTCAGTTGGTAGAGCCCCGGATTGTGATTCCGGTTGTCGTGGGTTCGATCCCCATCGTTCACCCCATTTTTCAATGGGTTGCCCGGCTAAATGTACCCGTTTTGTACCAGTCACATGACCCGTGGCTTCTTTTAGACGATCACTATTTAAGTGTGCATATTACGTTCTGCTCTATTAAGGATAGATCGAATCAGCGCTAGTAGCCGATTAACTCTTGCTGGCGAAACATTCGTTTCTTACTTTTCTTGCGCTATCGCTTCAATCATATCACTATCCATCTCACTTAATTTTTTGTTTTTAAGATAAGGTTCTACCCATTTGTCGTTTATGTGCTGATACCTTCAACCATTTGATGACAGCATCCTACCATAACCGTTCTGGTCTTTCTTTTAATTTACTTTGGTGCCACAGATCAGCTTTTAATCGATCATGTAGCTTCTGCACGGCTATTTTGTTTGCCATCCAAGTAGCTAGATGCTTTTTCTTATGTTACTGAACCTATTCGCAACACGTGTTGCGTAAAGCTTATATAGACTTGCCTTATTCCTATTCATAAAAAAAATAAATGGAGTGGATAAGTATGGAGAAAAATGCTTTTGAGATATTTATTCAGCATTGTGGAACAATAGAAAAGGCAGCCAACATCTTGAAAACCTCACATCAAAATGTCAGCTCTACAAAACTGCAATAATCGGTATTTTCTCCGGGTAGATATATTAGAAGAGGACAGCTGAGCTCAATCACAAAGAGATAACGTCATTTAACCTAAACCACACCTCCCCGAAAGAAAAACAGTGCCCCATACGGTTGCAGAATACAACGAAAAGTGTTACATTTCGAAACCTTACGGGATGGGATAATTCATGCAAATTAGTACTTTTCTGACTCGCCTGGAGGCGAAAGGTTATTGCAGCTTTACTTTCCCTCAAGTTAAAGAGGCTTTGGGTGTGTCTGACGCGGCAATAAGAGCGGCTTTAAGACGTCTGAAAGAAAAAGGGGAGCTTTCTCAGCCACTAAGCGGTTTTTATATTATAGTGCCCCCTGAATATAGGATATTGGAATGTCGCCCTGCGGATCATTTTATTTTTGATCTTATGCGGCATATTAAAGCATCCTATTACATAGGGTTGTTAAGTGCCGCACAGTATTATGGTGCTGCACATCATAGACCACAACAATTTCAAGTGATAACCAATCAAAAAAGACGATCTATTACCTGTGGGCGTATTAAGATAGTCTTTATCACTAAAAAAAATAGCGATTGCACCCCTACTCAAAATTTTAACACTTCTCAAGGTATCGTAAGGGTCTCAAGTCCTGAAGCCACCGCAATAGATATGGTCACTTATCCTGATCACTGCGGAGGCCTAGATAATGTTTTAACCGTACTAATGGATTTGGTAAAAAAATTAGAGCGTAATAAATTAGTACATTTGGCATCCACTATAAATAAAGCTACCGAGATACAACGACTTGGATATTTGCTGGATTTAATTAAAGCAAATGATTTGAGTGATGGTTTGTTTCAATTGCTCAAAAATCGCCGTGTACGCAGCCGCCTATTAGTAGCATCCCCCCAAAAATCCCTTACGCTTAAAAAATTTTCCATAAAATTAGAAAAAGATAAAAAATTATTCTCACGAGAAGTAAAAAACAATAAGTGGAAACTAATTATCAATAAAAAATTGGATCTAGAGAAATGATTGCTAATGCTTATTTAAATGAATGGCGACAAATTGTACCCTGGTCAGATAACAAAATGGTTGAACAAGACTTAATAATTAGCCGCTTATTGGTGGAGCTTTTCAATCATCCCGATATTTCGGACTCACTAGCTTTTCGTGGTGGCACAGCAATTTATAAATTATTTACCTCTCGCCCTATTCGCTATTCAGAAGATATTGATCTTGTACAAATTAAAGCAGAACCTATTGGGAAAACGATTACAACGATTAGAAGTATTGTCGATCCTATACTGGGCGAACCTGAAAGAAAACGAAGCAAAAAAACATTCACTCTCACTTACAATATTTTAGCTGAAAACGCTATTGCGACACAAAAACTAAAAATTGAGATTAATACTCGGGAACATTTTTCTGTTTTTGAGCTACAACCGAAAGAGTTTTCTGTCAAATCACGGTGGTTTTCGGGTAATGCTAATATATTAAGTTATAATTTCAGCGAGCTCATTGGCACTAAATTACGCGCTTTTTATCAGCGTGATAAAGGACGAGATTTATTTGATTTGTGGTTTGCTCTTCAACAAGAAAATTTTGATGTTAAAAAAGCAATTTCTGCTTTTATTGAGTATACGAAAAAAGAAGATAAGAATATCACCCGTGCCCTATTTGAAAAAAATTTTATTCAAAAACTTAATACGGGCTCTTTTGGCCAAGATATTAGTCCACTATTATCACCTGAAATTAAGTGGGATTTTGAAAAAGCAACAATAGAGGTATTCGAAAAAGTAATCTCATTGCTTCCAGGTAAAAGATGGAAAAGCATTTTATAACTATAAATTAACTATAAACACAGATAAACCATAACAGCTATGGAAAGTTGTCAGCATTAGAACGGAAAGAATTAATCGCGCAGCGCAAAGAACGAGAAAAGTGTAAGATACACGTTATTTGGGACAATTATCTGTTTTGACATAAACGATAATAAGGAAATACCATGACTTTACTTGAAACGGAAACCCCTTGAAATAGAAATCAACCCACCTTGCAGTGAAACAGATACTGGTTGGAAGTCTGTTTTAGATGCTTGCATTGGCGATTCTCATAGACGGTAGCCCATGTTGGTGGCCTGAGCATTATCAATCGGTCGTTTGGGAACAGCCGGTTATCCAATTTTCTTTTTATATCCATAAATTACTGGACTATCGCAATCAAGAACACATTTTGGAAAATCAGGGTAATCCGTTTGCTTGTTTTATCGCAGCTCGCCGCGAGAGTTGTGACAGGGTCATTGCCTTGCTCACGTTTATAGACTGGGTAGCTTACACCTAAGCCTTTAGAAATACGTTATAATTAAGAAATTCAGCAATTTGAAGAGAAACATGGTATGACTTATATTACAAGCTTTGAACGAATCGGAACACAAAAAGGAATTCAACAGGGAGAATATGCGATAGTGCAGGTCTCTTAACAACGGAAATTCCGTCATACCACGCCAATATCTAGACAGGTTAGTTACGTAAAGCGGATTCCAAAACATTACTCCGATGAGGGGAGGCTATTTTAGAAGCCAACAGTTTAGCTGAGATTTTCGAAGAATAATTATTTGTGAAACTCCAGTTGTCCCCGATCGATTGTTTATCCATTTCAGGGCCGTTAGCTCAGCAGGTAGAGCAGTAGTAATCTATTGGTCGATGGTTCGATCCCATCACGGCCCACCAGTAAAATCAAACACTTATACTATTATTTCGTGTCATTCTGAAGGAATTCTAACCGATACGTGAATGTAATGTCTTAAATATTAATCCTCTAAGTTCAATAAATCTTGATCAGAAAGCCCTATAACGTCTTTCATATATCCACAATCAGCTCCTCTCGCCAGCATTCTCCTCGCAATCTTTAAATCTTCTTCGTACCAACCTTTCCGCAGACCTTGCTGTTCAATTTTATGTGCAATACTCATCATATCTTCAATATATTTTTAGAAACTCTTTTAAATTTGCTGAAGAAGCATCCAACGCTTTTACAGTTCGTGCGACTGCATAAATAAATTTTAAAAAAATTTCTCATGAGGGAAGATAATGAATAATAAATACTACCTCAATTTAATGAATTTAGATTTTATCATCTCTTTATCCCTTATTTTTTTATCTTTTTTATCTACATTACTTTACTTATAATTTACTCTTTCGTTTTAAATTATTATGATATATTAAATTAATTTAGTATTTTACTATATATTCATTATGGCCATAAAATATCAAAAATTAATAGATCAAGCAGTGACTGACGGAGTTATTACACCCGAACAATATCTACGAATCCCGTGGAATGAACGCGATAGCATGGAAGCTCTTTTTTCGCCCGACGGGCGACGAGCTATCGCTGACGGTATTATTACTTTCGAGCGGTATTTACAAATCCCATGGGATAAACGTAACAATTTATATTACAAATGCAATGGAATTCCTGAGATATGGACTGGACAGGATTACATGCAATACATTTTTTCGCCCGACGGGCGACAAGCGATCGCTGACGGTATTATTACACTCGAGCAATATCTACAAATCTCATCGAATGAATGCTATAGCCTGCAATATCTTTTTTCATCCGACGGGCGACAAGCGATTGCTAACGGTACTATTACACTCGAGCAATATCTGCAAATTCCATTACACGAACGCAATATCAATATATGGGACGGACGCCATAGGGTAGAATCTCTTTTAACACCCGATGAAAAACAAGCGATGGCCGAAGGAATTATTACCCGCGAACAATATTTTAAAATCCCTTTACATGAATGCTACAGCATGAAATATCTTTTTTCACCTGATGGCCGGCAAGCGATGGCCGAACGTATTATTACACTTGAGCAATATCTACGAATTCCACCACATGAACGCTTCAGTATGGAATGTCTTTTTTCACCTGATGGGCGACAAGCGATTGCTGAAGGCATTATTACTCTCGAGCAATATCTGCAAATTCCAACATATAATCGCGAGACCATGAACGAGACCATGAAAGATCTTTTTTTACTTTGCTGGCAAATAGTGGCTAAAGCTATTATTACTCTCAAGCGATATCCGCAACCCTCAACATATAATCGCGGGACCATGAAATATCTTTTTTCATCCGATGGCCGGCAAGCGGTGATTGAAGGCATTATTACTCTCGAGCAATATCTACAAATTCCGTGGCATGATCGCTTCAGTATGAAATATCTTTTTTCACCTGATGGCCGGCAAGCGATGGCCGAAGGCATTATTACTCTCGAGCAATATCTACAAATTCCGCGGTATGAACGTCAAAATGCAATGATTGCACTAAGAGATCAGGATACGCGGCAAAGAATAATAAATGGCCAGATTACGGTTGAAAATATTCTAGGCATCCATCCTCATCTTGATGACAATAATGATGTTGTTGCGATACCCCATATTAACGGCACACAAAGTACTCATACCGCTAGCGTTCATCAATCTGTTTCTGAATCCGCGATTCGATTAGCTAATCGTTATAAATCAAAGATTGACGGGGTTGGCTTAGAAAGGACTATTAGAAAGACACAAGCCTATATCAATAGTCTAACAGACGACTCTGAAAAAAATAAAGTGGCTCAACGAGGTTTTTTAAGGATCGTAGCGCCAAACCATACTTTTACTGACCCTATCTCCAAAGTCTCAACAAGACAATTATTAGCATTAGCGTTTTTAGCCCTACATGATGATGAAAAAAGAGTCGGTAGTCTTGAAGATGCACAAATGCAATTCGTCGAAGCGTTATATGAAGTACAACGAGGGTATAATTTATCAGAATTAGGTATCGATCAGGGCGGCCCAGACCGATATGTTTGTTCTGCGGGAACATTTAATAAATTTATTGAAAAATTACACGGTATTCACCCTGATTGTCAATTGCTCTATATGACAAACGCAACGGCTTCACTTAAATTACCTATCGTTGTTCGTGAAGAAGCCGTACGCTATTTAACAACCTTCGCCAATGCTAATACGGCTGACGCACTCGCTCGCTTAATAGAACAAATAAAAGAAGATGGCGTGGGAGTGATTTGGGATCACATTAAAAACAATGTCGCTAAACTTATGTTCGACGAGTTTAGTAGCCTATATAAAAATAGAGCTGATTCTCACTTTTCAAATCTAGTTGAAGCGGGCAAAGAAGTGGAATTAGGTGACTTAACTACATTTCAAGAGCAAGTACAAAACGGCAACTGCCTTAGTAATCATAGTTCTACTTTAGAAATGCAGAAAGAGGATATTATAAATCAAGAAGAAACATTTCTAGTTAAAGATGACAAAGATGTGGAATTAAACGACTTAAGCACATTTCAAAAAATTGCCATACAACTCGATAAACTTGAAAATAAAGCTAAAAATTTATATGATCGTGGCGCTATTTTAGCCTATTGCAAAGCAACCAATATAGTTCGTTTACTGCGCGACTTAAATCATCGCTGTTTTACAGAAAAAAAAATTGACTCTAAAACTTATAAAGAAAAAGCATTCGATATCATTAGCCAAGAACGACTTGTATTAGATAAACATCGGGGTTATAAACAAATTTTAGGTAATTTATTGATACTCATTACTACCTTGGGAATGGGTCAGTTAATTAATAAAGGATGCACGGGTAATTTTCTATTTTTTAAGACAGATTCAGCAAAACATATTGATACGTTGAGCAATATCATAGACAAAATAGAATTGACTTCTCCAAACCAAGCCCTTTAACGGGCTTTGGGGAGTATTCAAGGAACTGTGTCAACGCTAAACTAAATTAAGAATTTTAGGAGTTGACATGAAACAAGCGATACTAAGCAAAGAATTTGAAGCTGAAGCGATAGCCCGACTAAAATCAGGAGAATCGTTAACAGGAAAAGACGGAATATTAACGCCGTTAATAAAACAAATTATCGAAGCGTCGTTAGAAGGTGAATTAGAATCCCATTTATTATCAGAATCGAAAACGCCTGAGTTATCGAACCGACGCAATGGAAAAACAAGTAAAGTATTAAAAATGGGGACAGAAAGTTTTGAGCTGGAAACACCCCGAGACCGTCTAGGAACGTTTGAACCGCAAATGGTAAAAAAACGTCAAACGGTTTTAAACGAATCCTTGGATAACAAAATACTATCGCTGTATGCACTTGGGATGAGTTATGAGGCGATCCAAGACCATCTGGCGGAGATGTATGGGCTAGAAGTTTCAGCGGCTAAAATAAGCCTGATAAGCGATAAGTTAATGCCGGTTATAACGGAATGGCGAAATAGACCGCTAGAATCTGTGTATCCCATCGTATTTCTCGATGCCATGCATTTTAAAGGTACGTATTGAAGGTAAAGTCAGTAGCCGTGCTTTTTATTCGGTTTTAGGCGTTAACAACCAGGGACGTAAAGAAATTTTAGGGCTGTATCTTTCTGAAAATGAAGGTTCTCGTTTCTGGCTACACGTTTTAAATGATTTGCGCGCTCGCGGAGTTGAGGATATTCGCATTGCCAGTATCGATGGATTAAAGGGTTTTCCTGAAGCCATTGCTGAGGTTTTTCCCCAGACAGAAATTTAACTGTGTGTGATTCATCAAATCCGTAACTCATTAAAGTACGTTATAAGCAAAGATCAGAAATCGTTTATGGCCGATTTAAAGTTGGTTTATCGTGCGAGCTCCAAGGATTTAGCCGAGCATCGCCTATTGGAGCTTGATGAAAAATGGGGTAAAAAGTATCCTGCTGTGATTAAGTCTTGGCAAACTCAATGGGAGCGTTTGTCTCAGTATTTTAAGTACCCAGAAGAGCTACGACGTATTGTTTACACCACTAATATAGTGGAGGGGTTTCATCGCCAGGTGCGTAAATATACCAAAAATAAAGGCGCTTTTACCAGTGAGAATGCCTTACTTCAATTAATTTACTGTGCCTGTCAAAAAATACTAGAAAAGTGGTGCCAGCCCCTGCATAATTGGGCTTTAATTGCTTCTCAACTGCAGATATTTTTTGATGGCAGGCTAAATTTACAGTTACGATAAATTATTAATGACACAGTTTGGTGAACACTCTCTGGCTTTGTAGCAACAGGCATGTATACCCATTTAGGGAACATAACTTACCCCGTTACCTGATGGCCGATCCTTTTGTTCACAACTGCCCTCCATCAACGAGAACCAAAGAAGTGGGCATGGTTTGAGGATGCCGATGCCTCCACCTCGGTGTCGGTGTGCTGCTGCGGTAATCCCAGTGAGCGCAGTGAGCGCATGATCGTTGCGATATCGGCTTTCATGACTGCATTTTTTTGTTCAAACTCTGCAGTTTTTTGTTTAAACTCTGCTCGGTCTTGTGTGCATTTTGCATCGAATTCTTTTAATTTCACCGCAAACTCTTTGTAGGATTGTTCTAATTCTTTAACGGCCACTTCTAATTCGTCGACCCATGCTGAAAGATAAGACCAACTTTGACTGAACTCATCTTGAAAGGCTTGCTGTGAATATTCATAAAACCCTTTCATACGTTCATGGTATTTTTTAAACCGCTCCACATAAGCGCGGCTTTCTTCCAAATAAAATTGACTGTAGCGTGTTATCAGCTCACGCATCGCTTGCGAATGCGCTACATTGAGCACGTGATCCGGATGAAATAAGCGCATCCCGCCTTGCAGTAAAGGCTTTAATCGATTTTGTAAGTTATTCAAATACTCTAAAAAAACATCATACACCTCAAACTTGCCTTGAATCGTTGCAAACAACCGCTCACAGTCGTCTAAATAAAATTGTGCGACTGTTTTAATCTCATGGAGGCTGCTTTGTAATAATCGCTCGACTTCTTCAATTGCATTTTCTTCCATTAAAGCCGTTAAACGTTGTCGCTGGTGTTGAATCCATTCCTTAACATTGTGTAATGAAGTAATTCCAGCATAATAGAGTTTTCTCGGTCGAGTTGACAAAGAGGACGAACACAGGGGTTGTGGATCATTTCTCACGCGAGCCTCTGGACTCAATACAACCTCCTCGGTCACATCGATTCCTTTCTCAGAAACTAAATGAAACGCAGCGCGATATAAACGCTCGCTTAACCAGTGAAGATAATAATTTAACATAAACGCCTCGACGTGCTGATATTCTTCTTCAGCAACTTGTTTTAAAGCCGCTCGATCCGCTTCTTTCTGGATGGGGGTTAACAATTCAGTGAGCTTTCTCAGAAACGTTTCCTTTAATCGTTGCTTATACACGTTCATTGCTTTCAAAAAATGTTTTTCGACCCACTGTGGATTGCGACACCGTTTTTCTAAATCGTTTTCAAATTGCGCATTGAATTGCGATAAAACGAACCCTAATTCGTTAAATAAAGTGTTGCTTTCCCCCATCACTCTCCTTTCCTGTTCCCCTCTGCTTAGACACACCGCTTGGTACGCCAAACATCGCTGGTAGTAATTCCATACATCAATCTTTTTCTTCATCCCAAAAGAGGCCAACCAACGTCGCCAGCGCGGCTTTTTCCAATAGCGTTCTATTTTTCGACCCAGTTCTTCAGGCCTCACATTAAATAAACGCAACAACCTCAGCTCATTTTTACTCCGCTTCCATAAGGGATCTGTTTCTGTGAGTGGAGGATGGATCGTCATATAAGCTATCCAGCGGCTTGACCACCAATGCGCACGAAGAAACGGCTTTTTCGAAAGGTATCCTCCCATTTGGTTCAACACCTGATAGCCGATCCTTTTGTTCACAACTGCCCTCCATCAACGAGAACCAAAGAAGTGGGCATGGTTTGAGGATGCCGATGCCTCCACCTCGGTGTCGGTGTGCTGCTGCGGTAATCCCAGTGAGCGCAGTGAGCGCATGATCGTTGCGATATCGGCTTTCATGACTGCATTTTTTTGTTCAAACTCTGCAGTTTTTTGTTTAAACTCTGCAGTTTTTTGTTTAAACTCTGCTCGGTCTTCTGCACTTTTTATATAGGATTCCTTTAATCTCGCATTGGTCAGTGCATTCTCTTGCTTTAATTCAACGATGGTTTTTTGCAAACTCCTGACTTTATTTTTTAACTTACTTTCTTGTAATTCTTTTTCTAAATTTAATTTAAACTCTTCTTGATCAATATCCGTAAACTGATTGATGATGCGCAAAAAAGGACCTTCGAAGGCTTTTTTCATGGTCGTATATAAAGCGCTTTTATCAACTCGTTCGGCGTTTTGATAGCGATCCTTATAATTGTTTTTCAATTCATCTAACGCCTGGTTAATGGCGTCGACGTCTTTCGCCGACAGTACCGCACATAAATCGCCGATAAATATTCGCACACTCTGGAACCGTTCTTCTCCAATTTCTTGACCAAATTTAAAGAAATTTCTAATTAAACAGAGCAGTTGTTTCATGAATGATAATGAATGAATATACTCTGGTTCTACTCGTGTTAACGCGAGTACATAATAATCGTGCAATTGTTGAAAAACAGTCTCTGTTTCTTGTACTGTTTTTTCTCCCACACTATTCAATGCGGTGCTCTGCGTAAACATCGACGACACTTTTTCGGGATTTTTTAAAATGGTTTGTATTGAAAGACTATTTTTAATATCTACCGGTGATTCAGATGTGTTTTTTAACGCGAGGGGTTGATTCGAAGACGGAAATAAACGCGAAAACAAGGGGAGTGCATTCACTTCACAGTCATTAAATGCATAAAAGTAGGCTTTACTTCGAGAATCATTGGGTTTATCGGGATAAAAATAAGATATCAGTTGATTGGATGGAGAATAGGGTTGGGAAGAAGAGGATTTCCAGGAACAGGCGCTACTCGGATCGACCCCTCGATAAATCAGATGTGCTAAATCATCTTCTGTTGCGACTTGTTGCTTTTTTTCGACTTCATTGATCACATCACCTCGATAGAGATAGGGAAATAAACTATTGCTTGAAGAACTAATCGCATGCAAACGTCTTTGAGCTTGCTTAATACGTTTCACCCCTGCTTCATGTTCTTTTTCTTTCTGTGTTTCAGGAATTTCTTTATATTTTTGATGAAACGAAGCCAGTTTATCTAAATAAATAAAATGACTTTTTTCGAGCTCTATTTTTAATCGTTGAAGATCGTCACTCAGCGCTTTCGCTAATCGCTCCATGACGGAAGAAACAACAGGAAGCGTTTGCGCTTGACCGTCTCTTTCTGCGCGATCTCTGAGTAAGATGGCTGTACGAAATGTTTTTGGTAACTGAATTAATGGATCACTTTTTTCCCAAACAGCACCCCAATGACTATCTGGATGTTTTTGAATCAGTGTATCGAGACTCTCATCCGCCGTTAAATTTTTGATCTGGGTCCATGCTGATCGTGTATTACACTGATTCAGAGAACAGGGAGACACTAAGATTTCAGTCAACAATAGACCCGGACTTTGCGTTCTTTTTTTTATTTTAAGCCATTCGAATAATTGATCCGGATCCGCGTTCGGTAGCACGACCCCTTGTGTCAGTGTATTGAGAAGCTGAATCAGTTGTTCGCACTTTTTGATTTGCCAATTTCGTAAAAGACAACCAATTTCATAGGTTAAAAGATTCACTTCAATTTGTTTTGTCAACTGTTTTGAAACAGGCTTCCGTAAGAAAATTTTGGCAAGCAGTAATTTTTCTTCTTCGGAATGGGCGGACTCGTTCATCGCATGAAGAATAATCCGCTGCCCCACTTCTATCTGTTCTTCTTCCGTCAATAGGGGAAACCAATGTGAATCTTTTTTAAAAAAATCGAGTAATTCGGCTTCCTCTTTCTGTATTGGTTGAAATGCAGCGGCTATCTGCATAATCTCTATACACGCATCTGCCAGTTTTTCGTTTGACACGATCGCATACAGTTTCTCACGTCCGTGATCGACATCCTGCATACACTGCTTAATCTCGTGTTGCAACTGCTCCAAAGAGAACCTGGCGTTTACGTTTAAGAATCCAGCGATCTTTTCGAAAGCTTTACGAAACTGACCCGCAATTTGTTTTCGTGTTTCACCCAATAAATTTATATAGTCCTCGATTAGTTTTAAATTGTCATATCGCCTAATCATTCCTGATTTATAAAATACATTGGCAATATATAAAACTTGACGAGACGGGGGTTCAATGGATAAAAATTTTTTAAAGTTTCCTTTAAACGATTCAAAATTGCTCTTAAACTGTAATAATTGCGATGAAAACTGAGGTACATCATCGGCAGTTAGCAGGCGCCTCAGTGTCGTTACGTTGGTATCGATCGCTAAAAAATAATTTTTTGCGCTCTCTAAATTCGAACACTCGCATTCAATTGAGCCAAATAAGCTTCCGCTTGATCATTAATCGATAAAATAGCGTGGCGCACATCGCCTGTCGCGTCAAAATCGTACAGTGTTTTTGCTTCTCGCTCGAGTTGTTGTGCTGGATTTTTTTGATCGTGCCGGTTCTGTCGCTGTTGTTGAATGGCTTGTATAATAGAATGACCGCCTTTATAACTGACCTTACCTGCCATATGGCCGACATGCGCTAAATGCAGAATTTCAAGTGATTCCCATATGACTTGGACTGCAGTAAACGCAGTTAACGTTTCAATAATCATCCCTCTCTCCTTATTATTCGGCTTATTTTTACGTGTCTTTTCAGTATAAAGAATTAAAAAATTATTTTCCAGATTATTTTATTAATTTTTTAAAAAAACTAAAAAATTAAACATTAGTTTTATAATAAAATGAATTGATTAGAAAGCTTAATCGCTGACACACCTCACTTATTTACGGTTAATCAGTGACTCCGTGTCGTTTTTTATTTTTTTAATGACTTGTTTAATGATTTTTATATCTTTTTCAGCCAAGGGTTTTTTAAGGAAATAATCGATACCCGCTTCATAACATTTTTCTTCTACTTTTTCTCCCGCATGGGCGGTTAACGCAAAAAAGGGAAGATAAGCTTTATTATTTTTCCTCTCCCATTGACGATACTGTTGGGCCACTTCTGTTCCTGATAGGTCAGGTAAACCAATATCAAGTAATACCCACGAAAACGGTTGTGTTTTTAACGCCTTTAAGGCGGCCTTTCCTTCAGCGACCGTCATAACGTCATACCCTAAATGAATAAGCCGTATCTTTATCGCATGACGTACCAAATCATTATCTTCAACAACCAGCACCACTTCTTTTATTTTTGTCGTCGCATTTTCAGATATACAATCCATTGGTTTACCGATTTCTTTGGCATCTTCTTCTGCTAAAGGGAAATTGAAAGCTAAAGTAAAGCAACTTCCTTTCCCTTCTTCACTCGAGACGGTTATTTTTCCACCTAAAAGATCCACGGCTTTTTTCACTAAATATAACCCCACGCCATACCCTGTATACACGCCCCGATACGAAGGATGCGCACGATAAAATTGATCAAATATTTTTTCATGTTGATCACTCGGGATTCCAATGCCTGTGTCTTTAATCTGTATGTTTAGTCGTGCGTGTTTATCGTTAATCCCTAAAAGATGGATTGCTACACCCACTGTTCCTTTTTCGGTAAACTTTATCGCGTTCGATATAAGATTCAGTAAAATTCGCTTGAGCTTCATGACATCGCTCGTAATGGCCGGTAATTTTGGATCGAACTGCCATTCACTGTGTAAACCTTTCGCAACGATCGAAGGTTGCATGAGATCAGTGAGTTCTTTCATTAAATGGGATAACTCTACTCGATCGTGGTTCAGTGCATCTTCTCTCTCCTCGAGTGCCATCACATCCATAACCGCGTTCAAGAGTTCTAAAAGTTGGTTGCCTGCTTCCATGATCCAACGGCCATGTTGCTTGTCTTGTTCGTGGGTGCCTTCTTTTGCTTGAATATTTGCAATCCCAATAATCCCCGCTAATGGGGTTCTGAGATCATGCGCCATATTCATCATGAATTTAGTTTTTGCATCATTCGCCGCTTCTGCTTTTTTTAAGGCAACCTTTAAATCAAATTGAATTTCTTTCAGTTTCGTAATATCCGTTGAAATTCCTACAACGCCTATCATTTCACCTTTTTTATTTCTTAATGGCGTTTTGTTTGATAAATAATAAAACGTTTTTCCTTCTACTTTGATGGGCGGTTCCTCTTTCGCAATACTTGGAATTCCAGATTGCATGACTTCTAATTCAGTCACTCGATAAGGTTCAAATTCTTTTGTCGGTAACTGAGCTGCATTTGCCATTTGTTCATACGTTAACCCTTCTAAATCAAATCCTGATTTTAAATGAAGTTTACGGGCTAATTCATGATTACCTCCTCGTAATAGGCCATTTCTATCTAACCAGTAAACATTATTGGGCATAGAATGCAGAATAGTCATAAAATAATCGACAATATAATCGACATAATTCTCAATCGACATTTCTTCTGAAACAGAATGTCCTGTTATTTTAAAAATCATTTTTTTTAAATACTCAATAACTTTTTTTTCGCTCACAATAAAATCTCCGATTTATTTAATTATAATTATAAACTATCAAACATTATTTTTAATCTTATCTCATTCTCTCTTTTAAATTTTTTATAGAACTTTATTTTTTTCTAAAAATGTATGCAGATCATAAACCGTGTAAATAGAAAGCAACTTTGTTGCATCGACCTGTGATACATCCCGTTTAAGTTCTTTCAAAAATTGGACTATTAATCCCTGCCTATTTATATAAAAAAAATTATTTTCAGTTAAATGAGGAATATTTAATAATCGGTTTAAAATGAATAATAACTTTCCTTCAAACTTAATATTTATTTTATTTTCGTTAAAATTATTTTTTTCATTACTCCTTTGTTCTCCGTAAATTAAGTTATGATTTAATGTTAAGCGATCCACTTTTCCATGGGGTGACACTGGGAAAGTATTCCGTGGAAAATAAACAACAGGAATCGCATAAAACGGTAAGCGTTTTTTTAAAAAAGTGATGTAATCCTTAATATTGAAAATTTTATCACATTGAATATAAGCAACTAAGAATTGTTCTGTTGAATCTAACGAAGAATGATGTAAAACAATTGCTTTTTCAATTTTGGGATAACTGTTCAAAATATTTTCTACTTCAAGAAGATCAACGCTAATTCCCATTATTTTAATTTGAGTGTCTGCCCTTCCTCGAAAAGCAATATTCCCATCCATTAAATAACATCCGACATCCCCGGACTTATAAAAAATTTCATTTTTACCGTTCGTTGATGAAAACGAAATAAACTTTTCTTTCGTTAACGTCGGCTGATTGAGATAACCTTGAGAGACACCACTCCCCCCAATATAAATTTCCCCCTGTATTTCCGGTGGACATTCTTTAAGTTGCTCATTAAGAATTTTTATTTTTGTGTTAGGAAAAGGTTTTCCCAGGGGTACTAAAGAAAGCTCATTGAATGGTGACATCGTCTCATCACATTCGAAATAGGTGCTGTCTATAGTGGTTTCAGTGGTCCCATAAGAATTAATTAAACGCGCATCCGCACTTAAATAAGTCTTCGCTTCTTTATATTCTTTTAAAGTCCATATATCCGATCCACAAATAAGTAAACGCATAAAATGCAAATCTAATTTTTCTTTTTTAAGATAATAGATTAATTTTCTTAATACGATCGGTGTAAATTCAGCGATGGTGATGGCATTTTTTTTAAGCGTTTTATAAAGTCTTTCTGGATTGAGTATTATTTCAGTGGGGCATATTACTAATTGCGCCCCTGAAGCAAGAGCCCTTATTATATCGCCAGAACAGACATCAAAACCAAAATTGGCTATTTGTAAATGACGATCGAGATACGTTAAATGATAAACCTGTTTCCAGGCCTCATATATACTCGAGATATTCGCATGCGTTATGGGAACACCTTTCGGTTTTCCGGTTGAACCGGAGGTATAAGCAATATAAGCTATCGTGTCAGCGCCCATCGTGTCATTTAAATCATCCTTTGAAAAGTTATTTTTTGGATTATTTTTACTATCCAGTAAAATAATGGTCAGCGAACTATTTAAAAAATATTTTTTATAAATTTCTTCATCGGTAATGATAAAATTTACTTTGGAATCATTCATAATAAAATTTATCCGTGTACTCGGATAATTGGGATCAATAGGGACGTACGCTGCGCCTAATTTCCATAATGCAAGGATACTAATCACTCTTTCTAAAAAATTTTCAGAAATAAGTGCAACACTCGTTCCATTTCTTACCGCTTTACTTTTTAAATAATGGGCTAATTGATTCGATTGTTTATTTAATTCTTTATAGGAATATCGTTGATTTCTATAACTTAATGCGGGGCGTTCTGAATACAATAAACATTGATTCTTAAATAGATTTAACATTGTTTTTTATTTTAATATTTTTTTGTAAAAAAAATTAACCTATTTCTAAAGAGGTTAATGCGTAAACTTGATGCGCTTCTTTATTTTGTTCCTTCACTAAATGCGCTGTGCCTTTATACATTCTTGTTGTTTCAAATGTTTTATACAAACCATATTGTGTCGCTAATTTTACGGCAGATGAATTTGTTTCAGGGATATCCATTTGCATTAATTTACCGTTAAATTTATAAGCGAATGATTCATACAACTTTTTTGCTATGCGTTCATTTTTAGCAAACAACGGCGCTATTTTATTCCCATTAAGACATTGGCTAACAACACCATACCCGCAGATTTTTTCTTTTTCCACGGCAACTAATAAATAAGATTCTGGCATTTTTATCCATTTTTTCAAAAAATCTTCACGATGATATAAAAATACATTGGCGTCATAATCAATTAATTGATTGATATCTACATTTTCTTGACCCCTTATTTTTAGTTCTTTTTCAGGTTTACAAAAATCATTTTTAAAGGTCTGTGACTTTACTATGCCAGAAAAGCGAAAATTATTATGATAAGGCATAAAGCCATATTTTCTTTGATAATTTCCTACTTGCTGTTTTACACCATTAACCCCCAATAAAGCACAATCGTTCAATTCAGTTAAGACAGTCTTCGCTAAAATTTCTCCTATCCCTAATTGTCTATACGTGGGGTCAACGATAAAAATGCCTAAAAAAGAAAAATCTTTGGCATAACGTACGGCTGATAACGATGCAATTAATTGATTGTTGTTGGTAAATAATCCTTTATGTCCATTCGGACAGATACTATAAAATGGCACATATTCATGGGCGCCAGAATTCCATCCTTCTCTCCCTGTCCATTCTTTCGTTACCTTTTTAAATTCCCAGAAGGTTAACGTTCGTACAAAAAAATTATTTCCGTTGCTTGGGAAACTCGTTTTAAATAAAAAAGACATGATTAATAGACCTTAGTTCCTCCAAAAAAATCCATTGGTTTACCGATTTCTTTGGCATCTTCTTCTGCTAAAGGGAAATTAAAAGCTAAAGTAAAACAACTGCCTTTTCCTTCTTCGCTCGAGACCGCTATTTTTCCACCTAAAAGATCTACGGCTTTTTTCACTAAATATAACCCCACGCCATACCCTGAATACACGCCCCGATACGAAGGATGCGCACGATAAAATTGATCAAATATTTTTTCATGTTGATCGCTCGGGATTCCAATGCCTGTGTCTTTAATCTGTATTTCTATTCGTGCGTGTTTATCGTTAATCCCTAAAAGATGGATTGCTACACGCACTGTTCCTTTTTCGGTAAACTTTATCGCGTTCGATATAAGATTCAGTAAAATTCGCTTGAGCTTCATGACATCGCTCGTAATGGCCGGTAATTTTGGATCGAACTGCCATTCACTGTGTAAACCTTTCGCAACGATCGAAGGTTGCATGAGATCAGTGAGCTCTTTCATTAAATGGGATAACTCTATTCGATCGTGGTTCAGTGCATCTTCTCTCTCCTCGAGTGCCATCACATCCATAACCGCGTTCAAGAGTTCTAAAAGTTGGTTGCCTGCTTCCATGATCCATCGGCCATATTGTTGTTGATCATCGAGACATTTATTCTGGTTTGCTTGGATACTTGCAATCCCAATAATCCCCGCTAATGGCGTTCTCAGATCGTGCGCCATATTCATCATGAACTGTTGTTTTGCGCGTTCGGCTTGTTTTTTACCAGTAATATTAATAGATAAACCTAATACGCCAATAAGCTTATTATTTTGAATAACCGGTTTGCGTACCGTTGAAAAAAAAGTTTCATTATAAAATTCTTCTACAATAGTTTCCTGCTTCGTCCTAATAACTTCCTGAATAGCGTCCCATCGACATTCATCCCAATGACTTATATGAATCCCTATCACTTCTTGTAAGGAATTTACATTGACTAAATTCAATAAATTGGTATTAGCCCAACAAATATAACCTTCTGTGCTGACTAAAAAAATATTAATAGGTAATTCTGTAATTAAAAATTGATTTAAAGTTTCTTGTGAAGCTTTAAATATTTCTTCGAAATTGGTGGGCATCATTTATACTCTCTTCTGTTTTTTTACTAAAAGAAAATAAGCTATTCTTTACATGTTCACTTCTAAAGCGATAAGAGATGAAATTCAATGGCTTTCCTATATATTTATTATAGATATAATTTATTCCTTGGTTACATTTCCCAGGATAAGTTATTACATCAAAATTAAGTGATATAAATTTTAGAATAATTGTACTTTCTTCAAGAAAGTAATTCTTAGCCGCTTGTTGACATGCTTCTAATGTAATTTCTATTCTATTTTTTAATCGATTACAGTGTTTTTGACCAAATTCATTTGAATAGGTATCAACCATTTGTTGAAAAAAGGGATCGTCTCTATAACAATTTTCAGTTTTCGATAAACAATCGCTATACGATGTATCTTCAATTTGATTAGAACCTTCAACTAAGCTTTTCCACTGAACTAACTGTAATTCAACCGGAGATAAACTATTTAAACTAGCCTCATTTAATTGTAGCCAACTTTCACCCATTTTTTCTGCTTCTTTTCCAGCTTCTTCTAATGGTAATCCAGTCTCTAATTGCACATAATGACGATGTAAATAATCTGTGATAACAAAAATAACCTTTTTAATATTCGTATATTTCTTTATTTCATTAATAAACGCATAAAGTTCTTCACCCGATTGATGGGTTTGATTCATACTAATTCCCATAAGAAGACACTGAGCATTTTTAATGATATCAACATTACCTTGAAATTTTGCTTTTTTCATTTTTTTATATCGCAAAACAAACCTCTTATTTTTATATTTTAAAAAATCTGATGCTAACCTTTTTTAAAATTTAACTCAATAAATAATGAAATAAATTTATTGAAAATACAGATTTTAATATTAATTATCTAAACATTTAACATTAGATGAAATAAATAATAACTATTAATTATTTTCCTTCTCTGCCCGATGTCCGCACCACGGATGGATTGAAAATTTCAGAAAATAGCGTGCTTGAAAATGAACTCAATAAGATTTTAGTCAATAAATCTCTATTTAAAATATATTTAAAAAAATTTGATTTTAATCAAAAAAATATTATGTATGAAAAAACAAAAATTTAAAATAGAGAAATTTCCCTATAGGTATTTCTCTTACAGTCTACAAATATATTTATTTGTTATAAATAAAATTATTAGCCGGACTAATCATAATGCGCCAAATCAAATATCAAAAGATTATTACTTGTATTTACAAAAAAGCGGGTTACATTTTAATTAAATTAAAAAATATTGAATGTAATTATATTTATAAATATTTTTTTAAGATTTTTCATTTACAATGCTGTTTTTGTTCATCGTCTCATTATTTTTTAGTGCTATTCGTTAAAACGTCTATTTCTAGATCTTCTTCCAGTAAATAAATCCAACCTTCGATAATCGCGCGACTTACAATTTCAAGCTGTGATTTACATTGTAATTTTTGTTTTAGTTGTTTTATTATCGATTCTATTCTTTTTTTAGAAAGATTTAGTAGGGATGCCATTTTTGTGGATGAAAACCCGTGAAGTATACATTTCAATACTTGTACTTCACGTTTTGTAATATATTTTTCACCCCAAACAAAGCCTAAATAAAATCTTTGCTCATCGCTGCTCAATTTACCTGCTTTTTTTCGAATATCTATATCAATATCATCAATAATAATATTGGTTGATATAATAGCTACCAAATCGCCGTTATCTTTGCGCAGTCCAGTTTTACTCACGAGCACTCTATGCATCCCCGATGTGCCTTGTATCATTTCTACGGTATTAATTTTTATTTTCCTCTTCAAAATAAGTTCATTATCTGCCTTAATGAAAGATTCTGCTAGAGCCCTCCATATCATTTCATGATCGTTCTTCCCTTTAATGCTTTTAGGCGAATCCAATCCTGCTTCTTCTGCTACTGATTCACTACATTTAATATAATTTGAATTCAAATCTTTAAGAACATAGTAATTATTGTTTTTAAAAAATTTATTTAAAATTTTATTAATAGAATTCATTCCTTAATTACCCTATTTTAAACTTTAGTTACTTTTGAAATAACTTAAGTCCTTTCTGATATCGAGATATTTTATCAAGATAATGCTGTGAATAGTTCTTTAAATTCTCTATTTGGTTTTCGGTCAATTTTGACTTAATTCTACCGGTACCAATTATAAGGGATCCATCAGGAATTTTTTGATTTTCAAGGACCAATGCATTTGCCCCTACTATACAATTTCTACCGACCACTGCATTGGATAGCACGGTAGCGCCTATCGCAATGACAGAATTGTCGCCAATGCTTTTTCCATGAAATACAGCATTGTGTCCAATCGTAACCCCTTTACCAATCTTCATTGGACAATCCGGATCAGTATGCAAAACAGCTCCATCCTGAATATTCGTATTCTCACCAATCTCAATAACCGCATTATCAGCGCGGATAACAGTATTAGGAAGAATAATAACATTGTTGTGAATAATCACTGCCCCAATAACAATAGCACTTTCAGCAATAAAATAATGATTACCTAATAGTTTTGGTATTTTATCTTCGAAGGAATAAAGCATTTTAAGAATCCTCCTATGTATAGGTGATACTACAAATTTTTACAGAAAATAAATTCGGCTAATTATTATATCAATCACCATGAGGATTTAATAATTTCAAATTCAGTCCCTCATTAAACATTTTTATCAATGCGTCTCTAGACCGCCTTGTATTTTCTAATAATTTTCAACTATTCCAAAAAAAATAATCAGTCTCCAGGAAACGTAATTTTCACTTCTTCTGCTAAAGGGAAATTAAATACTAAAGTAAAGCAACTGCCTTTTCCTTCTTCGCTCGAGACCGTTATTTTTCCACCTAAAAGATCTACGGCTTTTTTCACTAAATATAACCCCACGCCATAGCCTGAATACACGCCCCGATACGAAGGATGTGCACGATAAAATTGATCAAATATTTTTTCATGTTGATCACTTGGGATTCCAATGCCTGTGTCTTTAATCTGTATTTCTATTCGTGCATGGTTATCGTTCATTCCTAAAAGATGGATTGCTACACCCACTGTTCCTTTTTCGGTAAACTTTATCGCGTTCGATATAAGATTCAGTAAAATTCGCTTGAGCTTCATGTAATCGCTCGTAATGACCGGTAATTTTGGATCGAACTGCCATTCACTGTGTAAACCTTTCGCAACGATCGAAGGTTGCATGAGATCAGTGAGCTCTTTCATTAAATGGGATAACTCTATTCGATCGTGGTTCAGTGCATCTTCTCTCTCCTCGAGTGCCATCACATCCATAACCGCATTCAATAGTTCTAAAAGCTGATTGCCGGCCTCCATGATCCAACGGCCATATTGTTGTTGATCATCGAGACATTTTTTCTCGTTTGCTTGGATACTTGCAATCCCAATAATCCCTGCTAACGGGGTTCTCAGATCGTGCGCCATATTCATCATGAACTGTTGTTTTGCGAGTTCGGCCTGTTTACTTGCGGTGATATCTAACGAGATTCCAATTATGCCAATAACTTTTTGGGTATTCGGTTCGTAAAGTGGAATTTTTCGAGATAAGAAAAAAGCTTTTTTTCCTTCATAACCGGTCACTTCTTCTTCAATAGAATATTCCTTTTGCGTTTCCAAAACATGTTCATCTATTTTTTTCAAATAAATTGCTTGCTTTTTCCAAGGTAAATCAAAATCAGTTTTTCCAATCAAATCCTTGCCTGTTTTATAACCTAAAAAAATAGCTTGGGCATCATTCGATCCTTGATAAATACCTTTGTTATCTTTCCAATAAATATGTCCTGGGGCTTTTGCTAGGATATTTAATAAACTTTCATACGTTGTTATTGTGGTCATATTCAACTTTCTTTTAAATTTAGAAATTTTAGTTCGTTTTTAAGATTTTAATAAAAAACGTCTTAAAAAGAATTTTTATCTACATTTTGATAAGTTTGCTGACTAGATTGAGTTTCATTTAAAGAAAGACTTCTAAAAAAGAGTGAATTAAAAGGCGCTTGTACTGTAGATTCTATATTTTTACACTTCTTATTCGTTTTAGTGGGTCGCAAATCAAGCCAATGAAAAGCATGTTCTTTAGTTCTATTATTTTCATTAATATGTTTAATAGCATAATGAAGTATGTTGGTTACTGCGCCAGGATAAACTATTGCTAAATTTTCTTTATCTTTTGCAAGCACGTGAAAAACAGCGCATTCTTCAATAAGGAATTGACGAGAATTCTCTTCTGCTTTTTGATAGGCCACCCCTATTACTCTAGAAGGACGATGCGTATATTCTTTTGAAGAAATTTCTAGCGCTTCTTTAAAATTGTTATCTTCTTCATCTAACTTTTTAATTTCATGAAAATAATGTTCGAAATCTTTGTCTTCTTTTAAAGCCTCCCAATGAACAAATTCATAATTAATAGTTAAACTGGAAAAGAGTGGCTTATAGTTCATAACCCATTTCTCTCCTTGTTTGATAGATTTAGTAAACGCTTCCTTAGGATCAATATTATCATCTACTTCAATATTAAATCGTTGTAAACTATCGGCCACAACGATAAGTACTTTTTGAGGTTTCACTTCTTTTACGAAGTTGACAAAACGTTCAACCCATTTATTTTCAAACTTTTCTTTACCTACACTCACCAGATAAATAAGATTTTTTTCATGAAAAGAGACCCCATTTAAATAGTAATTTGGAAAGTTTCCACAATGGGCAATTCGATAGCTGGGTGCTTTTATAGAATTATTATTATTTTTTAGCATTGATGATAACCTTTAAATATTTTTATTGAGTGAATACGTCTTTGATTATTTTAAATTTTCGTAAATTTGTCAATCAATGAATGATCTGTTTTTGCTTATTTTTAAAAAGTTTAAATTTTTTTTATTTTCATGATAAGCACTTCTCTTTTGTATGCACAATACTCCATTGCTGATATTGAATAATACTATTCAACGCATCAACGAGAATTGAAAGAGGTAAATGACGTAAATCAAATAATGTTTGTAGCAATTCTATGGGCCCGCCATGTCGTTTCCACTTTTGCTTAAGCAGTTTTAATTGATGACGAAATTCTTTTTCATAACGGAGTATTAACGATTTCTGAATCGCTTCTTTTAAGCCTTCGATACGACATGTTTTCACTAACGCTGCATCCGCACCTTGCGCTAAATATTTTTCTTCATCATTTTTATTAATATAAGCACTCCATATAATAAGGGGGGTTGTTGCATTGAATTCACTTTTACGGACAATTTCAGCAATACCTTGACCTAATAACGTTCCATGCAAATTGATATCCCCGATAATAAGATCGTAGGTTTTACGCTTTACGCAATGAACGGCCTTGTCGTAATCATCACTTAAGTCAACGTGATAGTTCAATTGGTGTAAATAATAGGTCATGATTTTTTGGCATGCTACATTGTCTTCTATTAATAGCGCCTTAGATTTATCTTGACTTTCTTCTTTTTGGGACGGTTCCATACAAGCTCCTTGTTTAAAAAATGAAAATGAATCGGTTTATAGCGACAATTGAGATAACGTTTGATGTAACTTTTCGAGCGGCTCTGCATTATTTATTTTTTGAAAAAAAAGAAAATGACCATTGATTGCTTTATTCAAAATAAACGCTGTTCCTAACGTTAATATCAACAATAAAATATTAGCGAATAGCATTTTATAATGATAATCCTGCTCTATTACTATCAGTTTCGCTTTATCCATAATAAAAAGTGCTCTCAGTTTATATTCTTCATAGTTTATTTCATTTGTTTTAAAATAAGCACGATTTATTCTTTTAAAATCAAAAACAAGTTCATGTATAGCATCACCCTCAGCATTAAATTGTTGGCGAAATAAATCGTTAGCTTTATCGAATAAGGCATCTAATTGAATTTCAATGTCCGCATAGATTAAAAATTGAGCATTGATTTTGGATGTGCACTCTGAAAACTCAATATTTTTTAGACAAGTAAAATAATTTGAATGCTTTGAAAAAAACGCCTCTGCTTCTTTTAATTTTCTAACCGAATCAATATTATCGATCGATTCAAATTGAATATTTTTAAGGTGCTTCATTCCCAGGTCGATCAATTCGAGATAAAAATAGGCCTGACTGACGCGATAATATCTATTTTGTTTTTCAAATATGTTCTTTTTGTCATGTATACTTTTTTTTTCTTCTTCCAATTTTTCTAAAAGAGTCGCTAAAAATTCTTTTATGGCCGCATTTTTCTTATTATTGTCAATATCAATTAGCATATTATTTTCCTGTCCATTATGGACGTGTCTCATGAAAATAGTTCAACGACGAAAAACTTTTTATACCGATGAGTATCCGTTCATTTTTTTAGTGTGTAACGAATTAGGTAAATATAGTTTACCTGAATTTGTCTAAAAAGATAATATATAATCTATTAATTGAATAATACAATGCGCTGTAATAAATTATTTAGTGTTTCTTCGTTTGGCGACATCATTCAAATGTCCATTTCATAAAACGTTTCTGAAGAAAATTTACACTTTAAGGAAAAAATGTGTGCATTAAAAAAAAGGCTACTTTTTATAACAACGCTAAAATTAAATCATTTAAAATTTTTTAGTATAGAAATGACAATAAGGTTGCTTTTTTGTTTTTTCATAATAATTTTGGTGGTAATCTTCGGCCTTCCAAAATTTAGTTGCGGGTGTCAGCGTGGTAACAACCTGAAAACCTTTGTTTTTTAATTGCTTAATCAGCTTTAATGCTATTTCTTTTTGTTCGGGATTCGTATAAAAAATTTCAGAGCGGTATTGTTCACCGCTATCCGGGCCTTGCTGGTTTAATTGTTCAGGATCATGAATTTCAAAAAAATGTTTCGCGAGTGTTTCATAACTTACTTTCTGAGGATCGAAAATAATTTCTACGGCTTCTGCATGACCTGTATTTCGAGTACATACTTCTTCATAGCTAGGGTTCGATGTGTGCCCTCCTATGTATCCAGATGTGATTGAAATAATTCCTGGAAGTTGCTTCATTAAATGTTCCACGCCCCAAAAACACCCGCCCGCAAAGATCGCTGTTTCTTTTTTATACGCTTTCTCCTTT
This sequence comes from Rickettsiella grylli, assembly GCF_000168295.1. Taxonomy (NCBI): domain Bacteria; kingdom Pseudomonadati; phylum Pseudomonadota; class Gammaproteobacteria; order Legionellales; family Coxiellaceae; genus Rickettsiella; species Rickettsiella grylli. The sequence goes on from NZ_AAQJ02000001.1 coordinate 1,359,132, forward strand.
TCTTTTTTTTCTAGCGTTTTTTTATTGAATTCTTTAGGAATAAATTCTAACGATATCGAATTAACACAATGTCGAATATTTTTAGGCGTCAGCCTCTCACCCTGAAAAACATGACCCAGATGTGCTCCACACCTCTGACAAACAATTTCAGTACGATGCCCATCTGGATCGGGAACTCGTTTAATTGCACCTGTTATTTCATCATCAAAACTAGGCCAGCCAGAGCCAGAATCAAACTTGGCTGATGAGTGATACAATAATGACCCACATTGTTTACACGCATAGTCTCCTTGCTTATTAAATCGGACATATTTTCCTGAATAAGGAGGTTCTGTGCCTTTTGATAAAATAACATGCGCTTCTAAAGGCGTCAGTTTTTTCATGATTTAGAACTCATTATAAATTGATAAATTATAGTTTAATTTTAGGGTATTTAGCTTAACAAGCCATTTTTTAACCTTAAAAAAAAACCCGCTCAGCGCGGGTTTCTGTTGGACTCAGGCATTTTTAAGCCGCTTCGGTAATATCAATGGTTTGTTGGCCTTTCTGCCAATTACAGGGACAGAGGCCTCCGTTTTGCAACGCATGAAGTATCCGTAATACCTCCTGTGGATTACGTCCAACACTCAAATCGGTCACCATATTAAAGCGAATAATCCCTTCTGGATCGATAATAAACGTGGCACGTTGTGCAACACCGGCATCGTTATCTAATATGCCTAAATGACTGCATAACTCACGTTTAATATCACTTAACATGGGGAAGGAAAGCGCGCGTAACTCATCATTATATTGCCGCCAAGCACGGTGTACAAATTCACTATCTGTACTTCCCCCTAATAATACGGCATTACTCTCTTTAAACTTATCATTGAGTTCATTAAATGCCACTATTTCTGTAGGACATACAAACGTGAAATCTTTAGGCCAAAAAAACAATACGAGCCAGTTTCCGGGATAAGAAGCATGAGTAATCTCAGTAAAGGCCTTGCTGATATCGGTATCAACCGTTGCTGTGAGTTTAAATTCAGGTAATTTATCCCCTACTTTTAGCATTGACATCGCTTTATTTTCCTCTTCATTTTCATTTAAATAATGCATGCCTCATTGATAGGCACTTTGTTAAAGGCAGTAACCATAAATCTTTATTTACCGGTATACCGACGCTTAAAACCACGAGCCCATTATAACAGGCTCCTCTCTATTAAAGAAATGATTTTTCTCTATCAACGTGATAGTTATCTTCAATGGTTCTCTCTCTAAATAATTGTTTTATAAGCTGAATAAAAGGCGATTGAAACGCTTGTTTTTCTTCATTGAAAGACAAAATAACGTTTAAATTAGCTAAAATTTGCTCTTCAAGCCGCTTTAGATAGCTTTCTTTCCGTGAAGAATGCTGCCAAAAATGGACGTTTTCATCATCACAGATGTCGTCTTGTATTTGGAACACTAACCCGACCTGATGACCGACATTTTTTAAGGTTAAAGAATGGTCTTGAGGCAAATCAGCCGCTATCGCAGGCAACTGAAAAGCGGCCCCAAATAATGATCCGGTTTTTAAAGCGTGAATATTTTCTGCATTGGATCTATCTGAACGACCTAACGCATTAAAATCCTTAAAATCCATCGCTTGTCCTGCGACCATCCCCTGAGCACCGACGGCCTCTGTCAATACACTCAGCATTTTAATCACTTTAAGCGATTGAAAGGGGGCTTTAAGCAGCGTATCAAAAGCCAATGCTTGCAATGCATCGCCTGCCAATAAAGCCATTGCTTCACCAAATTGTTTATGACAACTCGGTTTCCCACGCCGCCAATCGTCATTATCCATACAGGGTAAATCATCATGAATGAGCGAATAAGCATGAATAAACTCAATCGCACACGCAATATGATCTAAATCTTGCAAAGATAAACCTAAAACGTTTCCTAGGGTATACACATATAAGGGTCTTAAACGTTTCCCTCCATTTAAAACTGCGTAAATCATTGCATCATATAAAGGTTTTGACAACGGGGGGGGATTCGATAGGCACTGTTTTAATAAGCCATTAATTCGATTCTGATAACTGACAACGTTCAGTTCCATATTCACACAGCTAATTCTTCATTCATTTGAAAAGGCATCAATTCTTTTTTCTTACCGTCATCTGTATTTACCAAAATTTGTATCCGTTGTTCTGCTTTTTTTAAGGTTAATTGACAGTCTTTTAATAAACTGATTGCTCGACTAAATTGCTCTAGAGACGCTTCTAAGGTTGAATGGCCATGCTCCATTTCCTCAACAATTTTTTCGAGCGCTTCTAAGCCTTTTTCGAACTGAAAATCGGTATTTTTTTTAGCTTTTGGCATGAAAATAACCTCATCGTTACTCTTGATTTAATCTGAATAAGTACACCGTAATTTGAACAATTATGGGAGTCTCACAAAATGATGTCAAATAGAGATAATACTTGCTACCATATTTCATTCAATTTCAAGCCGCCCTTCAGGAAATAAACATGCTTTTTAAACACATTCTCGTTTATTTAAGTTTACTCTCATTCGCTCCCTTCGCGTGGGCTCAGAACGTACATGAATACCATTTAAAAAATGGAATCACTTTATTGGTTAAAGAAGATCATCGGTCACCTATTGTTCTTTCAGAAATTTGGTACAAAGTAGGTAGTAGTTATGAACCTCATGGAATAACGGGCATCTCGCATGCTTTAGAACATATGATGTTTCGTGGAACGCATCAATTTGGACCCGGAAAATTAGAAAAAATGGTCGCAGAAAACGGCGGAGAACAAAATGCCTTCACTGATTTAGATTTTACGGCTTATTACCAAAAATTTTCTGCCGATAAATTAGCGCTTAGTTTTGAACTTGAAGCGGATAGAATGAAAAATTTATTACTGCGTTCAGAGGATTTTGCTAAAGAAATTCAAGTGATCATGGAAGAGCGACGTATGCGCATTGATGACAACCCTCAAGAAATCCTTCTCGAGCGTCTCAATGCGGCTGCTTTTGTTGCAAACCCCTATCATCACCCTGTCATTGGTTGGAATAACGATCTACAAACGATGACCATTGACGATCTACGGAAATGGTATAAAACCTGGTATGTTCCTAATAATGCAATACTCGTCGTTGTTGGCGATGTAAAACCTAAACGTGTTTTCCAATTAGCAAAAACGTACTTTTCAACAGTAAGCTTTTTGCCGCTTCCTCGTCTAAAGCGAGAAAAATCTATTCCTCCCCTCGGCGAAAAACGTCTCACGATTAGGACACCTGCCCAATTACCCTGGCTCGCGATGGCTTACCCCGTACCGGTTATTAAGAAAGACTCCAATAATCAAGATCCTTATGTTTTAGATCTTATTGCAACGCTATTATCCGGTGGAAATAGTGCGCGCTTTGCCAAAAATCTTATTAGAGGCCAACAAATTGCAGCCGAAGCGAATGCATCTTATAACCCCATCAGTCGTCTCAATAATTTATTTTTATTACAAGCGACGCCGACTGCCGGTCATTCGTTGTCAGAACTTGAATCCAGTTTATTACAACAAATCAAACAATTACAAACCTTTCGTGTCACCAGTGAAGAATTGAAACGTGCAAAAATTCAAATGACCGCCGATAAAATATATCAAAATGACTCTCTCGCTGCACAAGCTTACGACATTGGAAGCTTAGCTGCCATTAATTTACCTTGGCAAATAAGCCGAGATTATTTAAAACATATTAATCCTATAACCCCACGTCAAGTACAAAAAGTGGCTAATAAATATTTTCTCAACACCCATTTAACGATTGCTTACTTACTTCCTTTACCGCTTTATTCAATTCATACCCATTCATTATCAGGATAGGATCGTTGTATGCCGCATAAATTTTATTTATATTTTTTGACTTTTTTTTTAGTATTTATTACCCGTACTCTACACGCAGAACCTCCACAATTTTCTTTAAAAATTGAACATTGGTCTACAAAAAATGGAGTTCCTGTTTATTTCGTGGCTAAAAAAGAAATACCGATTGTCGATATCGGACTATTATTTCACGGGGGCTCTGCTCAGGATAAAAATTTCCCAGGAATTGCTCTATTTACAGCAGAAATGTTAGATCAAGGCACCCAAAATTTAAATGCCAATCAAATTGCACACCGGTTTGAAGCTGTCGGAGCACGTTATACTGCTCAAGTCAATCAAGATATGACTGTCTTAAATTTACGGTCACTCAGCGCTCAACCCTATCTCCATTCCGCTCTAAACACGTTGACGGCTTTACTCAATAAAGCCACTTTCCCAGAAAACGCCATAAATAGAATTAGAACACAACTTTTAATCGCATTACAACAAGAAGCACAAACACCCCGTGCAGTTGCTGCCAAAGCGCTTTATAAAACACTCTACCAGCTTCATCCTTATGCTTCACCTATCTCTGGAAATAAAACAAGTATTCAGCAAATAGATCAAAAAGAATTATTAAAATTTTATCGCCGTAACTATGTTGCCCAAAATGCGCTCATCGCTATTGTAGGAAATCTAAGCCGTGCAAAAGCAATAACGATTGCTGAACAACTTTCTGGCCGATTGGCATTCGGGAAAGCCTTGGCGCCTCTTGCTGCACCTTTACCACCTCCATCGAAAAATCAGGTAATAAAAATTTCTTATCCCTCCAAACAAACCACCATTTTTTTAGGTCAAATTGGTATCGCTGTCGAAGATCCTGATTATTTTCCACTTATTGTTGGTAATCAAATTTTAGGCGGTGGGATACTGACTTCAAAACTTTTTAATGAAATTAGAAACAAACGCGGCTTATGTTACGGCATAAATAGCGGCTTCAAGCCGTTAAAAGTTGCTGGTCCTTTCTTCATTGTACTTCAAACGCGTCAGGATCAAGCCATCAAAGCACTCTCTTTGACACAACAAACGCTAAAAAAATTTCTGACTCAAGGTCCAACTTCCACAGAACTTTACAATGCCAAACAAGCCCTTATCGGCAGTTTTCCACTGTCTATTTCAAATAACGAAGCCATTTTATCGGCTATAGAAAAAATTGGCTTTTATCAGCTTCCATTGGATTATTGGGAAACCTACACACAAAAAATGAATGCGGTCAATTTAGAACAAATTAAAAAAGCTTACCAACGATTTCAAGCTAAAAAAATGATTACTGTTCTGTTAGGTCAATAATCGTTGACGTACAAACTAAAAAATTGAAGACCCGATTCACTACGTTCTTGTATAAACAGCGACAGGAAATGGCTGATAATAATTATCGGCAGTCACATGACTCTCCTCTTGCAACAAAACTGAAAGGCCATGAGGGATCGTTGATCCATGATTTATTGAGGCTTCTATGGAGGGATCATCAAAGGGATCAATACGACTTAAATAAAAATTAGCGATGGATGGATGTGCCAGTGAACATAATTTCTTTTTTATTTGCTGCCTCGTTTCCAGTGCTTGTGTTATTGAAAGTTTCAATTGACCGACTTTATCTAATTGCATGCTGAAATCAGATAAAACACTATTTTTACACTCTAATTCGTTTAGTGAAACCAATTGCAGTACTTGTTTCATAAACTGTCGGTTTAAATCATTTAATCTATTCTCTTCATCAATTAAATGATTACGACATTTATTATATTCATCGGTCACTTTTAGATAAAAAATTAATAAATTATTAAATTCAGCTCTATTATCTGCAAAAGAACCCGACAATTGACAAGCTTCATGATGAAAATCATTCTTACTGTGTAATAACAATCCTCTGGAAAAATCAATACGTTGAAAACATTCATCAAACCATTGTTGATGTTGATTCAAATAATTTTGCATTAAATTAGAGTTCGTTGAATTCTGAAAATAAAAAAACAATTGGCCTTCATAATATTTTAGTTCGTTATTTTTAGTTAAAAGTTCATTTTGGTATAATGATAGGTATTTTAAAAATGCATGATGACTTGTTTTCAAGATGATGCTCGAACACGTTTCAATAATATAAAAAAGTTTATTTATGTGGATTTGCTTTTCATTTTTCCATTTTTCAAACTCAAGGCTCCAGATTTCATACACTTTCAGTAAATTATCATTTAAATGAAAATTATCCTCACATTCCCTCCTCTGTAAAACTGGATTTGAATTACTTTTAGGTCGTTTTTTCTTTTTTTGATTTTTATTTGGCTTCTCATTGGACGTTAACGGCTTATCTGTTTCATTTTCAGTTCTTGCCTGATGTATTTCATTTCCAGTAAATTCAATGCATGGATTTTCAGAAATTGTATTTTCAAAAACGGAGGTTAAGTGTGTTGCAGGACGATTTTCTGTTTTATGTTTGTGACCACTACTTTTATTTTTAGCACAATTCAATGTCAGACTTGTTTTTTTAAAAAAAGACATTTTTTCTTTTAAAACGTGATGTAATACTTTATCATAGTTTTCGGATTCGAGAATAATCGCATACAGCTTTGCTAAGCGATCTTCGGAATCACACTTTATGGATTCAATTAATTTTTCTAAACAATGCGATTGCTCTTTTAGAAAGGAATAATTTCCTGATAATTTTTTATCCATTTGAAACTCATCTTTGTGAGTCGTTGTCTTATAAAAAAAAGAAGCGTTCATTGATTCGTCTCTAAAAGAATCAGAAAGAGACGTTAACGTCTCTTTCATCTCCGCATTAAAATTTTCATACTTATCAATGATCACTTGAATTTGTTTCATGATTAAATCGATCGTTAAATAAATACTACTAATCAATTCATGACAGTTCTTTATTTTTTCTTTATCGATCTTTTTTTCAATTAAACACGTTTTAAATAAGTATTCATTAATTATTTCTAATAATTGGGGTAAACTTAAATCGGACAATGGTAACGACGTATTCAAATCCTTTCGATCACTGAGACTCGATAATAGCTTTACTATTGATGCCGAAATTTGACCTATAGCAGAAAAAATTTTTTGACGAAATAAACTGATATTTTTTGATCCTTTTTTTAAGCAGCTTACACTAAATGCTAAATTTTCAGATAAACAACTTAACGATTGCCATAAATTTTCAATGAAGTGATGTACCTCTTCAGAATTCGAGCTTATTTTATTCGTAGTTATTTTGGTTTTCTTTTTAATTTTTTCTTTATTATTTTCTTTATTAATAAATTCATGTTTTTCTATTTTTTCATAATCTAATTTACAGCATTTAATTCTTTCTTCTATGGTTTTAAGTTCATTCGTCGAAAAATTTTTTTCTGGCATTGGCATATTGGCAGCCTGAGGTAAGGTCGTTACTTCTAAAGACTGAACCTCCAATAGAAATTTTCTAATATCGTGAATAATTTCTAAATTTAGTTTAATTTCTTCAAGAACATTTTTTTTATGTTGATCATAGGCGTTTTTGTTTTTAAAAATTTTTTTAAAAAATTTATTTATTTCTTCATTTTTTCTTTCCTCTAATTGATCTAACCGTTCTAACTTAATGATGACTAATCGGCTATAAATGACTAATTTTAAATAGTTTATTTGGTTATTAAATTTAGTGAATTCGGAGAGGAAACGGGTGTAAACCAAACTAAATATATAATAATAACTAAACTCAATGAATTCTTCTAATGCTGTATTTTCAAGTAAAGAAACGCTATCACGACCATAACCCTTAATCACTTCTTTCATAAATGCGCTATGCGGTGTATAATGATCACCTCTACAAATAGCGTGAAATAAATAATTTAATGCTTCTCGGTTTGTTTCGATGTAAATAAACGTTTTTACATTATCTAAATTAACACTATTACCTATTTTTTCATAAAATAATTGTAAAAATTTTGGAAGATGCGCGTCATCATCAAGCATTGCCAATAAATGACGCATTTTTATTTCATTATTATATTTATCCTGAATTAAATGAATATTTTTTTCATGAATGATCTTAAATTCGATTTCTAGTTTATTGTAAAATATTAATGCTTTACAGATGTTTTTTTCTCGGTTATCATCTTTTAATTTCCCTGTAAGATATTTACTTAATTTTCTTTCTAATTTGTGTAAAGAACTTTGTAAATTATGTAATTCATAAAGTAAAATTTTTTTAAAATGTGATTTATAATTATTAATTTTCAACTCTATACAAATTATTTCTTTTAAAAATAAAAAACAGGTCTTAGCAGGCTTTAATTTAAGATATTCTATTAAAATTTCATAGTAAAAAAAATACCGTAGAGCAACTAATTCATAACCTCTGTTAGGTAGCGGAATAGATATTTTTTCAGATAAAAAAATTTCAAATTCACTTAAATTAAAATAAGTCGTATTCATTTCACCATATTCATGGAAAAGTGTGACTAACATGGACATTATTCGGATATAAGGATCAGACATTTGAAAGTTATCAAAAAAATTTTGAGCATGGCTTTTAAAATAACCTTGATACGTTTCAAAATTTAACGCCGCTAATACTTTAGAAAAACAATCGCCATCGATAAATTCTCGATATAAATCTTCTTCTTCAGCTAATAAATTATTGATTAATGGTATAGAAACATTTTCATTTTCGTTTTTAAAATTTTTTTTTAGAATAGCTAACGTATAAAATCGTCTGATGAAGATGAAAAATAGCGTAAAATCTTTAATAGAATTAATGATCAACTCTAATTTTTTGATGACGACAGTCAATTCTTTTTTTTTCGTTTCATTTTCCGCATTTTTTTTTTGTAATTTTGAAATTTGAGATTGACTATCTGTCTTACTTAATAAATCATTGCCTAAAAGAATCTTTTTTTCTAAGGTGTTTAATTCAGTCAAGTGCTGTGTTAATTCTTCTGATAGAGAGTAAAAACGGGCTGAATCGGGATTATTAACGACCTTTGTTATCGTATATTCTGGATTGACCTCGTCAGTAGTTATGTCCATTTTTTATTTTCCATTAAATGGTAATAATTAACTTTTACTTTATGCGCGCTATTATCCACTGTAAATCATCCTAAGAAAAGGGAAATGAGCATTTGTAATTGTTAAGAAAGCATTAAATTTTTCTCTTTTAGTTTAGAAAATACCTTTTCTGCCGCGACTAAAGTAGCGTCAATTTCATATTCGCCATGCGCGCTGGATAAAAAACCTGATTCGAACGGCGAAGGTGAAAAATAAATTCCTTCAGCGAGCATTCTATGAAAAAATTCTTTGAAGAGAGGTTGATATGCTAATTTTACGTGCTGATAATTATAAATTTCAGTCTGAGTAAAAACAAACCCAAATAATCCTCCAATAGCATGGGCTTGAAAACAGATATTCGCATCGTTCGCTCGTGCGCGTAGCCCCGCTACAAGTTTTTCGTTTATCGCATTCAGCGCAGAATAAAACCCAGGTTGACTGACTACTTCTAACGTTGCGAGACCTGCTGCCACTGTTAAAGGATTACCGGATAACGTTCCAGCTTGATAAACTTTCCCTTCTGGCGCTAAGCAATCCATAATTTCAGCACGACCACCTAAGGCGCCCACCGGTAACCCGCCGCCAATAATTTTACCGAGCGTGGTTAAATCTGGCTTTACGTGATAAATTTCCTGCGCCCCTCCTAAAGCAACTCGAAAGCCGGATATAACTTCATCAAAAATAAGTAAACTTCCATAATAATCACAGAGTTCACGTAGTCCTTCTAAAAAACCGGGTAGTGGTAAAATGCAATTCATGTTAGCCGCAATAGGTTCTATGATAATGGCAGCAATTTCTTTACCATGATGCATAAACATTTGGGCCACTTGTTCAAGATTATTAAACTCTACGCTTAACGTTTGCGATACGACTTCTTTCGGGATACCGATGCAATCGGGTATGCTGAAATGAGCGACTCCTGAACCTGCTTTAACCAATAATGAGTCCACATGACCATGATAACAACCATTAAATTTAAGGATTTTATCGCGCCCTGTAAAACCCCGAGCAAGTCGTATTGCAGTCATCGTTGCTTCAGTGCCCGAATTCATTAAGCGAATTTTTTCTAAATGAGGCATTAAATTAGAAATTTTTTCTGCAAAATAAATCTCTCCCGGTGTCGCTGTCCCAAAGCTTAAACCGCATTTAACCGCCTCATCCACAGCGGCTACTATTTTTTCTGGTGCATGGCCAAGAATTAAAGCCCCCCACGAACCGACATAATCAATATAGGGTTTATCCTGAACATCAAATAAGTAGGCCCCTTTTCCCTGTGAGAAAAATAGGGGTTCTCCCCCCACTGCATGAAACGAACGCACTGGAGAATTAACTCCGCCTGGAATACGTTGCTTCGCTTTATTAAACAATTCATGTGAAGAAATCATACTGAACCTTGATCTGTTTTAAATCTTCGTTTTTTTATATACTCAAGAAAATTAGAGATTGGATAAAATAAACTTCTATACCGGATAAGGGCCATTGTAAACAATAAATTAAAGTAAAAACGTCGTCATAAGGCTTACAAAACGCAAAATGCGTCACCACAAAACGTCCCTTCATTATAAAATGCCCACATAAAAAGCGTAAATCAATCTACAATCCAACAATCATTAAGAAAAGAGACTATTCACTTTTTAGAATTTAACGAAGACGTTGTTCATTTATGCTTAAATCAATCAATATCTTTAAAAACACACATCAAGAACATAAGTTGTTTAAACAGAGAGCTATCGTTATTCTTTGTGGAATATCCATTTTAAGCGTTTTATTGCTCGGTCGGTTGATTTATCTACAAGTTTTTCAACATAAACTTTACACAACTTTAGCGCGCCAAAATCAGCTGAGCTTGGTTCCGATAGAGCCTAATCGAGGCCTCATTTATGATAGAAATGGCGTATTATTAGCAGAAAATAAACCTATTTTTAATCTCGTTATGACACCCGATTTAGTTAAAAATATGGGGACAACGATCCAGCAATTGAGTTCTTTTATTAAAATAGATGCTGACGATTTGAAACACTTTAACCGACAAAGACGTTTACATCATCGTTTTGAACCGGTTCCCTTACGTTTAAAATTAAATGAAGAAGAAGTTGCCAAATTTTCTTTAGAAAAATATCGTTTTCCAGGTGTAGCTATACAGGCACAAATGATTCGCTATTACCCTGAGGGCGCTCCTTTTGCAGCTATCGTAGGTTATATGGGAAGAATTAATGAAAAAGAACTACAAACCATCGATCCAATTAATTACAGTGCAAGCAATTTCATTGGGAAAACCGGTGTAGAAAAACAATATGAAGGATTACTTCATGGTACGGTAGGTTATCAACAAGTAGAAACCAATGTTCATGGTCAAATTGTCCGTATATTAAAGCAAACCCAACCTATCGCTGGGAAAAGTATTACTTTAACAATCGATAGTCATTTACAAAAATTAGCACAACGTGCTTTAGGCCATCAAAAAGGGGCTATTGTCGCTTTAGACCCTCGTAACGGAGAGGTTCTAGCTTTTGTCAGTAATCCTTCATTCGATCCTAATCTATTCGTCAGTGGAATCAAACAAGCGGATTATGAAGGTTTACAAAATGAAGCTGGAAAACCGCTTTATAATCGTGCATTACGTGGAACATATCACCCTGGATCGACGATTAAACCTTTTATTAGTGCAGGAGCACTTTTAGATAATGTAATCACACCAAACTTTACCATAAAAGACACCGGCGAATTCCAAATTAATGGGAGAGGACGGATTTATCATAACTTCCGTCATCATGCCTATGGTGAAGTCAATTTACTGAAAGCTTTAACGGTTTCTTCCGATATTTATTTTTATAACCTGAGTCTACGGATGGGGATTCATCGAATTTATACTTCATTACATCAATTTGGGTTTGGAAGCCCTACAGGCATCGATCTTCCCGATGAAGGCAGCGGTGTTTTACCGAATCCTGAGTGGAAAAAGAAATCATATAATACCCCCTGGTATGCTGGAGATACGTTAAACACCGGTATTGGTCAGGGTTTTCTTTTAGTAACCCCCTTACAACTTGCCTTTGCTGTCAGCGCATTGGCTGAACAGGGGGAACGATGGAAGCCCCATGTTGTATTAAGCGTTCGAAAAAATGATGGCATTGTAACGTTTTCCAAACCAGAGCGTTTAGCCCCCATTCAATTACCTCAGGAAATTTTAAATTTTGTCCGTATGGCGATGCAACATGTTGTCAACGCGCCAGGAGGAACAGCCGAACGATTTTTTCCAGGGGTTCCCTATACCTTGGCCGGAAAAACAGGGACCGCGCAAGTCTATAGCTTAAAAAACAATGAGCGCTATGATACGAAAACGGTTGCGACGAAGCTGAGGGACAATTCACTCTTTATTACGTTTGCTCCCGTTGGAAATCCCACCATTGCACTGGCTATTGTGATTCAAAATAGCGTTACTCCAGCACCACAAATCGCGCGTAGGCTTTTAGATTATTACTTAATACCGCCTTCTCCTATTCCAATGATTACTTCGCAACAACTGTCTGTTACTCCTGAAAAAAAATCAGATAGCCCGCACGATACACCTCCAGTACATCCCAAAACAAACGCAGCGGCCATTGAAAGCAATAGAGAGGAAGGTGAAGAACCTAGCGATACCGAAGATACCTTGGAAATCGATGAAAAACATACCCAGGAGGAATAATAAAACACTTTTCTCGATTGACAAATCGCATTTACAAAGGCATGATGGCCTCCTCGTTTTTTATGTCATCAAACGAATGCGCTTCGTTGTTCGTTTGTTATTGTTGATTTAGGAGTAAGGGGGTTGCCATTGGCCAATACAAAACAAGCAAAAAAACGCATTCGACAAGCGGAAAAACGTCGCAAACATAATTCAAGTTATCGTTCAATGATGCGAACCTATATTAAGCGGGTTGTTGTTGCGATTGAAGCAGGAGAAGCAACAAAAGCCAAAGACGCGTATCAAACTGCTTTACCTATTATTGATCGGATGGCGAATAAAGGGTTTATTCACAAAAATAAAGCGGCCCGACATAAGAGTCGTTTATCCGCAAGAATTCTTCAAATAGAGAATACAGCGGCGCACTAATTTTCCTATTTAATCGAAGAGCGCTGTTAAGGTTGTTTTCAGTGTTTCTTTATGATCAATTAAGCGTAGTGTCGCTTTCCCTAGGGCTTTATAGCTATTTTTTAATTCAGGAAACTCATTCAGCACAGCAAGATGTTTTTTTAACGTATTGATATCGGCTCTTTCCAAGGGGCCTGTCAATGCGTTGTTCGATTTTAATGGATGTATCTTGGCTAACGTTTGGGACATCAATTGCTGCGTGAGCTTTATCGACCATTCTTCATCGAAACCTGATTTTAGATAGCAATCCTTTGCCATCGCCGCTAAGGTAAGAAGATAGTTCGCGCCAAATACACTGGCGATATGATAGAAGGGTTTTGCTTTTTTCTCTATCTTTAATAATCGTCCTTCTATCGCTTTAATTAAGGGAAACAATCGGTCTAATGCTTCTTTATTTCCTTCAAAAGCACAATAGGTTCCTTTAAAATTTTTTATATCTATTCTCGGATGAGAGAAGCTATACAATGGATGTAAGCTAGCGATGTAACCCCCTAAGCAAGTCACTGAATTTAAAACGTCAGACGTTAATAACCCACTACAATGAAAAATCACATCGCCTTGTTTTAACTGACGTTGCAATGTTAATTGATGCGCGATAGGTTCAATAAAATCATCCGGTGTAGCAATTAAATAAATATCCGCCGCCCGAAGTTGTCCTAGCGTTTCACAAACACGCCCCTGGCCAATAAAATCAACCGCTTTTTTACTACTTGAACGCGTTAAATTAAAAATATCTTGAATGCAAACCCGTTGTGTTTTGATGAGTAACGCGCCTAAGACTTTTCCTAAACGACCGCAACCGATGATGTTCAGTTTTAACTTCATTGAAATAAAAATTTATTCGAATTCTTTATCATTTTGGGTTTGAGCCCATTTTGATTCTTCTTTATTTAGATAAACAGTCTGACTCGGGAAAGACCATGCTGCACCATGGCGCTGAATACAGATTAACAATTTAAAAAATAAATCTTGTTGAAATTTTAAAAAATCTGCACCCTTAATAATAGAAGTATAGGCTATGACGGTTAAATAAAGTGAGGCATCTCCAAGCTCATTCAATGCAACTGTTATCGATCGATTTTTATCAACGGCCGTATTTTCTTTCAGTATTAACTGCATGTCTTCTAAAATTGCTGGAATTTTCATTATATCGTGGTAACGCAAACGCATTCGACAATAAAATCTTCTAAATTTCATTCGTGATGAATTCTCTACCACTATATTTGAAAATAAGGCGTTTGGAATATACAGAGGACGACAGTCTGATGTTCGAATTCTACACACTCGCCACCCTATTTCTTCCACGGCGCCTTCCACTTTCAGTGCAGGTAAACGGATTTGATCGCCTATCACAAAAGGTCTATCTAAAAAAAGCATACAGCTACCAAACAGATTAGCCAAAAGATCCTTCGCTGCAAAACCTATCAGAATTCCACCCATTCCACCAAATGCTAAGATACCTGCAATACTAAATCCCAGAGTTTGAAATAACGATAAGGCCGTTAAAATAATAATGACTAATTTAGCGATCTGACTTAATCCATGAACGAGTGTTTTATCCACTGTTTTATTGGTCATTTTATTTTTTTCCGTTTGAAGAAACGCTTCTTTTGAGAAAAAAACAAAACGCCATAAAAACCAGGCCAGTAAAAAAGTAAAACTTACACTTCGAATGAAGTGAAACTGACTTGCATTAAACCCCTTCCAAGTAAGACATAATGATTCTAATGCATAAGTAACCCCTATAATGGCAATGAATATCATGAGCGGCTTATGAATAGATTTTAATAATGCAACAGATAAAGTCCGTGAATTTTTTTCTATACGCTTTTTAAGTTTTCTATAAAAAATGGGTAATAAAAAACAGAAAAGTGCGGTTATTAAAAGAATGGTTAATGCTTTCAATAAACAAAATTGGAGTAAAAATTTAAACAGTGTTTGCAAAAAATTCATCTTTTCACCGAAATCAAAATCAAATTCGATAGGCCACCCTAACCATAAATTGAGCCAATGCATGCATACTCCATTGAATGACAATAGGAAGTGGAGCAGCACCTGCCTGCTCCGCTATCAAAGCATGCTCACTTTCCTCTTGCCGCATTTGTTCAACAATTGCTCGTGTTTTTTTATCGTGTAAGGGTAATTTCTGTAAATGCTGATGTAAGTGTCTTTCGACTTGCTGTTCGGTTTCTGCCAAAAAACCTAAGCTCAATTTATCCCCCCCCAAACCTGCCGTTAATCCTATTAACAACGCACCTATAAACCAAAAAGGGTTTAAATAACTCACCTGTGTATCTAGTTCGTGAATACGTTGTTGGCACCAATGGAGATGGTCCATTTCTTCTTTCGCTGCTTTTTTTAATTTTTGTTTCGTCTGTTGAGAACGCGCAGTGAACGCTTGTCCCCTATAGAGGGCTTGCGCACAAACCTCACCCACATGATTTATTCGCATCAAGCGTCCCGATAGTTCGCTTTCTTTTTTACTGAGGGGACCGTTTTGACTCACCTTTTCAGCAGGACTCGGTCGATAAACCGCTGTATTAGAACGTTGCTGAATCGTATTTAAGCCCTCCTCAACATGAAAAATTAATCTATCCCAAAAAGAATAACAGCGCATCAAAATCCTTCACTTAAAAATAAAGTAATCTTTAATTGCAACCGATGCAAAAAATAGGCTAAGCTTAGCCCTTATTCGTCCGCTATTGCAAATTTATGAAGAGACTATTATATCAATTATTATTCGGCGTTTTACTTATAATCAATATTTATCCTTCCAGTTACGCCAGTTGGTCCCTTAATTCAGTGCATCAAAATAAGGATAACTTCTCTCAGGCATTACAACCGATACTCCCTGCCGTTGTGAATGTTTCCGTTCAAGGGGATATCCCTTTGAATCAATTACCTCCGCCTGTCCCTGGGCGTCCCTATCCTCGTCATTTTGAAAGTATGGGTTCAGGCGTCATTGTCGATGCAAAAGCAGGGTATGTTTTAACCAACGCTCATGTTATTCGCGAAGCTAAAACCATTACCGTTACCTTAAGTGATGGCCGTGTTTTAAATGCCACACTGAAAGGATCAGATCCTGCTTCTGATATTGCTTTACTGACCATCACGCCTGATCACTTAACGGCTATTCCTTTAGGTAATTCCGATCATTTAAAAGTGGGTGATTTTGTAGCCGCTATCGGCAATCCTTTTGGACTGAACCAAACAGTCACTTCAGGAATCGTGAGTGCTTTACAACGTACGGGATTAGGAATAGAAGGTTTTGAAAATTTCATTCAAACGGACGCGTCCATCAATCCAGGCAATTCAGGGGGGGCTTTGATCAATTTACAAGGGCAACTCATTGGCATTAATACAGCCATATTAACGCCTGGTTTAAACGCAGGAAATATTGGAATTGGCTTTGCTATACCCATTAATATGGCCTATGGCGTGATGAAACAATTAGCTGAATATGGGTCTGTCAAACGGGGTTTAATGGGAGTTCTCGTGCAAGATCTAACCCCCATATTAGCGACCGCGCTCCATATTCCATCTACACTCAACGGAGCACTTGTCTCTCAAGTTCCTCGTTATTCACCTGCCGCGGCTGCAGGTATTCACATCGGCGATATTATTCAGTCCATTAATGGCATACCCATTCATAATAGCGGACAAGTCAAAAATATTGTGGGTCTGTTAAGAGTGAATGATAAAATTAATATTAAGTTATTGCGAAAAGGGAAAACGATAACGACCGTTTTAAACCTCACTGATCCTAAACAATATAAAAAAGTGGCCGAACAAAATAATCCGTTTTTATATGGGTTAATGTTGCGCGATTTTAATCAAACGATTACAGGTCAAGGGAATTTACGAGGCGTTGAGGTCGTTGATATGGATGAAAACAGTCCTGCCTGGCATGCGGGTATACGGCCTGGCGATGTTATCCTCTCTGCTAATCAAATCAATGTAACCGAGGTTCCGCAATTACAAGCGATTGCGAAGCAGAACAAACAAGGACTATTAGTGAATGTATTATCTCGCAGCGGAAGTCGGTTTGTTGTCATTAAATAATCGCTGGTGAAGGGGGGATTTTCGAACCCATTCGATAACAATACCTAATTCATTTTGATGGGCTGAAAAGCGCGGGTTTATCGCATAATCCACAACAGCGATAAGCTCTTTTTGATAATAAATTAAAGGAATGCGATTTCGTTGCCATGGAGGAACTCCCCACTCTTGAAATAATTTTTTCAATGACCGAGAATTTTGGCCATGATTGGGATAAAACCGCTCTCCTCCTTGTCGAAAAGTAACCTCAACGTATTTATCTGTTAATAACGCTGCATTTAGCCCTATACCTTTCGCTTGTTTTGTAACCAATTGATCGAAGGTTGGCAATATTAAGGTCTGATTTAAGCACCAGGGAATAAATTTTTTAAAAATAAAACGGTTTTTGTTTTCGAGCGAATTAAAAAAATATAAATAATCACGATATCGACGTAACTGAACATTTCCCCAACTCACTTGAAAAGTGGTATTAACACGGCGTTTTAACAAAATATCAATTTGTTTTAACTGTTTTTGACTCGGCAACGAGCCATGCCGCTTTAATCCATAGCGCAAAACATTGATTTGACGTTTCGCACTGAGCGTCATCCAACGAGAAATCATGATACTATGCCATTCAGGTCCTTGAATGTTATTCCAATCCTGCTCAGCTATTTCATCAAGTAATGCGTGCGCTTCTGCTAAATTTGCAGCCGATCGTGCAATCGTTTTATGGGCTTGAGGCCAACGTTGTTGAATACGCGGTAACACCTGATGACGAATAAAATTGCGACTAAAACGTTGATTTTTATTGCTATCATCTTCTATCCACGTTAAGTGATGCGTTTGGGCATAGGCATAAAGTTCTTGACGTGTAAAATTGAGCAAAGGTCGCATAAGGTAGACATTGTTTGTCAATGGTCGACAAAATGGCATACTTATTAGGCCTTTCAGGCCAGCGCCACGAAATAATTGTAATAAAAAAGTTTCAGCTTGATCATTTCGATGGTGCGCTGTCAATAAAAAATTTCCGGCCGGAATTTTTTTTTCAATGGCATGATATCGGGCTTCTCGCAGGGAGGCCTCTAAACTCTCACCCGTTTTAGGACGGATGTCTAACGTCACAATTTCACAATCAATCGTTAATTTTTCACAGGCATGCCGGCAAATCTTTGCCCATTTATCCGAGTGAATATGTAAACCATGATTAATATGAATCGCTCGTAAACGTTCTGTTGGCAATAGCTGGCTTAGCGCATACAGTAAAACGTGTGAATCCAAGCCGCCGCTATAAGCAATCCAAAAGCAAGCCGATACAGGATATTGTTTTAATAAAAACGCAAGCTTTTCGTGTGTAAACATGGGACTTACAATACAAAATTTAACTAAACCCTGTAAAGGCCAATAATAATAAAAGCGCAAAAAGATGCCCTCTTACTAGGCGAGGGAAGAAGCCCAAACCAATTTATTATAAGCTTCTTTCCACTGATAATAACCCTTGATGCATAACGTCATAAAGAGCAAATAAAGTAATGCCGTTAAATATAAGGTTTTGTAGAGGTAGAGCCCAATAGAAATTAAATCAATAATTATCCATAAAATCCAGTGGTGTAAATACTTTTTACTCATCATCCATTGTGCGATCAAACTTAAGGTAGTGACCATTGCGTCAGCAAAAACAGTGGTGGAATCGGTATGATGTTTTAAAATAAAACTAATCATTGCAAACAAAACGAGTGCGATTAAAAATAAAAAGAAACCCGTGGAATAATCAATCATTTGCATGACTATGGGTTTTTTTTCTGGGTGACTATAACACCATTGATAAAGTCCATAAAACTGAAAAAATAAAAAAATGCCTTGTAGGCTCATATCTGCATACAATTTGGCATTAAAAAAAATAATAGCATATAAAGAAACGGTAATGATTCCAAAAAACCAATTCCATAAACTACATCGTGTTAAAAGATAAACACTGAGTATGCCTGACAGGAACGCGAACATTTCAATATACAAAAGCTTCATTTTTTTTCGAATAAATAGAAGGATAGATGATTAAAACGACGTGCCAATCGCTAAAATTTTACTTAAACGAAGTTCGAGTAATTTTTCTATAGAAAAATAGTGAAGCATTTCTAATTGTTGAATGAGTTCGGCTTTAAGCCGATTAGCCATCTCATCAACATTGGCATGCGCGCCACCTAAAGGTTCTGGAATGACTGCATCTATCAATTTAAGTTGATACAGACGTTCTGCATTCATTGCCATTGCGTCCGCCGCGTCCGCTGCTTTTTCGGCACTTTTCCATAAAATAGACGCGCATCCCTCGGGTGAAATAACAGAATACACGCTATATTGCAACATCAAAATTCGATCGGCCACACCAATCGCTAAAGCACCTCCTGATCCGCCTTCGCCAATGATTGTGGAAATAATAGGAATTTTCAATTGAGACATTAACTGTAAGTTTTGTGCAATTGAGCCACTTTGATTACGTTCTTCTGCATCAACACCTGGATAAGCCCCGGGGGTATCAATAAAGGTTAATAGAGGCAGTTTAAATCGCTCCGCTAATTTCATTAACCGGATTGCCTTACGATAACCTTCTGGTTTTGGCATTCCAAAATTACGCTGAACCTTTTCATTCGTCATACGACCTTTCTGCTGACCAATAATAACAACAGGTTGTTCCTCTAAGCGCGCCACTCCTCCAATAATCGAAGCATCATCTGAAAACGCTCTATCGCCATGTAACTCGTCAAAATCAGAAAAAATTCGACTGATATAATCTAAAAAATAGGGTCTTTGGGGATGTCGTGCTAATTGAACAATTTGCCATGCACTTAATGAGCTAAAAACGGAATGGGTTAATTCGGTTTTTTTTTGCTCTAAACGTTTAATTTCTTCATCAACATTAAGCTCAGCATCGTTACCCAGCTTACGCAATTCTTCTATTTTGGCTGCAAGTTCTGCAATCGGTTGTTCAAAATCTAAAAAATTAAAGTGCATAGTTACTCACTTTTAATTGTATCAGGTCCTTCTGATGAAAGTTCATTTTCAAAATCATAATCAAATTCTTCTCGCAAGCGACGTTGCTCTAAATAATCTTCAATAGCACGGCGTTTTTCAAGCGAAAACCGAACGGGTGAGACCTTTGTTTTCTTGTTTAATGCATCTAAAGTTAACTCTTCAGGCCACGTGTCTAATTCTTCGTCTTCAATATCCAAGATATCAGGAGATAATTCGGTATCACACTTTTCATTACCATCCTCTTCTTCTAATAAAACCTCTGTTTCTTTATACTCCATAGATTCTACCTATTATATTAAAAGCAGCCTATTTCAGTACTACTTTAGTGCGTATAATACACCTTTGGCAAGTAGAACCTCTATCCTGTTATGAATAAACTTTTACCGCTCATCAAAAACATTCGTAACTGCCAACGTTGCGCGACTGACTTACCTTTTAATCCCAAGCCTATATTACAAGCACATCATCTCAGTCGTTTACTGATCGTAGGTCAAGCTCCTGGTGTTCGAGTCCACAAAACAGGCATTCCTTGGAATGATCCCAGTGGTGATCGTCTACGACATTGGATGAACGTCGATAAAAAAACATTTTATGATATTCGTCAAATCGCCATCATTCCCATGGGTTTCTGTTATCCCGGAAAAGGTCCCCTCGGGGATTTACCGCCACGAAAAGAATGCGCCCATTTCTGGCTTGACAAACTTTTAGCTGGCTTACCCAATATTCAATTGACTCTATTGATTGGCCAGTACGCACAACGCTATTATTTAGACAAACAGGTGAAAGCTAATTTAACCCAAACGGTCGCTTCCTTCGAAGATTATTTACCCATTTATTTCCCATTACCTCACCCATCGCCTCGTAACAATCGCTGGTTAAAAAAAAATCCATGGTTTCAGACAATCATCCTTCCTGTTTTACGTAACGTATGCACGGCATTACTCGAACCTCCTTAAAAAAATAATTAAACGTTGATTCATCGGTACGTGATGTTTCTTTTTCAACTCCTGTGATTAAAACGACAAAAATGGGATAGAGGATGTTATTGAGAGACCTTGCTGCAGCTATCGATATTTCCTTTCAGCGGCCAAGACAAGTTCAAGTGATAGAGAGTTGAGTCGATAAAAGAGTTATTAAGTAATGTTAGACTTAGTTTCTTTTGTCTTTTCAAAAAAAATATGAACTTTGTCTGTTGTCCACGTCGAAAATCCAGAGCCAAAAAAATCTTTATCCTCAGTCCAAATTGCACAATCTAAAGCTAATGCTGTTGCAGCAATAGGCCAGTCTTCGATATCGCGATTTTCCATCCTTTTTTGAGCTTCCTTACTATACATCTTATAAATTTCTTCATCTGCAATTTGAATTATACTTCTAAGATTAGAAAGTAAGGTTAATGCTGGTTTCAGGGGAATTTTTCTTTTTTCAAATAACAGAGGTAAATATTTTTCTGCATCAGCCCAACAACTATCTGGAGTAAAGAAATCAATGGCTTTCCTGTGGGTTATAAGTAAGTCCCTGACTTTGTTTCCCAAAATTGCACGAATAAGAATATTTGCATCTAATACTAAAATACGAGAAGACATTATTTAGTGTGTCTTTTTCGTAATGCCCTAAATTCAGTTAGTAACTCATTCTCCGTTATTCCATGAGATTTGAGTAATTTTTCAAGTTGAAGAGCAGCCTGTTTTAACTCATCTAACTCGGACTTTTCTGCATGGTGCCGTGTTGGAATATAATAACCGACCGTTTCACCATGGCGAGTGATCGCAACAGGTCTAGAGGTTAATAGATATTGATTTAAATGAGAACGAAACTCTCTCATTCCTACTTTCATTACATTTGAAGTCTTCATAAATAACGGCCTTTCAATTGTGTACCCATATGTACACATATAACATGCTTTAAAATTATAAGTCAAATTTTAAATCTAACTCGCCTCGTAACAATCGCTGGTTAAAAAAAATCCATGGTTTCAGACAATCATCCTTCCTGTTTTACGTAACGTATGCACGGCATTACTCGAACCTCCTTAAAAAACAATTAAACGTTGGTTCATCGGTACGTGATGTTTCTTTTTCAACGCCATTG
Organism: Rickettsiella grylli; assembly: GCF_000168295.1. Taxonomy (NCBI): domain Bacteria; kingdom Pseudomonadati; phylum Pseudomonadota; class Gammaproteobacteria; order Legionellales; family Coxiellaceae; genus Rickettsiella; species Rickettsiella grylli. Next base: position 1,381,341 of record NZ_AAQJ02000001.1, read on the forward strand.
ATTATGAAAAACACAAAAATAGGATAGAAGATGTTATTGAGAGATATTGCTGCGCCGGCTGTCGATACGTGTCCTTTCAGCGGGCGCAAGGCAAGTTTCAAGTGATAGAGAGTTGAGTCGATTTAAGCTTTTTTATTATAATTAAACACTGCAATGACTCTTTTTTAGTTCTAAAATTAATCCTTTTTAGCGTCTACCTTTATTTTTTTTGCGGCTGCTTTTTCCTTTTTAGGAATAATAATTTTTAGTACACCTTGCTTTCCTTCGGCCGTTATTTTATCGGCATCAGCCGTATCTGGAAGTGCAAAACGACGATAAAAACATCCTTGTGATCGTTCAACGCGCGTATACCCCTTTTTTTCTTCTGTATGCGTTGCGACTCTTTCACCTTTAATGGTCAAAATACCGTTTTCCATCGAAATTTCTATATCTTTTGGATCCACGCCTGGAATATCTGCAAATAATAAAAAGCAAGTCGGTTCTTCTTTAATGTCTACGGCGGGTGCCCAATGACTTGTTTCAACCGTGGAGCTATCTTCAATGTGACCCGAGTCAAAGAGTTGGTCCCATTCTTGTGACAAACGATGTAATTGCTGTAATAAGGGGGTTCTGTATCGTATAATATTGGACATAGCGTTTCTCTCCCTGATCGAAATAGATTTAGTTTAGCGCAAAAAAACGCATTTTGCTGGTCTTTTTATTTCAGAGACTCCATTTTTTACGCGAAAAACAAATAAAGATCACTATTTTTTCTGGTATAGTAAAAACTTAACTTTTCATTTCAGCATTGATTGAAACAATAAAAAAGACTATTGATTATCGCATGCAAAATAAGTTTTTAGGTCACCTACATCCCCGTTATTGGTCAACCTGGCTAGGATTAGGTTTGCTCTATCTATTCACGAAACTCCCTTATTCCTTCCAATTAAAATTAGGTAAACATTTAGGACATATCGCCTATTATGGTTTGAAACGGTTTAGACACATTGGGAAAACGAATCTGAAACTGTGCTTTCCACACTTATCTCATAAAGAACAAACCCATTTACTCAAAAAACAATTTCAATCGTTAGGAATGGGGATTGTTGAATCGGCAATGGCATGGTGGATGCCTGATCATAGACTTCATTCGCTCATTCATGTACAAGGCTTAGAACATTTGCAAACGGCTATGGCGAGAAAAAAAGGAGTGCTTATCTTAAGTGGGCATTTTACCTCATTGGATATCTGCGGCCGTCTATTTTCGAACATTTTTCCAATGCATGTCGTTTATCGTGAGCAAAAAAATCAAATCATTGATCGATTATTAAAACAACATCGTCAGTTTAAATGGATGCAACCGATACATCGCCATGCCATCCGTCAAATTATAAAAACATTAAAACAAAATAAAGCCATTTGGTATGCAGCCGACCAAGATTATGGACCTCGACACAGTCTTTTTCCTCCTTTTTTTAACATTCCTGCCGCCACCATTTCAACACCGAGCCGTTACGCCCGACGGACAGGCGCTTCGGTGGTTACTTTATTTTACTATCGCCTTCCCAATGGGAACGGTTACCAAATTATTATCGGGCCGATTTTAGAAAATTTTGGCTGTAATGATTATAACGATACCTTGTGTTTTAACCGATTATTAGAAGACGCGGTACGCGCTCATCCGGAACAATATCTTTGGATACATCGACGCTTCAAAACAAGGCCGCAACATGAACCTTATCCCTATTAAATAAAACATGCATAATCGATTAATCGGTGGACTATTACTCATTACGGGTACCAGCATCGGTGGCGGCATGTTAGCACTACCTCTTGCGACAGCACAACTTGGGTTTATCTATGCTTTATTCCTTTTAATTCTATGTTGGGCCGTGATGACCGTCTCTGCATTACTCATTTTAGAAGTTAATCTTTGGCATCGTATTAATAGTAATTTAATGAGCATGGCTAAAACCACGTTAGGTCGACCAGGTCAAATCATTACCTGGTTCGTTTACTTATTACTACTTTATGCTTTATTAGCGGCTTATATTTCAGGCGGTAGTGATTTCTTGCAGCATCTTTTATCGCGCTATGATGTCCATTTATCCGTAAAAACTTCTGCTTTTTTAGTGGTTGGCGTTTTAAGTCTGATTGTTTACAGAGGATTAAGCGCGGTAGATTATGTGAATAGAAGCTTAATGTTTAGTAAATTATTCGGCTTTATTTTGTTAGTCATTTTTATTTTCCCATTTATTTCTACGCATTATTTATTAAAATTAGGACATTTTTATTCATTGAATCTCATTTTAACGAGTACAACAGTCATGATCACGTCATTTGGTTTTGCGATCATTGTTCCCAGTTTACGAAGTTATTTTCATAATGATTTATTCATGCTACGCAAAGCTATTTTAATAGGGAGCTTAGTTCCTTTATTTTGTTATATTTTATGGGAATTAACCATTATGGGCTCAATACCCACACAAGGCCGATGGGGTTTAATCACCCTCGCGCACTCATGTCACCCCACCGGCAATTTAATGGCAACGCTCAATCAGTTACTGAATAATCCTCTCATTAATTTTTTAGCCAAACTCTTTACATCACTTTGTTTTGCGACTTCTTTTTTAGGTGTCGCTTTAAGCTTATTTGATTTTTTCAGTGATGGATTACACATTGAAAAAAAAGGAGGTAAAAAATTAGTGCTCTATGTTTTCACTTTTTTACCCCCTTTAATAATAGCCAATCATTATCCTCATGTCTTTATCACCGCTTTATCTTATGCCGGTATACTCTGCGCTATTTTATTAATTCTCCTCCCTGCTGCCATGACCTGGAGTGGACGATATGTTAAAAAATATGTTTCAAACTATCACGTTGCTGGAGGAAGGCTTTTATTATTTGGTTTAATCGTCTTTTCTTTATTTATTATTAGTTTACCCTTCATTTATACTTAAGTAACTTATGACTCGAAAACAATGGGGCGGTATTTTATTAATTACGGGCAACGCCATAGGCGGCGGCATGTTAGCGTTACCACTTGTCACCGCGCAAACGGGTTTTTTAAATGCGTCATTTTTTTTAATCGCCTGTTGGGGTATTATGCTAGCAGGTGGTTTGTTGGTTTTAGAAGTTAATCTTTGGTTTCCTCCGAATAGTCATTTACTGTCCATGGCGCGAGCAACGTTAGGCGTATTCGGTGAAGTGATCGCGTGGTTCTGTTATTTATTATTGCTCTATGCTTTATTAGCCGCTTATATTTCAGGAGGCTCTGATTTTTTGCAAGGAATTTTACAAAAGATTAATATTCAGCTTTCCGTAATGGTTACTACGGGTTTATTCATACTGATTCTAGGACCTATTGTCTATAAAGGAATACATTCCGTTGATTTAATGAATCAAATTTTAATGGGTGGAAAATTATTTATTTTTTTTCTTTTAATTGTGTTTATATTTCCTTCAATCTCTATCAAACAATTAGGAATAAGCCACCATTATTTACCCCGTAGTCTTCCTATCATTATCACTTCGTTTGGTTTTGCAGCCATCATCCCGAGCTTACGGAGTTATTTCCATAGTGATGTTAAACAATTACGTTTAGTCATTATTTTGGGAAGTTTAATTCCTCTTATTTGTTATATTTTTTGGAATGCTGCCATTATGGGAATAATTCCTATCAGTAAACTATTTACACTGGCTCAATCCAGCCAATCAACCAGTCATTTAGCCAATACAATAAGCTACCTCTTAAATAAAAAAAATATTACTTTATTGGTTTGGCTTTTCACGTCCATTTGTTTAGCAACCTCTTTTTTGGGGGTTGGCATTAGCTTATCTGATTTTTTAATGGATGGCTTAAATTTAAATCCTACTGAAAAAAATAAATGTATTGTCTCTCTACTGACTTTTTTACCCCCTTTCATGATTGTCTTATTTTATCCCGCATCCTTTATGCTCGCTTTAAATTATGCAGGAATATGGTGCGTTATATTACTCGCTTTGCTGCCTGCATTAATGGCATGGTTCGGACGCTATAGACAATTCATAAAAGGGAACTATCAGGTCATGGGTGGAAAACTTTTATTAAGCATGGTCATTGCCTGTGCGTTTATTATTATTCTGCAAGCCATCCTTGTGAATATCATTTAAGTGAATTATAGGTAATGGGATCTTTTAATCCTTATCGTCAACGGGAAAACAACGTAATGGCTTACCAAAAAAAATATGCGGATGCGCTTCGGTTCTTAACATTAGATGCCGTAGAAAAAGCCAATTCAGGTCATCCTGGCATGCCAATGGGAATGGCGGACATCGCAACCGTTTTATGGAACGATTTTTTAGTGCATAACCCTAATAATCCCAATTGGAGCAATCGCGATCGTTTTATCTTATCAAACGGCCATGGATCGATGTTGCATTATGCGTTACTTCATTTAACAGGGTATGATCTTTCTTTGCATGAAATGAAGCGATTTCGCCAACTTCATTCTAAAACGCCCGGTCATCCTGAAGTTGGCTTAACTCCCGGCATAGAAACAACAACAGGTCCGCTCGGCCAAGGATTTGCAAATGCCGTCGGCATGGCATTAGCCGAAAAAAACTTGGCTGCTCATTTTAATCAGCCCTCTCATCTCATTATCGATCATTTTACGTATGTATTTCTAGGGGATGGCTGTTTAATGGAGGGTATTTCCCATGAAGCCGCTTCCTTAGCGGGATGTTTAGGTTTAGGTAAATTAATTGCTTTTTGGGACAATAATTCTATTTCTATTGATGGTCACGTTTCAGGTTGGTTTAAAGATAATACACCGGAACGTTTTAAGGCCTATCATTGGCACGTTATTTCTGATATTGATGGTCATGATCCCCAACAAATTAAAACAGCCATTGAAAAAGCGCGTGATATTACGGATAAACCGAGCCTACTTTGCTGTAAAACACAAATTGCATGGGGCGCTCCCCATTTCGTTGGAAGCCATCGTTCACATGGTGCCGCATTAGGAGAAAAAGAAGTTGCCGCTACGCGAATAGCGCTCCAATGGAATTATCCTCCTTTTGAAATACCCCAAGAAATTTACCACGCTTGGGATGCGCGTTCCAAAGGGGCGGCTTTAGAAAAAACGTGGGAAGAAAAATGGAATCGTTATCAATCAAAATTTCCCGAACTCGCAAACGAATATCAACGTAGAGTTGATAAAAAAATCCCTAAGAATTGGAACTTAGAAACCAAAAAATTGATAGAAAAAATTTTTAAAGATCCGCCCCAAAAAATAGCAACGCGCAAAGCTTCTCAAAATACACTGAATGCTTTTGCTCCTCTTTTACCTGAATTACTCGGGGGATCGGCTGATCTCACCGAATCAAATTCAACCTTTTGGAAGGGCGCTCAGGTTTTATCGAAAGAAAATCCTGCTGGTAATTACATCCATTATGGTGTACGTGAATTCGGGATGTCTGCCATGATGAATGGCATTGCACTGCATGGGGGATTTATCCCTTATGGCGGAACTTTTCTCGTTTTTAGTGATTATGCACGTAATGCTATTCGTTTGTCTGCTTTAATGAAACAAAAGGTTATTTTTGTTTATACACACGATTCGATTGGATTAGGAGAAGATGGTCCAACACATCAACCTATCGAACACCTGAATAGTTTACGTCTTATTCCTCAACTTTCTGTTTGGCGACCTTGTGATGCGTTAGAAACCGCTATCGCCTGGCAACAGGCAATACAACATGAAGGACCAACTTGTTTAGTATTGACTCGACAATCGGTACAGGCACAATCACACAATCTTGAAACGTTACAGTCGATTCATCGAGGCGCTTATATTCTTCTTGACAGTCCATCTCTACCCGAAGCGATTATCATCGCCACGGGCTCTGAAGTAAGTTTAGCCATAAACGCTGCACAAACGTTAAATCAAAACGGTAGACATATTAGAGTCGTATCGATACCCTGTGCTGATCGTTTTGAACAACAAGACGCTGCTTATAAAGCGAAAATTTTACCGAATTCCATCACTTTACGCGTCGCTATCGAAGCAGGGAATCCAGATTTTTGGTACCGTTATGTAGGCCTTAAGGGAAAAATCATTGGACTTCATCAATTTGGTGAATCTGCACCCGGATCAGATGTTTTTAAACATTTTGGCTTTACGACAGAAAACATAATTAAAACACTTAACCAATTATTAGCTGATGAAGCTTAAGGAATCATTATGACAATACGTGTTGCTATTAATGGTTATGGTCGCATTGGCCGTAATATTTTAAGAGCTTTTTTTGAAAATCCCACACTTCACGATATTCAAATTGTTGCTATCAATGATTTAGGTAATATTGATATTAATGCCTATCTGACATCCTATGATACCACGCACGGAAAATTTGCTGGAAGCATAACCATTGATAAGGACTGCCTCATCATTAATCATCAACCGATAAAAATCTTTTCCGAACGCGATCCAAAAAATTTACCATGGAAAGCACTGGATATTGATGTCGTTCACGAATGTACAGGTCTTTTCACTTCGGCGGAAAAAGCGGGGAAACATATCAAAGCAGGTGCAAAAAAAGTTATTATTTCGGCTCCTGCCGGCAAAGAAGTCGATGCAACAATTGTTTATGGCGTTAATCACCACATTTTAAAAAAAAGTCATACGATTATTTCTAATGCGTCATGCACCACGAATTGTTTAGCGCCTCTCGCTAAGGCGTTGCACGAAAATCTAGGAATCGTTCATGGTTTAATGACAACGATTCATGCCTATACCAATGATCAAGTGCTTATTGATACGTATCATTCTGATCTCTATCGTTCACGTTCAGCGACGCATTCGATGATCCCTACAAAAACAGGAGCCGCTTCTGCGCTGGGTTTAGTTTATCCTGAATTAGACGGGAAACTGGATGGTTTAGCAATTCGGGTTCCGACGTTAAACGTTTCTTTAGTTGATCTCAGTTTTCAAGCCGAACGAAAAACAACGTCTGATGAAGTTAATGCACTTTTAAAAAAGGCTTCTGAACATAATCCGTTGAAAGGGCTACTTAATTATAGTGAATTACCTTTGGTTTCTATCGATTATAACCACAATCCTGCTTCAGCAACCGTTGACGCAGTACAAACGCGTGTCATCGGCAATTTTGTTAAGGTACTTGCCTGGTATGACAATGAATGGGGATTTTCCAATAGAATGTTAGATGTAACCACTGCGTTGATGAATGTGTCTACCTAACCCTCTCAATGAATTTTAGCCTTTAAAAAACAGAAAATCGTCTATTCTTTTGTTAGGAATATAGTATAGACGCACTAAACAATGTTATAGTGTTAGGTTTAATTTCGCTCAATAATAGAGAGAATGAGTCCTATGGCACGAGTTACCGTTGAAGATTGTTTAAAAAAGGTTAAAAATCACTTTCAGCTAGTGATTATCGCCTCAAAACGAGCCAGGCAAATTGCCAAAGGCGGCATGGCCATGGTGAACCCCGAAAACGATAAACCTACCGTAATCGCCTTAAGAGAAATCGCCAGCGGAAGGCTCAATGATGCTGAAGAGCAAATTCAAGAAGGCAACATAGGTGGCTCACAGTCTACGGGCTTTTAAAAAATTGGGGGCGCTTACATGCATATGTTTAGTGACCTCAAACAAGAATTACAAACCTATTTATCACCGGCGCATATAAAGCAAGTTTATAGCGCCTATCAATTTGCAGCAAGGGCTCACTCGGGTCAAAAACGGCATAGTGGGGACCCTTATATTAGCCATCCTTTAGCCGTTGCAAAAATTCTCGCTCAAATGCGCATGGATGTACAAACCTTAATTGTTGCCATTTTACATGATGTTATTGAAGACACAGCCATCGAAAAAACCGTTTTAACAGCAACTTTCGGCCATGAAATAGCGGAACTCGTTGATGGAATGAGTAAACTGACACAAATTCAATTTCAAAGCCGCGCGGAAGCACAAGCTGAAAATTTTCGAAAAATGCTATTAGCTATGTCAAAAGATATCCGCATCATTATCATAAAATTAGCGGATAGATTGCATAATATGCGGACTTTATCAGCGGTCTCTTTAGAAAAACGGCATCGTATTGCTAAAGAAACATTGGATATCTATGCACCTATTGCACAACGATTAGGAGTGCATATGGTACGTATAGAATTAGAAGATCTTTGTTTTTTAAATCTTTATCCCTGGCGATACCGTATATTACAAGAAACAGTCCAGAAAAATCGACGAAAACATAAAACAAGCATTCATAAAATAGAATTTGCTTTAAAAGAATGTTTAGACAAACATCATTTACGTTTTCATGCCATTTGGCATAAAAAAAAGCATCTCTATCAAATTTACAAAAAAATGCATGAAAATCATTTAGCCTTTAATGAAATTATTGATATTCCTATTTTTAGTATCATCGTCGATACTATCGATAATTGTTATCGCGTGTTAGGTGCTGTACATAGCCTCTATAAACCATTACCTGATCACTTCCATGATTATATTGCATTGCCTAAAGCGAATGGTTATCGTGCATTACATACAACGTTATTTGGCCCAGAAGCAACATCCATCCATATACAAATTCGCACGACCACAATGGATAATGGCGCCGATCACGGCATTGTCAGTTATTGGTTAGAGGAAAAGACAAAAGCCCATGAACTACGTCCGCATTTAAGAGCACGAGAATGGCTTAAACGTTTACTGGATATTCAACAAACAACACCCAGTTCGCTTGAATTTTTGGAGACAGTGAAAATTGATCTTTTTCCTACGGATATTTATATTTTTACTCCCAAAGGTGACATCATTGAGCTCCCTCATAAAGCCACGCTTATCGATTTTGCTTACGCCATCCATTCGGATGTCGGTAATCACTGCATTGCGGCCAAAATAGATAAACATTTAGCGCCATTAAGTACCCATTTAAAAAGTGGTCAAACCGTCGAAATCATTACTGATTCGAAAACGTTTCCTGATGCGCACTGGTTAGAATTTGTGGCCACAGGACGTGCGCGTAGCCATATAAGACAATTTTTCAAAAATAAACAGCATAATGAAGCGGTACAACTTGGCCAACGTTTATTAGATAACAATTTAACTCCCTTAGGACAAGACTCTACACATATCCATCCTAAAAATCTAAATAAGACATTACAAAAATTTCAATATAATTCGTTAGAAAACCTACTTGAAGCAATTGGACTCGGTTATATTCATCCGGCTCTCGTGGCTCACTCCTTATGTAATTTGAAACTGAGCGCTAAAAATCCAATAAACGCTTTACCTTTATTTCTTAAAAATTCAGACAATAGTTTAATCCACTTTGCTGAATGCTGTCGACCTATTCCTGGTGATGAAATGAGAGGCTTACTTAATGCGGGACACGGCCTTACCGTGCATTTACAACGTTGTAAATATGCGGCACGACTGATTAAAAAAAATCCTGAAAGGGCCATTTTATGTCAATGGGAAAAACAAACCCATGGTTTTTTTAAAACAGATATTTACGTTGAAACGATAAATCAACACGGTGTATTAGCCTTATTAACGCATAATATTGCCAAGGCCGATGCAAATATTGAAAATATTAAAGTTGAAAGCCGTGATAGACAACATAGTATTATTCAATTTACATTATCCGTTATCAATCGTAAACATTTAGCCAAAGTCATTCGTTTTCTACGTGCAGTTCATTCTACTGTAAAAATTACTCGTCATCTTTTTTTATAAAACATTCTTTAAGAACTATTGTCATTAAAAAATTGACAGCGCATCGATTAATCTTACTTCTCCCACATAAACCGCTCCTAGACGTTTTCCCCAATAATCAGCAACATAATCGACTGTAAAGTTTAAAGCTTTTAATTGTTTTATGGCTTCTTCGGGATTCGAAGCATTTTTCAAAATAGAGGGAAAAAAGCTCGCTTGAAATCGTTGTTTTGAATTTAACCGTCTGTTTCTTGAACTGAATGCTAAGCCGTCTGTATCGCGAATCGTAGGACAACCCACAATTTCTGTTTCTAAAAAAAGAGCTTGAGCCATTTTTTTGATAAGCAATAATTGTTGAAAATCTTTTTCCCCGTAATAAGAACGTGTAGGCTTCACAATATTTAAATATTTTAATACGACAGTTAACATGCCTGTGAAATGTCCCGGACGAAATTTTCCTTCTAATTTTTTACTCACATGACTGGTATCTGAAATCCGAATTTGATAATCATCATCATAAATAATTTCTCTATCGAACAATAATAAATAATCTATTTTTTGTTTTCGTAATAAAACTTTATCTTCTTCAATGGTTCGCGAATAACAATTAAAATCCTTTCTGTGGTTAAATTGCGTATCATTGACAAAAATAGCCACGACAGTCGTTTCATTTTCAGCTTGCGAACGCGCACAAAGACTTAAATGTCCGGCATGTAAATGACCCATTGTATGCACGAAACCTATACTTTTATTACTCTTTTTTCTTATAGTGCGCCAATCTTCCCATTTAGTAACTATGTTCATGCTTAGGAAATTCTTTATATTTAACCGAATCACTATATTGATTAACGGCATCTAAAAACAATTGTTTACCGTCAAGAAATGGGTGGACAAATTTTGGTTTGAAATCCAAATTGAGTCCCAATAAATCTTGCAGAACTAAAACTTGCCCATCGGTATCAACACCTGCACCGATACCTATTGTTGCAATTTTTAAAGACGCCGTTATCTCTTTTGCAAGTTGTGAGGGAACACATTCAAGCACTAAAGCAAAACAACCCGCTTGTTCTAAAGCGATGGCCTCCTGTTTAAGCCGTTCTGACTGAGCAAAGGTTTTTCCTTGAACTTTATATCCTCCTAAACAATGAATAAATTGAGGTGTTAAGCCGATATGACCCATCACTGGAATGCCTGATTCAACTAAATGCGTTATGAGGGAAAGATTTCCTGCCGAACCTTCTAACTTAACTGCCGATGCACCTGCTCGTATTAATTTTTGTGCCGTTATAACATTGCGATTCATCGACAAACGGTAACTTAAAAAAGGAAGATCACTAATAATAAACTTTGAAGGCGCTCCCCGAGCCACTGCCGCCGTATGAAGTTCCATCATAGGCACTGTAGCCATCACCGTATTTTTAAAGCCATGCATCGTCATAGCGAGACTATCACCCACTAATAACGCATCTAAGGAAGAACTATTAAGGATTTTGGCGGAACTATAATCGTAACACGTTAAAATTACGATTTTCTCTTGAATTATTTTTTTCTTTACAAATTCTAAAACGTTCATACGTTAATACTAAAAAATAGTCGTAACGTAGAAACATTAGGTACCTGTCGCATGATCAAGTCCTCAGCTATTTTTCGAAATGTTGTCTCCGCCATCAAGGCGAGAAGTAGATTCAGTTTAAAGCGCGCCGATTAAATGATCAAGCTTGACTGTTTTATTTTAAGTTTCTTAAGGCTAAAACGACACATTGATGGATTCACTTTGCATTCGACTTGCCACTATTTTCAACAATTGTTGTGCGATGATTTGTTTAGTGGCGCACGTTAAATGGATAGGTTTATCTTTAGATAAAACAGTCACTTCATTTTTATCACTATCAAAACCAATATGTTTTTGACTGACGTCATTCACAACCATTAAATCAATATTTTTGTTTTTTCGTTTTTCTTCTGAAAATTTTAAGGTATATTCAGTTTCAGCAGAAAAACCAACGAATAAAGGTCGGGGTTGTAAGTTCATTTGACTCACGGACGCTAAAATATCAATCGTCGGTTTTAATTTCAACGTTAACAGTTCGTTTGTTTTTTTTATTTTCTGTAATACCGGATTTACAATGTGATAATCCGCTACTGCTGCAGTGCTTATAAAAATGGCCTGACCGCTGATTTCTTTTTTAACAGCCGTTAACATTTCTTCAGCTGTTTTCACGGCTATAAATTTCAACTTCCCAGGAGGAAATAAAGTAACAGGCCCACTGATTAGTGTCACATCAGCACCCGCATCAACCGCCGCTTGGGCTAACGCAAAGCCCATTTTACCTGAACTACGATTGGATAAATACCGTACTGGATCAATAGGCTCTTGAGTAGGACCTGCAGTAATTAAAACTTTTTGGTCTTTTAAGTAGGGCCTCACCCACATTTTTGATACCGTATCCACTATCTCTAAAGGTTCCAGCATACGACCCAAACCAAACTCACCACACGCCTGACTCCCTTCCGCAGGCCCTAAAAATAAGTAACCTCTTTCTTTCAGCGTGCAAACATTCGCTTGGGTTATCTGATTCGACCACATCGCTTGATTCATAGCCGGTGCAATAATTAAACGTTTATCCGTGGCTAAACATAATGTACTCAATAAATCATCCGCAAAACCATGCGCTAATTTAGCAATGATCTGCGCTGTAGCCGGTGCTATTAAAATATAATCAGGCCAACGCGCAAGCGTGATATGATTCATATTCATTTCAGCTTCAACATCGACAAGCGCTTCATACACTGGATGTTGTGACACCGCTTGTAATGTCAAAGGAGTAACAAAAGCTTTGCCACAACTCGTTAGAACAACTTTAATGTCATAATCACGTTCTTTAAACTTTCTGACAAGTTCAGGTGTTTTATAAGCCGCTATACTCCCTGTAATACCTAATAAAATTTTTTTTTTCATCAATTCAGAATATCAGAATAATGGAAGCATTCATGTATGTTTCAATTTTTTAAATTTATTTTCTAAAAATATAAACCGACTTGTAATGTCACTGTATTACCGCTTTTTCCTGTTCCATTCATTGGATTAAAGCCTAAACTTGACTGACCATAGGCGCTATCTGTTTCACGATAATCAATATCATGTCGAAACTCTAAACTTTCGATAGTATCTTTCCAAAGTGATGTGCTGACTGTTGCCGTATATCGTTTCTTAGGAATAAGCAAAGCTAACGCATCTTTGGACTCATCAAATCCAATAATCACCGCACTCGGTTTTTCTAACACATTAAATTTATATTCGGCTTCTGCGTAAATAGCGGATGGTTTAGCACCCTCTCCATTAAAGGATAATACGGTTTGAGAAAATGAACGACTCGCTGTCACATATTCGCCTGTAATACTGAAATTTTGAATACTCAATGTCCCTCGCGCATCTAAACCCGACACCGGGTCAAGCATTTCAGTATTACCACTGGTGGCAAATCCTTCAAAATTATTAGGGCCACTATTACCATTATGCTGCATTCCAATCGAATCCGCGATATTACGAATAAAACTTCCTGCTATATCAATATTCCAATGCGGTTTAGTCAATAGATATTCTGCATTCAGACCATAATTCCGTAGGCCATAATTTTCCATACTGGTCCGGCTTGGGCCTCTAAAAACAAACGCTGACAGATTTAAATTATTTTCATCATTCAATTGTTTTGATAACCCTAAAGCGAGCGCTCTGGCTTTTGTTCTACCCAAAATTTTGGTAAAGGGATCACTAATCATTGAAGATGAATATTGACCAAATGTCACGTAAAACTGCCCCATCGTCACATACAAAGGAAATTGAGTCAGATTCCCTATAGTTAAAAACCCTCGCTCTAAAAGCACGCGAGAATTATCAATTCGTCTTGGCGACATATCTGTAGGAAGTGTATTATCGTAAACAAAAGCAATAAGCCCTGTCATCCAACTATTTACCAAAATTTCGGTGTCTAATTCAATACCCGTTAAATCGATATCGGTCATCGAATTATTCTGAAAATTGCCATGATGCTGAGTATGATACAGTTGTGATTCTACTTTTCCGCTCAGATTAACAACAGGCGTGTCTGGGGGCACGTGTTTTATTTGTGCGAGATAATTAAAAATTTGTTTTCGTTGCTGTAATAAATTGAGATCTTCATTCACATAAGGTTGATTAACCACTAAATCAGAAGCGTTATATGCGGAGTTAATCCCTATAAAAGGTGAACTGATAACCGGTGTCCCGATAATAAAAAAAGGGTGCAAGGAAGTAACCAATTTTTGGTGCGCTACAACTTCATTAAAGGATTGCATATTGGGATTCGACTGCCTTCGCAACGTAGCGATTTGATTCTCCACACGCTGTAACTTAGACTCTAAAACTTGATTTTTATAGGCTAATCTTCTTATTTCATCGGATTGAGTTGTTTCATCCGCTAAGGTCATGTTTCCTTGAAAAATTAAAAACCCGCCGACTATAAGTGCGATAAATTTATAGGGGTTAGCGAACATAAGGATACCTTATTATTTAAAATAAGCGGAGCCCCTATGTATCAAAAAAAACGAATAAACGCAAGTTTTACAGTAGAGTGATTGCAGTAAAAATTAGTTTCTGGCTTTTACCACTTCCTATTCATTTTTTCCGTCTCCACCGACTGGCAAGGATATTGAGCCATTCCACAAATACTGAGAACGCAATAGCAAAATAAAGGTACGCACGAGGCACATGTAGCCCAAAACCATCTGCCACTAAAACTAAACCAATGAGTAATAAAAAACTTAAACCAAGAATTTTTAAATTTGGATAATTATTAATAAAATGATTGATTGGTTCACTCACGCTTATCATTAATGCAATACTGATAATAATAGCAAGTGCCATAATTACAAACTCTTGAGCCATCCCTATTGCTGTAATGACGCTATCTAATGAAAATATTATATCGAGCAACATAATCTGGATAATAACCATTAAAAACCGCGAATAGCGGCGGCGGGTGCTACTTTTTTTTTCTGTGGCTGTAACGTTAAAGTGAAGTTCAGTTGTTCCTTTTCCTAATAAAAACAACCCACCTAAAATAAGTATTAAATCCCTCACTGAAAAACGATGACCTAATAAACTAAAAAGAGGTTGTGTAAATTGCGTCATCCACGCTAACGTAATCAACAAAAGCAAACGTGTTAAACAGGCAAGTAATAAACCAAGCCGACGGGCTAAACGTTGCTGTGCGTGGGGAAGTCCGTTCGTTACAATAGAGATAAAAATAAGATTATCAATTCCTAAAATGATTTCTAATGCCGTTAAGGTCAGTAAACTAAACCAAGCTTCAAAAGAAAAAATGAGGTCTATCATAGCAACTTTTTAAAGTCTTAAAGCGTACCCTACTCGGTACAACGGATGCTATTAGTTTATTTAAAGAATAGAACAGTCGTTTAAAAAATCTACGGTCTCTAATTTTACTTTATTTGTTAAAAAAGCCCGCTAACGCGGGCTTAATACTTTATTTATTAATGGTAATGTCGCTTTTAAGCAAATTTAATACTTGCACGTAATTGACCCACTGTTGATTTATTATTGGTTGCTCCCTGACGGATAACCGTTCCCGCCGGCGGTATACCTGTGGTGCTATCTGTTGTTATAACTCCTTCACCTTCATCATAATCCCTGTCCTGGAATACCGCTATTCCCAAATCAAACCATTTCGCTAAATTGACCATGTAATCTGCGTAAATGCGCTGTTCCGGCAAGAATGTTGCTAAATGCGTTGTTTTTTGATACCCAATTGCAAACCGCGATTGATGGGCTGCGACTGGGAACGTTAATCCCGCTTCCAAACCCCATACAGTAGGTTTGCCTAATTCTGCGGGTGGATTCTCTAACACTTGAAATCCCGGCGAAGAATTTCCACTTAAAAAGAAAGGGTTCGCTAAACTACTTGTTGTCCGAACAAAATGGCCATTGGCATCAAACGGTCCGAATGTAACATCTGCGTTCACATTCCATGCAGGAACTTTTTTATCAGGCAATCCCGGAACCGTCGTACCTTCAATTAATGAATTCATATAATAGGAAGATAAGAAGTTCGAATCCGCTATATTTGCAATATAACCGGCGTTAATATTAAATTTGCTGTGACATCGGCTGTATCCCCAACCTAAATCAACACCGCCATTTTGTATACGGCGTGTCGAGCCTCCATCAGAAATCTTAGGATTCCCTGCAAACGTATATAACGAACCATATAATCCGTTCATTGCAACAAACCCTAATTGAGCAGCGGTTGCCGTAATCTCAGTAAATAACTGTGTTGGATTTTCTTGTGTTACAAACCCATAAGGATCATAAGCACCAAACGGAATATATTCCTTACCCACTCTAAAATAAATAGGAGAAGCCATAAAATTGCCTATTGTCGCATACGCTGTATCTATTGCTGTTCGGTTCAATGGATGATAAACAAAGAACGAATTAGCGATTTGATAAGGGCCCGTTGAGCCTGGAATGCTTGATAAAGAACTATACACGACAGACATATTGGCCGTTACCCAATTATTAACGCGTGCATCAACAAAGAAATTGGCATTATTTAATAATAAATCGCTCGCACGACCCGACGTCGGAATCGTTAATGTGTTAGGCGGTACCGAATCTGGGTTTATCGGTAAAAATGGATTATATGCTGGATTAAATGTCCAAAAAACAGGTGGCTTATTACCCAAATAAACATCAGTATTTATCCATCCGCTCACGTTAATGCGGCACGTCCAACCACACGGTTGATCAAAACCACCGGGTTGATTTCGATCCAGAATCATATCAATTTTATTGACTTGATAGCGCATCAAATCCATTTGATAGGATGTATCCATCACATACGGCTGCATTGCCAATACGGGCCCGCTAAGCCCTAATGTTACGAGGGAAGCAACAATCGCTTTGAGTTTCATCCTAAACTATCTCCTTGTAGAATTAATAATTCCATATCATTTTTTTGCTAAATCTAAGAAAGAAATCTTTTAAATTCGCTAAAAACTTTTTCGCTAGACTTGCCCATTAAATTTACACAGAAAAGCAATTCTAATCACTCTATCTTAACAGCAGTTAATCAGCATCTCAACAGAATAACTATACTTTTATTAAACTTGTAAAAAGCCCGCTAACGCGGGCTTAATACTTTATTTATTAATGGTAATGTCGCTTTTAAGCAAATTTAATACTTGCACGTAATTGACCCACTGTTGATTTATTATTGGTTGCTCCCTGACGGATAACCGTTCCCGCCGGCGGTATACCTGTGGTGCTATCTGTTGTTATAACTCCTTCACCTTCATCATAATCCCTGTCCTGGAATACCGCTATTCCCAAATCAAACCATTTCGCTAAATTGACCATGTAATCTGCGTAAATGCGCTGTTCCGGCAAGAATGTTGCTAAATGCGTTGTTTTTTGATACCCAATTGCAAACCGCGATTGATGGGCTGCGACTGGGAACGTTAATCCCGCTTCCAAACCCCATACAGTAGGTTTGCCTAATTCTGCGGGTGGATTCTCTAACACTTGAAATCCCGGCGAAGAATTTCCACTTAAAAAGAAAGGGTTCGCTAAACTACTTGTTGTCCGAACAAAATGGCCATTGGCATCAAACGGTCCGAATGTAACATCTGCGTTCACATTCCATGCAGGAACTTTTTTATCAGGCAATCCCGGAACCGTCGTACCTTCAATTAATGAATTCATATAATAGGAAGATAAGAAGTTCGAATCCGCTATATTTGCAATATAACCGGCGTTAATATTAAATTTGCTGTGACATCGGCTGTATCCCCAACCTAAATCAACACCGCCATTTTGTATACGGCGTGTCGAGCCTCCATCAGAAATCTTAGGATTCCCTGCAAACGTATATAACGAACCATATAATCCGTTCATTGCAACAAACCCTAATTGAGCAGCGGTTGCCGTAATCTCAGTAAATAACTGTGTTGGATTTTCTTGTGTTACAAACCCATAAGGATCATAAGCACCAAACGGAATATATTCCTTACCCACTCTAAAATAAATAGGAGAAGCCATAAAATTGCCTATTGTCGCATACGCTGTATCTATTGCTGTTCGGTTCAATGGATGATAAACAAAGAACGAATTAGCGATTTGATAAGGGCCCGTTGAGCCTGGAATGCTTGATAAAGAACTATACACGACAGACATATTGGCCGTTACCCAATTATTAACGCGTGCATCAACAAAGAAATTGGCATTATTTAATAATAAATCGCTCGCACGACCCGACGTCGGAATCGTTAATGTGTTAGGCGGTACCGAATCTGGGTTTATCGGTAAAAATGGATTATATGCTGGATTAAATGTCCAAAAAACAGGTGGCTTATTACCCAAATAAACATCAGTATTTATCCATCCGCTCACGTTAATGCGGCACGTCCAACCACACGGTTGATCAAAACCACCGGGTTGATTTCGATCCAGAATCATATCAATTTTATTGACTTGATAGCGCATCAAATCCATTTGATAGGATGTATCCATCACATACGGCTGCATTGCCAATACGGGCCCGCTAAGCCCTAATGTTACGAGGGAAGCAACAATCGCTTTGAGTTTCATACTCATCCATCTCCTTAATAGGTTGTTAACTCAACATTAGATTGTTTGAAAGCTAGATTTTTTGCTTTATCTTATCAACAAATGTGTTACAGACTCAAACAAAAAATTAGTCTTACAAAAATCTAGTACTTCTTTAATTTCACGCTCGTAACACACCGATAAAAGTTGGAATATGCTACGTTCATAAAAATAATTTAAAAAATTTACTTATATTCCTTGTTATTTCCTACCAAGGCTGTTTAATTTCCATTCCAGCTCTTAAAAAGCAATATCGGCGAAAATTAAACAACCCTGGTTTGGCACCGCTGTAAATTATTAACTTACAGTTTCGCAAACTCTAAAAACGGAGACTTGCTTAGCGGTTTACCAAAACCGTTTTTTATAGCTATTCACTTATTTTTCAGCGATATTATTAGAAGATTCAAGACTTTTGTTGTTCGTGCTGAAACTATCTCTCTTTCTAAAAGAACATGACAGTTATTTGCATTTTATACCTAACGTTATGACTTATGTCAACGACTTCATAAGCAATAATAGGGTAATACTATCTTATTTTTTAAAAGAAAACATCCCTAATTGAAAGAAAATAGATGCAAAATCAATTAAAATCAAGTTTTCCGATAATTTTTTCTAACTGACCTGTGATATAAAGCTGTTCCACGATATCACATCCCCCGAGTAACTCGCCTTTATAGTAGAGCTGTGGGAAAGTAGGCCAATTAGAATATTGAGGTAAATCACGACGAATATCACTCTGTTCAAGTATATTGACGTGTGCAAACTTTACACGGCAGGCTTTTAATATGTCTACAACGCGCGCAGAAAACCCACAACAGGGTTTTTCTGGTGTCCCTTTCATATAGAGAATCAGCGGATACCGTTCGATTTGTTGCTTGATTATTTCGAATGTTGTGAGTTGAGTCATTGACATTTTTCCCGCCCAATAAATTTTTTATCGATTTAAATGCACTGTAGGCTTGCCTTATCTTTAGCTGAATTTTAAACTTAGATAAGCCATTTTAGCAAATCGATAAAAATAGGATAACTTTCATGAAACATCAATTACCTCCGTTACCTTATAGTTTAGAAGCCTTGGCACCTATTATTTCAAAGGAAACCCTCGAATATCACTATGGGAAACACCATAAGGCTTATGTCAATAAACTGAATGAATTAATTCCCAATACAACATTCGAAACATTATCTTTGGAAAATATTATAAAAAAAGCTCCCAAAGGCCCTATTTTTAATAATGCTGCACAGACTTGGAATCATACTTTTTATTGGCATTGTATGACACCTTTGGCGGCTAAAAACAAATTAAAAGGCGCTTTAGAAGAGAGTATCTGCAAATCCTTCGGCTCTTTTTCTCAATTTAAAGAAGCATTTACTAACGCGGCTATCGCTCAATTCGGTTCAGGATGGGCCTGGCTAATAAAAGATGCCCACGGTTTAAAGATAGAAACCACAAGCAATGCCCTCACCCCATTGAGCGAAGATAAAATCTGTTTATTAACCTGTGACGTCTGGGAACATGCTTACTATATCGACTATCGGAATGCACGTCCTCACTATCTAGAAAAATTTTGGGATATTGTCAATTGGGACTTCGTTGCTGAAAATTTTGAAAAACAATGAGATAACAGCAATGATCTCTGCCTTGATGCCTATTTACCCCCATAGATTACCTGTTGCCTTTGAAAAAGGTTCAGGTATTTGGCTTACCGATACTCAAGGAGCATGTTATTTAGATGCTTTATCAGGTATTGCCGTCTGTGGCTTAGGCCATGCTCATCCTGCAATCACTGAAACAATTTGTAATCAAGCGACAAAATTAATCCATACGTCGAATACTTATCACATTCCAGAACAAGAACGCTTGGCCTCCGCCTTAAGTCGTGTATCCGGAATGGATCAGGTTTTTTTTGCGAATTCAGGCGCAGAATCCAACGAGGCCGCTATCAAAATGACGCGGCTTTATGCGCGGCAAAAAGGCATTGAGCAACCCATCATTATTGCGATGAATAATGCTTTCCATGGTAGAACCATGGCAACACTCAGTGTATCTGGGAGTGAACGTTTGCAAATCGGTTTTGAACCGTTATTGACGCGTTTCATTCATATCCCATTTAATGATGAGACTGCATTAAAAAATACGATAAAAAAATATAAAAAAAACATCATTGCTATTATGTTAGAGCCTATTCAAGGTGATGGGGGGATAAAAATTGCAACCCCTCGTTTTTTACGAGCCATTCGAGATTATTGTGATCATTATGATTTTCTGATGATATTGGACGAAATACAAACGGGCCTGTGTCGTACCGGACCTTGGTTTGCTTACCAGGCTTATAACATTTTTCCTGATATACTGACTATCGCTAAAACTTTAGGGAACGGTTTTCCCATTAGCGCCTATTGCTCTCGCGGTAAAGCCAATAATCTTTTTCCGAGTGGAAAACATGGTTCTACTTTTGCGGGTAGCCCGTTAGCATGCGCCGTCGCATTGACCGTTATTAAAATTTTAGAAAAAGAAAATATCTCTGCACACGTAACGGAAATCGGAGATTATTTGATAAGAAAATTAAACGATTGCTTGGGTCAACATCCTCATGTTGTTGCAATAAAAGGACAAGGACTTATGATAGGTGTCGAATTGGATACAGAATGTCATCATATTCCTAAAATTGGATTAAAACACCGTTTGCTTTTTAATATTGTTTCCAACCACACCATCCGTATTTTACCTCCCTTAATTCTTCAAAAAAAAGAGGCCGACGAAATTTGTCACCGCTTAATGAAGTCTATCGATGAGTTTTATAATTTACCCTCACGTTTATGAAAAAACTTGATTTTTCGACCCGCTGCATACATGCTGGACAGCTCCCTGATCCAAGTACAGGCGCTTTAATAACGCCGATTTATGCCACTTCAACTTACGCGCAAAAAAGTCCGGGTGTACATCAGGGTTTCGAATATTCGAGAACCCAAAATCCTACTCGTTTTGCCTATGAACGGGCCATTGCCCATTTAGAAAATGGCTGCGCAGGATTTGCATTCTCTTCTGGTATGGCTGCAATCAATACGTTACTAGAGCTCTTAAATCCTGGTGACCACATTATAGGGACAGATGATTTATATGGTGGAACGGTTCGTTTATTTAATCAAATTAAACAACGATCCTCCAGTTTAAGTTTTTCATATATTGATATGACGGATTTAAATCACTTAAACCAACACATCAAACCTGAAACTAAACTCATTTGGATGGAATCACCAACAAATCCTTTATTAAAATTGGTTGATATTGAACATGTCGTAAAAATTGCTCGTCAGCATCAATTAATTTCCGTACTTGACAATACCTTTGCGACACCTTGGATTCAACAACCTTTATCGTTAGGCTGTGATCTGGTTGTCCATTCTGCCACGAAATATTTAAATGGGCATTCCGACATGATAGGGGGCATAATCGTCGTCGGTGACAATGCTGAATTAAATGAAAAAATAAGCTATTTACAAAATGCGATGGGGGCTATACAAAGCCCATTTGATAGTTTCCTTGCTCTCCGAGGCTTACATACTTTAGCGTTGCGGATGCAAAAGCATTGTGAAAATGCCCTAAAAATCGCTGAATTTCTAGAACAACATCACCAGATCGAAAAAGTCTTTTACCCTGGATTAATTCATCATCCTCAACATGCATTAGCTAAAAAACAAATGCATAATGGCTTCGGAGGAATGGTCAGTTTTACGCTCAAAGGTACGTTTAAGGAAATACAACGTTTTCTTGAACGTTGTCGTCTATTCACGTTAGCAGAAAGTTTAGGTTGCGTAGAAAGTCTCGTTAGCCATCCTGCTACAATGACACACGCCGCTTTGCCATTAAAAATTCGCGATCGTCTGGGCATTAAAGAAAATTTGCTCCGTTTGTCGGTAGGAATAGAAGGGATACATGATCTTATTAACGATCTTGAACGCGCATTAAGTTGACTATTTTTAATAATCATTTTAAAAAATTTATTAACGTTCGTTCATCCTTTAAATAGTTTTTAGGTATGATCAAAAAATTATTTTCATTACTTTTTTTTTCATTATCGCTGTCCGCTTGTCATTCAAACCTAGACACAGATACGCAAGCATTCGCTTTTAATGGAGAATCTTTCCGATTTAAAATCATTCCAGGAAAAGCAAAAACTCCTTCAAGTATGATGCCGAGAGGTTCTAGCCCTATCCGAGGACCGTCCATAAGCGCAACGCATGAAGATTCCATTGGGGATGATTTAACCCGATGTCGGAATCATTTACTCAATCAACAAGTGCATTTCGAACTTAATTTTTAACTTTTTACGGGATTGAAATTTTATTTAGGAACCCTTTTTACCCTATTAATGATAAAATTCTTTAATAATGAGTGTTGAATTCATTCATTGCATTTTACGCATTAAGCAATAAAATCAACCACTTTTAAAGTAATAATTTCTTATAAAAGGATTTTAAACGGAAATTACCCGAATCCACACACTCGATGTTTGAGGAAGCATTCGTCCATGAAAATTGCTCGTTATCATCAAACCCGCGCTATTGCTTTATGGGGGGGGCTAAAAAATCTCCTATTAGCAGGGCTGAAAATAATTTTTGGTATTATAGGCCATTCTCATGGTTTACTCGCAGATGGCGTTCACTCTCTATCTGATTTAATGGTTGATTTGCTCGTTATTATTGCTTCAAAATTTGGAAATAAAGCAGCGGATGAAAATCACCCTTACGGACATGGTCGTATTGAAACAGCCGCAACCGTTCTATTAGCAATCCTCTTAGCACTTGCAGCATTGGCTATTATTGTTAACGCTGTCACGACTATTCATCGTATTCACGTTAAAGAAATCCCTTCTCAAATTGTCTTATGGATAGCACTGAGTTCAATTTTACTGAATGAACTCATTTATTTTTGGACAAAACACATTGCAATCCAAATAAAATCTAACTTATTAATGTCAAATGCATGGCATCATCGGAGTGATTCTTTTTCTTCTATGGCGGTTGCATTCGGTGTGGTGGGTGCATGGTTAGGCTTTCCTAAATTGGATGCGGTTGCCGCTATTGTTGTCGGTTTAATGATTCTGAAAACAGCCTGGAATTTTGGCTGGTATAGTATTCGTGAATTAGTGGATACCGCACTGAGCACAGAAGAAACGGAAAAAATTAAACGCTTTATAAAAAAAGTTTCTGGTGTAAAAGCCATTCATCAATTACGAACACGTTCAATTGCGGGATCCATTTTTTGTGATGTTCATGTTTTAGTTGATCCGTTTATTACGGTTTCAGAAGGACATTATATTGGTCAGGAGGTCGAAAAACGTTTAATTGCATCATTTCCTGATATCACCGATGTCACCGTTCATATCGACACGGAAGATGATGAATTAACGAGCCCTTCTTATAATTTACCGGATAGACCTACCTTACAAAAAATGCTGCTACACTATTGGCGAGATTTATTGCCCGAAGCCGCTATTCAAACGGCGATTTTTCATTATTTAGAAGGGGAAATTAGTATTGAATTAAAACTACCGTTCAATTTTAGCAATCAAAATGACTTGGAAGCTAAATTAAAGAAAGTGATTGAAACCGAAAAATCCATTACAACGATTAAAATTTTTTATTATAAATGAACCGATTATTTAAAATTGCAACCTGGAATATTAATTCATTACGTATACGTTTAGCACATGTTTTAACGTGGCTAAACACGCATCAACCCCACTTACTGGCTTTACAAGAAACAAAAGTTCAAAATCACCATTTTCCCGAAGAACCCTTTAAAAGGGCCGGTTATCATGTTTTATATAATGGACAAAAAACTTACAATGGTGTTGCGTTTATTAGTCGTATCCCCATGCAAAATGAAGTGACTTGTTTACCCCATTTTGATGATACTCAACGACGAATATTAGTGGTCACTATAGGTTCTTTACGTATCGTTAATATTTATGTTCCTAATGGATCACATTTAGGCTCTGAAAAATTTCTTTATAAATTAAAGTGGCTAAAACAATTGAAAATTTATTTACAGCACGAATTAAGTCTTCATCCTTCTTTAATTGTGTTAGGTGATTTCAATATTGCTCCAAAAGACAACGATGTTCATGATCCTCAAATTTGGCAAGGAAAAGTACTCGTTAGCCCTCAAGAACGTAAGGCTTTACAGGATATAGTGGCTTTAGGATTAAAAGACAGTTTTCGGTTATTTCATAATGAACCCCATCAATACACCTGGTGGGATTACCGTGCGGGTGCTTTTCGTCGAAATCATGGTTTACGAATTGATCATATATTAAGCAGTACTCACTTAATTTCTCAATGCATTGATTGTGAAATTGATAAAGAAATTCGACGATGGGAAAAACCTTCCGATCATGTCCCTGTCATAGCAACTTATCAAAATATAAGTTAGGATTTAAATTATGGAGCCTATAAAAGCACGTTTTGGAATTGGAGAAATTGTCCAGCATAGTTTATTTGGCTATCGAGGTGTAGTGGTTGATGTTGATGCCGGTTTTCAAGGCGATGATGCTTGGTATAGCAAAAACGCGCCGGGAAATCCCCCCAAAAATCAACCCTGGTATCATCTTTTAGTCCATGGTTCGGTTCACCATGCTTATGCTGCAGAAATCAATTTAACACAGGATGATACACACGATCCGGTTGAGCACCCTGAATTAGATTACTTTTTTGATAGCTTTAAAAATGGAGTTTATCATCGTCGACGATATAGCAATTGAATGGGTAACCGCATCATCACGCTTCATAAAAAATTGAATGTATGAAAAATTTAACGCTTATTCGACATGCTGAAAGTCACTTACAGCGCCCGCTTGAACAGGATAAAGAACGGCTTTTAACCCCAAATGGTTTTCATCAAGTTTCCACCATTTCAAAACAATTAGAAAAAAAAAAATGTTGGCCCGATTATCTACTGTGCAGTCCTGCAAAACGGGCGATACAAACCGCAGAACTCCTTTGTAAATATCTAAAAATATCTCCCGTTATTGAAATTAATTCTTTACTTTATTTAGGCGATAGCAGTGAAGCACTTTTACAATCCCTTTTTTTACCTGATCGATTTCAACAGGTATTCATAATCGGTCACAATCCCACAATAAGCAATCTCGCTCACACATTAAGCCCCCCCACACAATCCATCATGCTCCCTACGGCAGGTGTCATTTCACTCCGTTTTAATGGCCTACGATGGGATAATATAATAGAAAAACAAGGAAAATTTCTTTTTTTTATTGAGCCTCCCCGTGAATAATAATACGACATTGCAAGGGGAAATTACCGAAAAAAATTCAACCCTCGAGGACATTTTTCAAGGGGCTTTCAATGCACAAAAATTGGGTAATTTTACCGATGCGAAAAAAAGGTACGAACATATTTTAAGTATTCAACCGACCCATGCAGAAGCAATGCATGCTTTAGGCATTCTTGCTTCTGAATTACAACAATGGGAAACCGCCATTCTGTGGATACAGCGCGCTTTAGCTATCCAACCGGATTCAGCACGTTTTCATCTTCATTTGGCCAATGGTTTTAAGAATACGAATCAACTGAAATGTGCGTTAACACATTATCAAGCCGCACTATTCTTCGATCCGCACTATGCCGAAGCACATAACAATTTAGCCGGATTATTTTATAAAAATAATCAATTAAAAATGGCCTATCAACATTGTCAACAGGCCATTAAATTAAAACCGAATTACCTGGAAGCGCATATTAACTTAGGTCTCATTTTTTTAGCTCAACACAAAAAAGAGGCAGCCATCCTACAATTTAAACAGCTATTAAAATTACACCCTCATTCTATTCAAGCCCATTGGCAATTGGCTGCTCTTTATTGGGAAGAAGAAAATTTAGAAAACGTTCACTATCACTATCAAAAAATTCTTGCCCTTGATCCTTATTCGGTAGAATTACTCAATAATTTTGCAGCTTTAATGCTAAAAAAAGAAAACGTAGCGGCCGCTATCCATTATTTTAAAAGAGCGCTCGCGCTTGACCCGCAACATAAAATAGCACGCAATAATCTTGCCGCTACATTATTACAAAATAATCAATTTGAAGACGCTATTTGGCATTATTCTTTATATTTAACGCGAGAACCTTTCGATAAAGAAGCCCTTTTTAATCGCGCGCACGCACTCATGTTAACCGGTCAATTAAATAAAGCCCTGGATGATTTAAAAAAGATTTTAACATGCGATAATAAGCATATAGATGCGCATAGTAATCTTGCTGCTATTTATTTAAAATTAAATGATCACGCTGCTGCTTTAACCCATTATCAAATTATTTTAAATTTGACTAATCAACATACCATCGCCTCTTATATGATCGCTGCACTCACTCAAAAATCGATACCGGGTTGTGCACCGTTAGATTATATAAAAAATTTATTCGATAACTACGCCTTTCAATTCGATGACCATGTAAAAAAGAGCTTATTTTACAACGTCCCTGAATTATTACGCCAACAATTAAACCCTTTTTTAACCCCAAAAAAATATACGTTGCTTGATTTGGGTTGTGGAACAGGTCTGAGTGGTCAATGCGTTAGTGATCTCTCAAAAAGACTAGTCGGGATAGATATCTCACCGAACATGCTTCAGCAAGCGAAAGAAAAAGGGTGCTATGATCTCCTCATAGAAAAGGATATTTTAAATGGCTTAGCCGGTTTAAAAGAACATTTCGAATTGATTTTGTGTATCGATACGTTAGTTTATTGTGGCGATCTTGAAAAATTTTTTATTGAAACAGTGTCGCGTTTAACAACGAATGGCTTACTCGCGCTTTCGGTCGAACTTGCTGCTAAAACAACTGCGTCCTATCGTTTGCAAACAAATGGCCGTTACCAGCATGCCGAAATTTATATAAAAAAACTCGGTAAGAAAAATCAATTAAAATTATTAATTGCTAAACAGGTCATCGGACGCCATCAAAATAATAAGCCTATTAATACCGGTTTATTTATTTTTCATAAACACCCCTAGCTCCGCATCGATTCAAGAGGCACTTACACCTTACACCACGAACTTAACCATAGAGGCCTGAAATATAATTGGATACTGCAACAATGTCCGCATCACTCATTTTTTTACTGATCATTGGCATCATCTGATAACGATCATTATTTCGTTTACCGGCTCGAAATGCTTTCAATTGTGAGGCAATGTAGTGTGCGTGTTGTCCACTTAAGCGGGGAAATCCAGCCGGTGGATTTCCTAAACCTGCAGGCCCATGACACGCCAAACAAGCCGGTATCTTTTTAGCGGCATCACCACCGCGATAAATAGATTCACCTAAGGACAGCAAATGATTTTGTGCAGTGTCAATCGTTCCAGTCAAGCGCGCATAATAACGCGCTATCTTGATTTTTTCTTTTTCCGATAATGCTAACATGAATGCATTCATCATTGCATTTTTACGTGCATATTTATCATTGGATTGAAAATCATGCATCTGTTTCATCAAATAATTCATATTTTGTCCTGCTAATTTAGGCCAGTTTTCATTCACCGTGGAATTCCCTTGTTGACCATGACACCCTTCACATTCAGTAATCATTTGATTCATTGTTTTTTCATCTTTTTTGGCAATACTCGACGAAAAAGTGAGTAGACATAAAAAGAAAACTGTAAAATTTTGGTAATTGAACATGATTGAAAAATTTTTATGTTATTTCAAAAAAAGGAGATTGCTAAAAACAATGATTTAGCCTATAGTCCCCAGCAGGCTTTAGCAAACTCTAAAAATAACATAAATGCCAGGGAGTTTTTCTTTTTTAATTGAAGTAGAAAACAAAACTTGAGTTCATCTGCCTTTCCACTGACACTCTTTTTGAAAAGTGTTGCCCAACTCGATCAACTTCCTCCTGATAAAGGTGCGGAAATTGCGTTTATTGGTCGTTCGAATTCGGGAAAATCGTCTGCAATTAACGCCATTACAGGAAAAAAAGGACTCGCTAAAATTAGCAAAACACCCGGTCGTACTCAATTATTGAATTTTTTTCAACTGAATGAAAATCTTCGTTTAGTGGATCTCCCCGGTTATGGTTTTGCTAAGGTTTCGGATAATAGAAAAATCGACTGGGAAAAAACGATTACCCATTATCTTAAAATGAGGAAATCGTTAAAGGGTCTTATTATGACCATGGATATCCGTCACCCGCTCAACGACCGAGACGAGGTCTTATTAGCGTTTGTATCTCATTATCACATTCCTACCTATATTCTTCTGACGAAAGCCGACAAATTAACACGAGCGCAAGCGATTCATACACTCAGATCAATCCGTCAACAATTGACTATTCTCAATAAAACCTGTGAATTACAAATTTTTTCAGCCATTCAATCGATAGGTCTTGGAAACGCGCGTCATAAAATTTTAGACTGGCTTTCAAAATAAGACGGAATTTTGAATTTTCTACATCTTGCATTTCTATATCGCTTACTGTTTTTGACCTCTAGAGTACAATGTGATAAATAATAGTTAATTAAAAGAATGTTGGGTTTCATGTCATTACATTCCTCAGAAATAAGTTTTCGCGCCATCGTATTAGCTATTTTGCTTGCAGTCATCCTCGCGGCTGCAAATGCTTATTTAGGCTTAAAAGTCGGCTTAACCATTTCCGCATCGATACCTGCGGCCATCCTTTCTATGGGCATTTTACGTTTTTTTAAAAACGCTTCGATTCTTGAAAGTAATATCGTTCAAACGGGCGCATCTGCTGGGGAAGCTTTGGTGGCAGGAACTGCATTTATTCTTCCTGCCTTAATCATACTCCACTATTGGCAGCACTTTGATTATTGGCAAACAGTCATCATTTCCTTAACGGGCGGAATTTTAGGGGTCCTATTTTCTATCCCTTTAAGGCGCGTATTATTAGCTGATCCTTCTTTACGCTTTCCTGAAGGCACCGCCATAGGCCACGTTTTAAAGCTCAGTCAAGACACTCAAGGAAATCTCAAAGAACTTATCCAAGGTGGCTTGTTAGGTGGTTTTGTATCGCTATTCCAATCGGGTTTTCAGATCATAGCCACTAATTTTCCATTATGGTTTAAAGCCGATAATAAATTTATTTTTGGTTTTACATTGGGGTTTGAACCTGCCTTACTGGCTGCGGGCTATATCGTGGGTATTGGTGTTGCAATAAGCACCTTAGTGGGTGTAATTCTTGGCTGGGTAATCGGGATCCCTCTCTATAGTTATTTACATCCGCTCATCATGGCTCCTCACCAATCGGCGTTCAATTTAGCCCTTCATGTTTGGCAATTCAGCATTCGTCCCATTGGCGTAGGCACGATGCTCATCGGGGGTTTATGGACAATGGTTTTACTCTTTAAACCCATTATAAAAGGCGTCCATTCATCTTTTGTTTCACTAAAAACTATTCAAGAAAGTGGTTATGCCGCGCTTCCTAAAAATGAACGCGATATACCCATCCATTACACAGTAGCACTACTTGCGATTTTAATAGTCCCATTAGCGTATATTTTGTTTAGCTTCATTAATCACCCTGCATTAGGATTATCAAGCACCATCCAAATAATAACCCTATTTATTGGTATTGTTTTTATTTTAATCACTGGTTTCTTTTTTTCCTCGTTATGTGGTTATTTTGCAGGGCTTATTGGGAGTAGCCAAAGCCCCATTTCGGGGATTTCGCTTTCTGCACTGTTGTTTGCATCGCTTACCCTTTTAGCGATTTTCAATTTTGCACCTGGTTTTACGCATGACGTTAAACATCTACTTGAAGGAGAAGGTTTAGCCATTATTATCGGAACATTGGTCAGTAGTAGCTGTGCGATTACCAATGATACCATTCAAGATCTAAAAGCCGGACAAATTGTCGGCGCAACGCCGTGGAAACAACAACTGATATTAATTTTAGGTGTCGTAATCTCTGCCTTAATCCTCGCACCTACCTTAGAATTATTGTTTAATGCTTACGGAATTGGTGGTATTTCTCCTCCCGGACGCGTAATGGATCCGGCTCAAATGCTCTCTGCGCCGCAAGCAACACTGATGGCAAGCTTAGTTACTGGTGCGTTTAAACATAATTTACCGTGGGGTTTAATTAGCATCGGCTTTGTTGTTGCTCTTTGTTGCATTATTATCGATGGACTATTACAAAAACGCGGCTTACGCTTACCTGTATTAGCGGTCGGTATTGGCATTTATCTCCCTCTTGATACTTCATCTGGATTAATTTTGGGAGGGCTTGCTTCCTACGTTGTAGAACGAACATTGACTCATCATCGCGCTCAACAAACCTCAGAATCTAAAAAAATTGCACGGCAACGCGGTCTTACGCTCGCTTGTGGAATAGTCGCTGGTGCTTGCTTAATGGGTGTCATTTTAGCAATTCCCTTTACTTTAACAGAATCTACCGATGTGTTACGTCTCATGCCGAAACATTTAACACTGTTAGCAAGTCTGTTAGGCATACTCTCTACACTCAGTATTTTGGGATTAATTTATCAGACCGCTTGCAAAAATAAATCAAGTCACTTTACACGTTGACAATATAAAAAAATCAGACTAGGCTCCCGCTAAATTCAGAGGGTAAATATATACCCCCTGGTTTGTAATTATTTAACGCATTAGTTTTAGTCTAATAACAAAATGAGTGGCGCCGGATCAATACCTTCGAACACGCTTGCAATCGTGAATAAGCGTCGTCTCCAATGCAAAAATTATAGTCCATGGGGGTAAATATCTACCTTCCCCAAATGGGAGGTCGGCATGTCAACAATCTACAATCGGTTTTCTTTTAGAAGCTCTTTTAAAATTCTTCCGAATGCTTGGGACTTCGTTGCCCTTATTATGGTACTCGGGATGCTTGCTGCATTTGTTTGGGCAGGCAAGCAAATAACTTCACCCTATCACGTTGGTCAACCTTTCGCATTAACTTTAGATCCTCTCCAATTACCTAAATATGCTTTATTTACGGTATTACGTTTATTTACAGCCATGGCGTTTTCTTTATTATTTACCTTTACAGTGGGAACTTTAGCGGCAAAAAATAAACGCGCGGCTCGTATTATCATCCCTTGTATCGATATTTTACAATCCGTACCGGTTATCGGTTTATTATCAATTACCATCGTAGGTTTTATTACTTTATTTCAGGGAAGTCGTTTAGGTCCAGAAGCTGCAGCTATTTTCGCAGTTTTTACCGCTCAAGTATGGAATATTACGCTTAGTTTTTATCAAAGCTTACGTTCTGTGCCCACTGAGTTAAAGGAAGCCGCGGATATATTTCATTTATCCTCCTGGCAGCGTTTTTGGCGACTTGATGTTCCTTTCAGTATGCCTGGTCTTTTATGGAATATCATGATGTCAATGTCGGCCAGTTGGATTTTTTTAATTGCATCTGAAAGTATTTCTGTTAATAATCAAACGATTATATTACCCGGCATCGGTTCTTACCTAGGACTTGCGATTAATAGGGCCAGTATCTCCGGTGTCATTTATACTATTCTGACCATGTTCGTTGTCATTTTACTGTATGATCAACTTCTCTTTCGACCCTTGCTCAATTGGTCAAAAAAATTCACATTCGAACAGGTCAGCCAAGAATATGTTTCTCGCTCGTGGCTCACCTCATTGTTACAGCAAACGTATATTTTAAAATATCTAGGCCGCTTTTTTGGAAAATTAGGGGATACGATCGTCAATATTTCCTTTTTCAAAACTAAAAAAGAAGTCTCGGCTAAAAAATCAGGTTCTAACAAATTCATTGACTTTATTTGGTATAGCATGACCTTCGTATTCGTCAGCCTCTCGCTTTGGTTATTATTGCAATTTATTTTAAAAAATCTCTCACTACACGAATTAATTCATGTATTTTTTCTAGGTTGTATTACCGCATTGAGGATTATTTCCATTATTTTAATAGCGAGTATTATTTGGATTCCCATCGGGGTTTTTATAGGATTAAATCGCCGTATTGCAGAATGGATACAACCGATTGCGCAATTTTTTGCAGCATTTCCAGCGAATGTTTTATTTCCTATTGTCGTTATTTTAATTTTAAAATACCACTTAAATTTCGAAATCTGGTCAACCCCCTTATTATTATTAGGCACACAGTGGTATATTTTATTTAACGTTATCGCAGGTACCGCTGCTTTACCAGAAGATTTAAAAGAAGTCAGCAGCAACTTTGGCGTTAAAGGGTGGCAATGGTGGCGTCGACTTATTTTACCTGGAATTTTTCCCCATTGGATTACCGGAACCATTACTGCAATTGGGGGGGGGTGGAATTTGACCATTTTAACTGAAATCATTAACTGGGGTTCTATCACACTGGTCTCTACTGGGCTTGGTGCTTATATTGCAAAGTCAGCGGATGCTGGAGATTTCCCGCGTATAGCCCTGGGGATGGCGATGATGAGTCTTTTTGTGTTAGTGATGAATCATTTAGTTTGGCGCCCACTCTACAATTTATCTCAGTCCCGTTATCGGTTAGATTAAGAAAAGAAATCGCATGAATAAAAAACCCATTTTCACTGTAAAAGATATCAGCAAATCCTTTAAAAAAGCTGAACAGCAAGAATTGTTGGTGCTGGATAAAGTCAATTTTCAACTCTTTGAAGGTGAAATTGTCGCGCTATTAGGAAAATCAGGTTCGGGAAAATCCACTTTATTACGTATCATTTCTGGTCTTTCGCACCCGAGCAGTGGCACAGTAACTTATCGAGAAAAGGTGGTTAATGGGCCTGTGCACGGCATGGCGATGGTTTTTCAAAACTTCGCGCTGTTGCCTTGGTTAACCGTGTTAGAAAATGTAGAGTTAGGTCTCGAAGCATTACGCATTCCTCGTGATGAACGTAGAACACGTTCGTTAAAGGCGCTTGACATCATTGGTCTGGATGGATTTGAATCCGCGTATCCAAAAGAATTATCGGGCGGAATGCGTCAACGGGTAGGGTTTGCACGTGCGCTTGTCGTTAATCCGGATGTACTGCTGATGGATGAACCGTTCTCAGCCTTAGATGTACTGACCGCTGATAACCTTAAAAGTGATCTACTTGATTTATGGGAAGCAAAACAAACCGGTACGCGTGGCATTTTATTTGTCACACACAACATTGAAGAAGCGGTTTTACTTGCTAATCGTGTTATTGTATTTGATAGCGATCCGGGAAGCATTCGATCAGAATTGAGCATCGATTTAAACTATCCCCGTACGGAGCAAAGTGCAGAGTTTCGAAAATATGTGGATCAAATCTATGCGTTGATTACGCGTCAAATGGATGAACGTAAGAAATTTCTGCTTAAAGAACAGTTACCTCGAATTACCGACATCGGTTATCGCCTTCCGGATGCAGATATTTCTGAATTAACCGGTTTACTTGAGACTTTAGATCAAACTGAATATGAAGGTCATGTCAGTCTACCTGAACTGACTGAAACCTTGCACTTAGATGTGGATGACTTATTCCCATTAACTGAAGTGTTGGATATTTTAGGTTTTGCGCATGTGAACAATGGAGAGTTAATTTTAACAGAAGCTGGAAAATTATTTGCAAATGCCGATATTTTAGAACGAAAAAAAATCTTTGCCGCTCATTTATTACGGTATGTTCCTTTAGCAAAACACATACGACAAGTTCTAGAAGAAAGACGAACAACAGGTCAACGCGCTTCAAAAGAACGTTTTCTGAATGAATTAGAAGATTATTTAAGTGAAAAAGAAGCTGAGCGCGTCCTTCGCACCGTGATAGATTGGGGTCGTTATGCAGAATTATTCGCGTATACAAACGACACGGGTATGCTCAGTTTAGAAAATCCAAATTAAACTGCATTACCATATTAATTGATTCACTCACTATTCCTCGTCTAATTTTAGGATTAAAAATGAATGAATACTAAAAAATTTTCTGATTCAGCGCGCAACGTTATAGAAATAGAAGCGAACGCCATTTTGAATTTGTTACCACAACTTGATTCGAAATTCGAACGGGCCTGTGAATTATTTTTAAATTGCCAAGGTCATATTGTTGTCATTGGAATTGGGAAATCGGGACATATTGGCAATAAAATTGCAGCGACTTTAGCGAGCACCGGAAGTCCTGCTTTTTTTATTCATGCCGCAGAAGCTAATCATGGTGATCTGGGTATGATCAATTCTAAAGATGTCGTTCTTGCCATTTCTCATTCGGGTGAAACAGACGAGCTTATCAGCATCCTTCCTACACTCAAATTTCTTAATATTCCTTTTATACTCATGACAGGAAATCCAAATTCTACGCTCGCACAGCAAGCCACTGTTACGCTTCATATCCCTATAGAACAAGAAGCCTGTTCCCTAGGATTAGCACCTACCTCAAGCAGCACAGCAACTTTAGTCATGGGTGATGCCATCGCTATCGCATTGCTTAATCGACGAGGTTTTAGCAGTAATGACTTTGCGAAAGTCCATCCAAGAGGCCATTTAGGACGTCGTCTACTATTAAAAGTAGCCGATATTATGCATACGGGTCCTGCGCTGCCTAATGTAAGGTCGGGAACCCCTTTAATTCAAACTTTATTTGAAATATCACAAAAAAGACTGGGTATGACCATTATTACGGATGAAAATCAGCGCTTACTTGGAATTTTTACAGATGGTGATCTGAGACGTGCCATCGACCAAGGTTTAAATCTACAGACCACTTTAGTGGATCACGTCATGACGGCTCATTGTAAAACGATTAATAAAGACAAGCTCGCAACGGAAGCCTTACACCTCATGGAAACAAGCAAAATTACAACATTAATTATCGCAGATAAGGAAAAAAAGCCCCTTGGCGTCGTGCATATTCATGACATTCTCAGCCGAAAAATCACTTAATTTTCCAAAATTTTTTTATTGTTCAATTTACCATTTATAACGCAACTTCCTGTTTTTTGTCGGCAACTTGACAAAAACCCCATTACTGTGAATATATTGAACATAAAATCGTTTATTAACCTATGTCAAAAATATGTTTTCTAAAACAGTACTCATTAACCTTATTCTTATTTTATCTATCTTATTCGGTTTATACTATATAAGATTACAGTTAACGCGGCCTGTTAACACGTCCAATTTAACGCACCAACCCGATAGTTACGCCACTCAGGTTGTTATGTATCATATCGATAAAGCAGGTATTCTTGGTGATCAATTAAGTGCTCCTTTTTCACTCCATTATCCTTCAAACAATACTATTTTACTGACAGCACCTCTTTTTACTTTCTATTTAAAAAATAAAGCGTCTTGGCAACTTTCAGCCCGGTATGGAAGGTTAAAAGAGAATGATCGTCTACACCTGTGGAATAATGTTACACTCGAGCAAAAAAATTCAAACAATAAAATTATTTCGACTTTGAAAACGTCTACTTTAGATATCCATATTAAGGAAAAAATAGCGGATACGTCCGCACCGGTTCGCATCACGCGGATGAACCAAGTCATCCATGCGGTAGGACTCCATGCTAATTTCAATACCAAAACAATTCGACTTTTATCTCAGGTAAAGAGTCAATTCATGCCCGAAAAAAGTAAATGAGGTTTACTCTTGAATGCACTTGAACAAAAAATATTTAAAATAAAGAAAGCTTATTTATTGTTCGTCAATCTATCGATCGTGTTTTGCCTGTCGACTGTTGCTTGCGCACACTCCAATGATCTTGCTTATTTTGAATCGGATAGTGTGACCTATAATAATAAAACGAAACAAGGCATTTATCGAGGACATATTAAACTGACCCAAGGTTCAGCCGTCCTCACTGCAGATTATGCGACCAGTTATTTCGATCAAAATGGCCAAATTAATAAGATAATCGCCATAGGAAATCCAGCGCGATATCAAGCGTTTATATTTCCTCATCGTCCTCAATTAATCGCTACCGGAAAAACGATTTATTATTATCCAAAAAAAGAGTACTTAGAAGCCATAGGAAATGCTGAAATGGTACAAGGAAAAAATCATTTTAAAGGGTATCAAATTAATTACGATTTTAAAACGAAAACGATCGGTTCTCCTTTATCACCAAAAGGACACACTCAAATTACAATAGCACCCTTGAATCATGAATAAATTAAACGCTATCCATTTAACGAAACGGTATCATTCACGTATTGTTGTCGAAAATGTTTCGCTTGAATTAGAAACCGGAGAAGTGATTGGTTTACTCGGCCCCAATGGCGCAGGAAAAACCACAAGCTTTTATTTAATTGTCGGTTTAGTGACCTGCACACAAGGAAAAATTTTACTCAATAATCAGAACATTACGCATTTGCCGATGCATGCTCGCGCTAAAGCAGGGATTGGTTATTTACCACAAGAACCTTCGATATTTCGCAAATTAACCGTGGCTGATAATATTCTTGCTATTCTTCAATTACGTCATGATTTATCAAAAGAACAACGCAAACAACACCTTGAAAATTTACTTCGCGAGTTTCATATTACACCTATCCGTGACACGCTAGGCATTCGTTTATCCGGCGGTGAACGCCGGCGTGTCGAAATAGCGCGCGCTTTGGCGATGGAACCCAAATTTATGCTATTAGACGAACCTTTTGCAGGAATCGATCCGATTTCTGTTGTTGATATTAAACGCATGATTATTCACTTAAGCCAACGGGGTATAGGCGTTTTGATTACCGACCATAATGTCAGAGAAACACTCGCGATTTGCAAACGGGCTTATATCGTGAATGAGGGAAAAACAATCTATGTAGGCACACCACAGGAAGTATTGAAGAATCAACGGGTCAGAGAAATTTATTTAGGACATGAATTTGATCTATAACCTTAATAATAAATACAAGGCAAAATTGGTTTAATTTTTAATCAGTTTTTACAAACCAACTCATTTTGACGCTCATTTTTCATAACACGCAATCGATTTAAAATGGATCGATAACGCTCACCCTCTCCACAGGAGAGCCTAATCTAAGGTATAATCGGGTGGGCATTTTTTAGAACATTATTTAAAACAATTAATTATAAAGAGGGCCTTATGCAAATTACGATTACAGACGATGGCATTAAAGTGACCGATGCTTTAAAACAATATATTTTAGATAAATTTAAACGACTGGAACGTATAACGCATAAAACCTCAACATTACATATTACTTTAAGTCTTGAACATCTAGATCAAGTCGCTAAAGCGTTAATGCATACCCATGGTAATGAATTTTATGCCCGTGCTAAAAATGAAAATCTTTACACGGCTATTGATGAATTAATTGATAAAATAGAGCAGCAAATCAATAAACATAAATTAAAAAGTAAAGAAAAACGACATGATCGATCCGAAAAATATGATCCAGAGGGATCCGAAGAACTGTAAATAAATTTATCGAGGCCTTTGTGCAACTTAATTCTTTAACTGCGATTTCCCCAATTGATGGACGTTATTCTGATAAAACCGATAGTTTGCGTTGTTTATGCAGTGAGTATGGTTTATTTTATTTTAGAGTATTGATTGAAATACGTTGGCTACAAACATTGGCTCATGAACCTCATATCAAGGAAATTCCAAAGTTTTCCTTAAAAAGCCAACAACAATTAGAGGCTATCATTGAAAAATTTAGTTTGAAAGATGCTGAAAAAATTAAAACGTTAGAAAAAACGACGCGGCATGATATTAAAGCCGTCGAATATTTTTTAAAGGAAAAATTAACTAAAATCCCTTCATTAAAACCTATTCGCGAGTTTGTACATTTTGCGTGTACCTCAGAGGATATCAATAACCTGTCTTATGCCTTAATGCTCAAGGAAGTACGTACTCAACATTTATTACCCGCTATTCAAAAACTGATTACGTGTTTAAAAAAATATGCACATCGCTATGCATCACACCCCATGCTTAGCCGCACACATGGTCAACCGGCTGTACCGACCACCATGGGTAAAGAATTGGCCAATTTTGCGAATCGTTTAATCGAACAAAAAAAATTATTGATGGCTATTAAACTACGCGGTAAATTTAATGGTGCGATTGGTAATTATAATGCACATCGAATTGCTTACCCTGATATTAACTGGCCTGCACTCAGCAAAAAATTCGTAACCCGTTTAAATCTAGATTGGAACGCATATACCACCCAGATTGAACCACATGACACGATTGCGGAATACTGCGACAATTTAAAACGAATCAATAACATATTCATAAATTTAGCCGCTGATTGTTGGGGTTATATTTCTCTCGGTTATTTCAAGCAAAACACCGAACCTGGTGAAATAGGTTCTTCGACAATGCCTCATAAAATTAATCCTATCGATTTTGAAAATGCAGAAGGAAATCTCAGTTTAGCAAATAGTCTTTATCAACATTTTTCCAGAACCTTGCCTATTTCCCGCTGGCAGCGAGATTTAAGAGATTCAACATTACTTCGCAATCTAGGATCAGCGTTCGCATACACGCTAATCGGCTATAACAGTTTATTATGTGGTTTAAAAAAAATTTCCGTTGATGACACAAAACTTTTGGAAGATCTGAATCAGCATTGGGAAATACTGGCCGAAGCCATACAAACCGTTTTAAGACGTTATTCCGCTAACCTGCCTTATGAGCAATTAAAACAATTAACCCAAGGAAAAAAGGTTGATCAAAAAATGCTTCACCAATTTATTAACGATTTAAAAATACCCAATCATGCTAAAAAAAGACTACTCCAATTATCTCCGACCAATTATTTAGGTTATGCAACAGAATTGGCGCAATCCATTGGATAGTTTTATCGTTGTTTATTTTTTATTTCCTCATTTTTTGACGTTGTTTTTTTGCGGTTAATTTTATTTTATCGTCACTATAATCCACAAAAATTTTGTCCCCCGGCAGAAATTTTTCTTCAAGCATTTCCTTGGCAATGGGGTTTTCCAATTCTTGCTGAATCGTCCGTTTTAAAGGTCGTGCGCCATAAACAGGATCGTAACCCATTTTAGCAATATGGTTTATGGCAGCTTCGCTCACTTCTAAGTGTAAGTCTCGTTCACCAAGACGTTGACGGAGGCGTTGTAATTGAATTTTTGTAATCGAATGAATTTGTGTTTCATTTAAGGCATGAAATACAACCACTTCATCAACGCGATTAATAAATTCAGGTCGAAAATGTTGCGCAATGATATCCATTAATGTACTTTTTAAAGCGGCATAGTCCTGCTTTGAAGTAAATTCTTGAATAATTTGCGATCCTAAATTCGATGTCATAACAATCACTGTATTTCGAAAGTCGACGGTACGTCCATGACTATCGGTTAACCGACCATCTTCTAATACTTGTAATAAAATATTGAATACATCCGCATGTGCTTTTTCAATTTCATCCAAAAGCACCACAGAATAAGGCTTTCGACGCACTGCTTCAGTAAGATAGCCGCCTTCTTCGTAACCCACATAGCCTGGAGGAGCACCAATTAACCGTGCGACCGAATGTTTTTCCATAAATTCGGACATGTCTAAACGCACCATCGCCTCATCGGAATCAAATAAAAATCCTGCTAAAGCTTTGCACACTTCAGTTTTACCCACACCCGTAGGTCCTGAAAAAATAAATGATCCGATGGGACGATTCGGATCAGAAAGTCCTGCGCGAGACCGCCGAATGGCATTGGCTACCACAGAAATCGCTTCATCTTGACCCACCACCCGTTTATGGAGTGCGTCTTCCATCTGTAATAATTTTTCTCGTTCACCCTCGAGCATCTTCGCAACAGGGATACCGGTCCATTGTGAAACAATTTCTGCAATTTCTTTCTCGCTTACCTTATTGCGTATTAAAGCGGGTTGTTCTTTTTTTTCTATTTTTTGAGCGGCCACTAATTTTTTTTCTAAAGCAGGAATATGGCCATATTGGAGTTCAGACATTCGATTCAAATCGCCCGAACGGCGTGCTTTTTCTAACTCAAATTGAGCCTTTTCCAGTTCACTTTTAATTTTTTGCTCGCCTTGTAAGGTTGCCTTTTCAGCTTTCCAAATCTCATTCAGATCGGCATATTTTTTTGAAAGTTCAGTAATCTCATTGTCTAAATTTTTCAATCTGATTTTGGAGGATTCATCGGTTTCTTTTTTGAGTGCTTCTCGTTCAATTTTTAACTGAATTAATCGCCTATCTAATCGATCTAATTTTTCGGGTTTAGAATCAATTTCAATTCGAATCCGACTCGCCGCTTCATCAATCAGATCAATGGCTTTGTCCGGTAAATTTCTATCTGAAATATAACGATGCGATAACGTTGCGGCCGCAACAATAGCAGAATCCATAATTTCGACGCCATGATGAATTTCATAACGTTGCTTTAAACCCCGTAAAATAGCGATCGTATCTTCAACATTCGGCTCATCAACCAGAATTTTTTGAAAACGACGTTCTAATGCAGCATCCTTTTCAATATAGTTTCGGTATTCATTTAATGTCGTTGCACCAATACAGTGTAATTGACCTCTTGCTAAAGCAGGTTTTAGCATATTCCCCGCATCCATAGCCCCTTCCGCTTTCCCTGCCCCCACCATGGTATGCAACTCATCAATAAATAAAATAATTTGCCCTTCTTGCTTTGCAAGTTCATTTAATACCGCTTTTAATCGCTCTTCAAATTCACCACGATACTTAGCCCCCGCAATCAATGAACCGATATCTAAAGCCAGTAAACGTTTATTTCTTAATCCTTCTGGAACTTCGTGATTAACAATACGTTGAGCAAGCCCTTCCACGACAGCCGTTTTACCCACTCCAGGTTCACCAATAAGAACCGGATTATTTTTGGTTCGTCGTTGTAACACTTGAATGGTTCGACGTATCACATCATCTCGACCAATCACCGGATCTAATTTTCCTTGTGACGCTTGTGTTGTCAAATCAATGGTATATTTTTCTAAAGCCCCTCGACGACCTTCCGCTTCAGGATCATTCACGGTCTCGCCACCTCGTATATCCTTTATTGCTTGTTCAATCATTGTTTTATCAGCACCTGCTTTCCTTAATAACTCACCTAAAATACTTTTATCCCCCACTGCGGCCAATACAAATAATTCACTGGATAGATACTCATCCTGTCTTTGTTGTGCAAATTTATCGGTTATATTCAATAAACGAGTAAAATCTTTAGAAGGATAAATTTCACCTGGTGTTGAAGTTTCTACGCTCGGCAAGTGTGCGATTGCTTCATCTACACTTTTCGTTAATTGATTTAAATTAACGTTCGCTTTACTTAATAGAGGCCTCACCGTACCCTTTTCTTGTCGTAATAAAGCAGACATCAAATGAATAGGTTCAATAAACGCGTTATCATGCCCTATTGCGATTGATTGCGATTCGGCCAACGCATTCTGAAATTGACTTGTTAATTTATTAAGACTCATATTACCCCTCGAATGATCATTCAATTGGATGACTGTCTTCTCAATAGTTTAGTCTAATTCGGAAAAATCAAGTCAACTCTGGAAAAATTTCAGATCATTCTAATAGAACATCAATACCCAATACCACTGCACAAGTCGATGAATAGAAAGTCAATGATTCATTTTTAGATCAATATGTCCCCTGTCATAAAAAAGAGGTAAACTAAGCGAATTTACCTATTTAACGTTTCAGCAGGGGTTTATATGGCAGAAGAATTATTAAGTGATCCAACGTGGCAACGTAAAACCCTGGAAAAATTACTTTTTGAGGCCTTAAAAGAACAACGACGTAAAAGACGATGGAACATTTTTTTTAAATTTTTACTTTTTTTGATTTTTTTAAGCTTTTTGCTTATTTTATGGCCATCAACGCCTAACCTTCCAACGACTTCTAAAGCCAAAGCACACATTGGACTTGTTGATATCAAAGGGATCATTAACGATAACTCAGCGGCTAATGCGGACAATGTTATAGAAGGTCTACAAAATGCCTTTGAGGACAAAAATACCCGTACCGTTATTCTTCGCATTAATAGTCCCGGTGGAAGTCCAGTGCAAGCCGCACAGATCTATCATGAAATCCGTTATTTACGTCATCAATATCCCAAAACCAAGCTCTATGCGGTCTGTGATGATCTGTGTGCATCGGCGGCTTATTACATCGCCTCTGCAAGTGATCGTATTTATGCGAATCCCTCAAGTCTCGTCGGATCAATTGGTGTTTTAATGGATGGATTTGGTTTTGTAGAGACGATGAAAAAAGTCGGCGTCGAACGTCGTTTATTAACCGCTGGCGATCATAAAGGTTTTTTAGATCCATTTTCACCAGAAAAATTAGATGAAAAACGGATTGCCGAACGTATGCTTGCCAATGTTCATCAGCAATTCATTCATGCGGTTAAACAAGGCCGCGGAAATCGTTTAAAAAATAATCCTGAATTATTTTCAGGATTAGCCTGGACCGGCGAGGAGGCATTACCTTTAGGGTTAATCGACGGTTTTGGAGATTTAAATAGTTTATCCCGTGAATTAATTAAAAATAAAAACATTGTCGATTACACGGTTAAACCCGGCCTTCTACAACAACTTTCTGATCGTATTGGCGCGGCGTTTGCACAACAACTCAGTACGAATCTGGGCATTTTACCTCATGGATTTCGTTAACAAAAAAATACAATCCGTTTTTGATAAATAACTTGTATAAACTCTTTTATTATGTTTATTTTTATAATAAAGCATAATAAGGAGTTTATAGCGTGAATACTGCTGGATTTACTTTATTTGAATTACTGATCGTCTTAGTGATAATCGGCATCTTAACGACTTTCTCCACCCCTATTTACAGACATTTGGTAAAAAAAACGCGTCGTAGCGAAGCAAAAATTGCCTTAATTAATCTTGCTCAACATATGGAAATTTACTATCTTGAAAATAATAATAGTTATGAAAAAGCCAGTTTTAGCAAACTCCATTTAAAGAACATGACTGAAAA
Source organism: Rickettsiella grylli (assembly GCF_000168295.1). Taxonomy (NCBI): domain Bacteria; kingdom Pseudomonadati; phylum Pseudomonadota; class Gammaproteobacteria; order Legionellales; family Coxiellaceae; genus Rickettsiella; species Rickettsiella grylli. Next base: position 1,424,638 of record NZ_AAQJ02000001.1, read on the forward strand.
AAAATTTTATCAACTCACTTTAAAAAGTACCTCTAATACGTATCAACTATCCGCCAAAGCACAATTTACTGATCCAGAATGCTATCTTTTTATGCTGAATCAATTAGGTGAAAAAACCAATAAAGGCAGTGGCTCAAGTCAATGCTGGTCAGCTTAAATTTCCGCACATTTCATTTACTCATTTACTACGAATGTGCGTTTAGCTGCTATATTTTACTAGAAATCCTTGGGAATTAAGGCCAATGCTGGCTATTATTTTTAGGTTAAAAAATAATCTTTACCTTAGTAAAAATAATTTGTTATTTAATTAACGCATTTTACCATTAAAATACAACTAATTTAACCCCTCATCGCATTTGAGTTAGAATTTTCAGAAAATTTCAAATGATAAAAAATAAGTGTTTTATGATTGAAACTCTTGAACTGCTATTATATTTTCTGTGAATATATCTCATCCAGATTAACAAAAAAATGTAATATTCAATTATTGTAATTTAAAGAAAATGGTATAAAAATAGTAGTATCACCTTGTGCGATATTTATAATTGATTTAGAAGAACCTCTTAAAAGACCTGGTCCTAAAAAAATATTATTAAAACTAAGTATTGTGCCAACCAGGTACAAATTATAGTAGTTTTTGTTGAAAATATTATTTGTAATTGGCGATGAATCACTTAGAAACCGAAAAAATGGTTGATTAACAAATGGTTGGGCAATATATTCAAGTCTTTTATTACTTAGTATGTCATGCATTTTGGTAGAGTGATCCTCTTTACCGATAATCATACCTTCGCCTTTACCCGCCGTATTCTTTTTTAAAACCCAGTTTTTCATACTAGATTTAATATTATGTATAATATCATTATTTAAAATATAAGTGGGGATAATATAGCTCGTTAATCTATTATATTTTTCAAGAGAAATGTAATTAGACATAATTGTTCTATTTGACAATATGGATAAAAAACGTTTGTCGTGTACTATGAATATCGTTCTTATATCATTAAAATGAGTTTGTTGGATTATTTCGTTAAGTAAACTTGGTTTTAATTTAAGTAATTCCTGTTGATGTAAATTAAGTATCATCTGAACACATTTTTTTTTATTTTTAAATAAAAATTTAGGTGAAGATATCAATTCAACTTTTAAATTTGAAAATATTTTTTTTCCTACAGTTTTTAATAAGAAAATATCTAAACTTTTTTCTTTATTAAAAATAATATGAATAGAATGTTTAAAATCAAAAAAATTCTCGAAGATGTCCAAATTTTTTATTTTATTTACATTTAGAAAAGAAAGCTCAATTTCAAATTTTTTGAATATTTCATCTGATAAGCATTGAGAAAGAACAAATGCATTCAAAGGAAATCTAGCATTTATTTCACATATTTTAATTTGATAGTTCTTATCTAAAACAAAATCAGGACGAATAAACCCTATTTCATACGGCTTATCTTCTAATGAGTGTAATAAATCAAGTGTTTTATCATCTAATGCAATAATCTGCTGTAGAGAGGGATCTATAAAAAAATTACTTACTATTTTTGGTATTACTTCTATAAGTAATGAATGACAATCCTTTAATTGAGAAAATAATTGTTTATCAAATAATAACGGATAAGGATTGATATTTAAGGAATCAAAACATATAGGAGTATAAAGTTTATTCAAATTCTTTATTAAAGTATGTTTGTCTCTTTGAAGATGACAACAATTTATTAAAGGATTAGGCATAAAATGATTTATAGATAACATAGATATATACTTTCTTGAGTCTGCAAGAACATTTGTGTAAATTAGCTATGGTGCCTATTCTGTCACCAAATTCGATAGTAAAGCGAGCCAAAGCAGGCTTCCAATCGCGGATAGGCATAGTCCATTTTTTAGCAATAATTTGCATCGCCAAATAAATTTGTTTAAATGCCGCTTCATCTGAGGGAAAAATCCGTTTATTTTTTATAAATTTCCGTAAAGTCATATTCAGTGATTCTATCGCATTGGTAGTATAAATCACCTTACGAATTTCAGTGGGATAGCCAAAAAATGGAATGACATTTTCCCATGACGTGAGTCTGTAAATAAAATTGTGTAGTGCGCCATGAAGCACTACACAAAATGGTTTACAGACTCACTTTCTTTTAATAAAAAATTCTAATTTCACTTACTAATAATTAGCCACGAAAAAAACGAATACGTTGCAAGTGCCTCCTCGAATCTTTTACATGGGTTCTTGCATGCAGAAATCTTTTATTATTTAGTATAAGTATTTGATCATTTTTCAATGTAAGTTTCCGGCTATATTGTGGAAAATAAATTAAATTTTCTAATTCTTCTATTGCCTTTAATTGTTTAAAAGTGAGGCTATCTAAATCAATAATTTCACGGCGAAATCGTATATTACAATTAGCATCAATAATACATGCTTGTATACAACTTTTTCCCTTAAAAAACTCGTGCGGCACCTTTATTGTTACAGGAAAATTTTGTAATACTTTGAGAGTTTCTTTAGATAAAGAATTAAGTAATATTTTACTATCAACAATTAAATTGTTACCTCCCATTTTTTGATCTGCATGTAATACATATAGTGCAAAATAATCAGGTACATTTTCTTCATAGGAACAATCAGTATGAAAGTGAAATTCATAATCTTTATGTGATCTAGGCAATTGTTTTTTATTTTCTCTCGATATCTTAATATTCCATATAAAACTATCTTTTTCATTATGAGTGTGCAAAATACCTAAACTTTGAATAAGTTGTTTGAAAGTAAAACTATTATCTCGGTAATTTAAAGAAAAAATACAGATACCATATTTATCTAGTAGATCTGCACAATTTTCATAAGAAATACTTATAGAATTTTTTATTTGAAAATAACAAGGAAGAGGAAGTTCTAGTTTAGGACATCTGTTAAAAATTCTTTCCAGATTATGTTTAGATGACCGTAATTCATTCATAAAATAATTTTTTAAAATAAAACTTAAACTTTATTTGAGAGTGTTCACAAAACTGTGTCATTAATAATTTTATCGTAACTGTAAATTTAATCTGCCATCAAAAAATATCTGTAGTTGAGAGGCAATTAAGGCCCAATTATGCAGGGGCTGGTACCACTTTTCTAGTATTTTTTGACAGGCACAGTAAATTAATTTAAGTAAGGCATTTTCACTAGTAAAAGCGCCTTTATTTTTGGTATATTTACGCACTTGCCGATGAAACCCCTCCACTATATTCGTTGTGTAAACAATACGTCGTAGCTCTTCTGGGTACTTAAAATACTGAGACAAACGCTCCCATTGAGTTTGCCAAGACTTAATCACAGCAGGGTATTTTTTACCCCATTTTTCATCAAGCTCCAATAGGCGATGCTCGGCTAAATCCTTGGAGCTCGCACGATAAACCAATTTTAAATCAGCCATAAAGGATTTTTGATCTTTGCTGGTCACGTACTTTAATGAGTTACGGATTTGATGAATCACACAAAGCTGAATTTCTGTCTGGGGGAAAACCTCAGCAATGGCTTCAGGAAAACCCTTTAATCCGTCAATGCTAGCAATGAGAATATCCTCAACTCCGCGAGCGCACAAATCATTTAAAACGTGTAGCCAGAAACGAGAACCTTCATTTTCAGAAAGATACAGCCCTAAAATTTCTTTACGACCCTGATTGTTAACACCCAAAACCGAATAAAAAGCACGACTACTGACTTTTCCTTCAATACGCACCTTAAAATGCATGGCATCGAGAAATACGATGGGATACACAGATTCTAACGGTCTATTTCGCCATTCCGTTATAACCGGCATTAATTTATCGCTTATCAAGCTAATTTTAGCGGCTGAAACCTCAAGACCATACATATCCGCCAGATGTTCTTGGATCGCCTCATAGCTCATCCCAAGTGCATACAATGACAGTATTTTGTTATCTAAGGACTCGTTTAAAACCGTTTGACGTTTCTTAACCATTTGTGGTTCAAACGTTCCTAAACGGTCTCGGGGTGTTTCTAGCTCAAAACTTTCTGTCCCCGTTTTTAATAACTTACTGGTTTTTCCATTGCGTCGATTTGAGATATCCGTTGCTTTAGATTCTGATAAATGAGCGTCTATTTCCCCCTCTAACGATGCTTCGATAATTTGTTTTATTAACGGCGTTAATATTCCATCTTTTCCTGTTAACGATTCTCCTGATTTTAGCCGTGCTATCGCTTCAGCTTCAAATTCTTTACTGAGTATGGCTTGTTTCATGTCAACTCCTAAAATTGTTGATTTAGTTTAGCGTTGACACAGTTAATTGAATACTCCCTAATCCGGCAACGGTATTTCTTCTATCGTGGTTTCGCCCATCACGAAAGGTTCTTGAAAAGGAATGAAACACGTAAACGTAGCACCGTGATCCAATTCACTTTCAACGTAAATCTCACCATCCAGGTCATCAACGAATTGTTTGACAGTGGTTAATCCTAGACCTAAGCCTTTGTAAATCCCTTTGTAGGAAGGCGTTAAACGCTTGAACCGAATAAAGATCTCCTCTTGCTTATCTTTAGGTATACCCATACCGGTATCACTTACACTCAGTTCGACGATGACTTCTCTTGATTCTTTTTTCTTGAGTGCAATATTGACAGTAACCTGTCCTTTTTTAGTAAAGGTTAATGCATTGGAGAGCAGCTCTAATAGAATACGCTGTACGCGTACGGGGTCACCCATTACGTATTGAGGAATGCGCTCATCATAGTGAAACTGTAAAATGAGTTGCTTTTCTGCGGCCAAGGATTTATTAAGGTTGATGATTTCTTCCAATGGTTGACGTAAATCAAATTTCTTTTTAACGAATGGAATTTCACCCGTAGCGACTTGAATCCCTTCTAAGACATTATTATGGAAATCCAGTAAGGCATGGCTGGATTTAACAAGATCGTTCGCATACTCAGAAATAGTCAGATCGTTAGTTTTTGATTGCAGCAACTCAGCACACCCTATAATGCCAGACAATGGTGTTCGTATATCGTGACGCATGTTTTCTAGAAATTCAGTTTTAGCTTGGTTGGCCACTTCTACTTGTTTTTTGGCTTTTTTTAGTACTTCTTCTTGTTGTTTTTCTTTGGTGACATCAACAGCCACTCCTGTAATAGCAATTATTTTCCCCATTTCATCTGATACAGGGAAACCACGATCGATAATCCATCGCATTTCTCCGTCAGATCGAATAATACGATAATTTTCTCTAAATCGGGCTTTTAATCCATCCTCAACTACCTTTTGTTTCATTTTAAGAATAGGATGAATTTTTTGGTCTGCTGGATATAAATGGCTAATCCAAATACTCGGATCTTTATAAAGCGCTTCTCGGGATCGACCCCAAATTTCTTCATAAGCTGGGCTAACGTAGGCAAGATAAGTAAACTCTGGATCGCCAAGCCAATATACTTGTTCGCTCTGCTCAGCAAACTGGATTAAAAAAGATTTAATACTCTCTAACGTTAGCAGGCTCATAAAAATTCTCTCTGATTATTTCAAAGTAACTCATCGTTGAAGGATAGCTTAAATAATAAATAAACTATGTAATCTTCAATGTTGGGATGGAAACTCCAACACTATCTTTTTGTTCTAAATTAAAATCAATTTGATCTAATTGAAGAATAAACCGTTTTAATAAGTTTAATATCTGCTGAAAAATAATTTTTTTTTGCTGGGTCGATAATTGGGTTTCCCAAAAAATCATTTCTTTTTGAAAGCAACGATGAAAATCTTGAAACCAACGGTCATTTAATAAAGTTAACGATGAAGAATTTAATTCTGAACCTAATAAGGGAGAAAAAGATTTTAAGAAAGTTTGATAGATAACCACCGTCGCATAAAGAACGAAGCTTTGAATCAATGGATCGGGATAGCAGAGTAAGTCTTTAAACCACTCCGAAAAGTGCTGACGATGTAGATTGCTTTGTTGATCAAAAAATTTAAACGACAAAATCTGCGAAATTTCTAAATTTGCTTCCATACTATCTAAACCAAGCACCTTCCAATCGTGAATTAAAGCATCACCGACCCCACTCATGGCCATCGAAAGTTCTTTGAGAAAATTTCCCTTTGGGCAGTCTATTACTGACCATTCATTAAAGCGACAAACAAAAGCTGCACCTAAAAAATCAATGAGCGCAAATCGAGCAAAAATTTTAGGGATTATTTCTCTCGCATTTGATAATTTTCTATAAATAACATGGTTTTCTATAGAGGAAAACCCATATTGAAATATATCATTTTGTAAAAAACTGAACATCGATTTTGAATAGAATGTCATCCAATGATCGTGATTGTACTTCTTCTTTAGGTTACTTCTATTCAAGAAGTAATTTTTAGTTTCCTTTTGGAAAAGATCAGTATAAAAATCAGAATTTTTTGAAAATTTTATAGCGCTGTCATGCCATACTGTAAAGGTATCGAAGAAAATATCTCCCACTTCTTTTACTAAAGAAGCAATGATTTCCTGACAAACAAAATCATCTACATTTTTTTTATATCTATTGGAAAGCTCTTTTTTTTCTAAAATTAATGTTTCATCTTCTTTTGACTGGAAGAAAACTGCTTCGTTCTGAAGATGGCCATTTTCTAAGTCTAAATGATATTTACCAAAATAAGGATAAGTTTTCCCTGATCGCAATGAAAGATCTTCAGCTAAATTTACCGTAGCAGAAAAAAAGGTTTTTCCAGCGGTCTCAATTGTCTCCATCAAAGCAAATCGTTCAAATGGATATGGATGGTAATAAGCCAAACGATATAATTTTAGTCCCTGTTTTTTCATTGTCGCATCCCATGTTGTCATGATGGAATGCATATAATCACTGTATTTCCAACTCAGTAAAGTATCTACTCCTAAAGTATCCCAATCTTTCAAAAATAACCGCGAATGGGTGGCATCTTCATAGGTATGTGCATTGATTACTTCTTCAAGAGAATTTGGTGTTTGCGTATTACAAGGGTAACGAAGATAATACTGATTAAAATCCTCGAAGCCCATAACAAATTCAATCATGGGTGGCATCATATAAGCTAAGGTCTGATGATTTTTTTTTCGATTATGTCTAATCCAAGACTGTATTAAATGATGTTGTTTAAAGCGTTGTGCTTGATTATCAATTTTGGGTTCCAGAAAACACTGAAACTGGCTTAGAAAGGCTTTATTATTTTTTAAAAAGGACGAACTATTAAAAAGCGGTACTCGAGATCTTGCATAGGTTGAAAGCATAAAATTCTTATTATCGTAAAGATGAAATATAAAAAGTCAAAAGTACTTCAAATATACATTTTTTATTTCTAAATCTATAAAAAATGAAATGATGTGAAGTAGTAAAATAAAATTGTTTATCTTTTCCAGTAAAATGTCAATATTTTAAGCTCATGTATATTAACAATTTTCATTAAAGAAAGCGATTAAAACAGAAGAATTGCTTTTGCGCGTGAGAACTATTAAAGGTGAAAACTTCTAATCATTCTGCTATTGGGTAAAAATGACTTCTCAGGATTTATCCGATTATGTCCATGGATGATAATTTCTTAAGGCTTCTCTGTAAAATAAGTTACCAAGTAGGTAAAAAACATGATTTTCTTGCTAAATTTAAAGTTTTTTGCATATTGAATTAAATAATACGCGCATAGTATAGTTAAAAAAAGATAGTATTTTGTCACTTTTTAGCGGTTCAACTTAATTTAAAATTCAATAACCCGAGAGACAAATATTTTCTTCATAGAAGCAATAAGGATTTTAACAATTTTTTATGGAGATACATTTATGTTAGCGCTACCCCAACCAATACGTTATCAAATCGTCGCGCAATATCGAGATAATATGATGTTAATTAATATTCTCGATCAAGGCTTGTATTTTATACGTTCCGCTTATCAAATATTTACCATTCCAACACTGATGAATGGGTTTTCACAAGAAGATGCGGCTATAATAAAATATATTGTAAATTCAGAAAATCATAATTTGAAATAACCCTCTATTGATTAAAAAACATTTATTTTAAATAAGTTATATAATAATTTCACTCAAGCGTATCAACGTAAACTTTTAAAATTTTATCTCAGGGGATTTTAATGGAAATACAAAATCTTGAACGTTTAAAAAAAAAACTAGCAGAAACTACATTAGCGTACATTAGCCCCGGATCCATTTTAGGTCTAGGCAGTGGTAGCACCATCAATCATCTGATTACCGCATTAGCCGCTATTCGACATAAAATCGAAGGCGTCGTTCCAGCTTCCTTAGAAACTGAAAAACGATTAAAAGAACTTCATATTCCTGTTTTAGATCTAAATAGTGCCGGAGAATTAATGCTGTATATTGATAGTGCTGATGAAGTCAATCCTCATTTGCAACTTATTAAAGGAGGAGGAGGGGCATTAACGCGAGAAAAAATTATTGCTTCCGCAAGCCAGAATTTTATGTGTATTATTGATGAAAGTAAGTATGTCGGAATGCTTGGTCAAAAAGGTTTACCGCTTGAAGTGATTCCAATGGCGCGTAGTTACGTTGCGAGAGAGATAGTAAAATTGGGAGGATTTCCTTTTCTTAGAGATAAATTTATTACTGACAATGGAAATATTATATTGGATACTCAGCATTGGGATTTTACTGACCCTATTAAACTTGAACGTTTACTCAATAATATTCCAGGCGTAGTCAGTAATGGATTATTCGCCCAGCGTCCTGCAAATAAACTACTTATAGCCAATAAAAACGGCATCAAAATCATTGAAAGTTAATTAATAACGGTAATAATCCGATTTATAAGGCCCTTGGCGTTTTACGCCAATGTATTGCGCCTGATCAGGGGTTAATTGGGTTAATTTAGCACCTACTTTTTCTAAATGTAAACGCGCCACTTGTTCATCAAGTATCTTCGGTAACCTATAAACTTGTCCTTTTTGGTACCGTTCATTATATTGCCATAATTCAATTTGTGCTAAAACTTGATTAGTAAAAGAATTAGACATGACAAAACTGGAATGGCCTGTTGCACAACCTAAATTAACTAAACGACCTTCTGCTAGTAATAATAAACGTTTTTGGTCGGGAAAATTGATCTGATCCACCTGTGGCTTGATATTTAACCAATTAAATTGGCGTAGCCCAGCCACATCTATCTCTGAATCAAAGTGACCAATATTGCAAACGATAGCCAAATCTTTCATTTGTTGCATATGATTTAAAGTAATGACGTCTTTATTCCCCGTTGCCGTAACGAATATATCGCCTAATGCAACGACTTCATCCATCGTAACGACGCGATAACCTTCCATGACTGCTTGTAATGCACAAATAGGATCAATTTCAGTAATCCAAACCGTTGCCCCATACGCTCGAAGACTTTGTGCACATCCTTTTCCAACATCCCCATAGCCACACACAATAGCAATTTTCCCTGCAATCATCACGTCAGTGGCTCGCTTTAAGGCATCAATCAATGACTCTCTACAACCATAAAGATTGTCAAATTTAGATTTTGTCACCGAATCGTTCACATTAATAGCGGGAATACGGAGTGTTTTTTCTTTTTGCATTTGATAGAGTCTATGCACACCGGTCGTTGTTTCTTCTGATACTCCTTTAATCGCCTGTAGTCGTGTAGGATGCTTTTCATGAAGTAATAAAGTTAGATCGCCACCATCATCTAATAATAAATTGGGCGTCCAATCATCCGGTCCCGCTAATGTTTGTTCAATACACCACCAAAATTCTTCTTCTGTTTCTCCTTTCCAAGCAAAAACGGGTACGTTCTTAGCGGCCATAGCCGCAGCAGCATGGTCTTGCGTGGAAAAAATATTGCAGGATGACCAACGTACTTCAGCACCTAAATCAAGTAAGGTTTCAATTAAAACAGCCGTCTGTATCGTCATATGTAAACAGCCCGCAATCCGGGCCCCTTTCAGGGGTTTTTCAGAACCATATTTTTTCCGCAAAGCCATTAAACCAGGCATTTCTTTCTCGGCAATCGTTATTTCTCGTCGCCCCCAATCCGCTAAACTTAAATCTGCAACTTTATAGTCAGTGATGTTAATTTTTAACTTTTCTTCAATCATAAAGGAATACCTTTAAATACTAAAAAATTGAGCGAGCATCGCATCATTAAAATACTATAAACGCGCCGATACAATAGAAATCAGCAGTCCTCTTGTCGAAGAGGGCAAATTAAATGAAGAAAAAACTAAAACTCCGTTAATTTACTTTCATGCGCTAATAAATCCGCGCGTAATATTTCTTTCTTATCGATTTTTTCCCAAGGAAAATCTTCGTTTTCGCGACCAAAATGCCCATACGCTGCAGTACGTTTATAAATGGGTTTTAATAAATTCAACATTTCAATTAAACCAAAAGGTCTTAAATCAAAATGTTGTTGAATAAGCTCAATAATTCGTCGATCAGATAATTTAGCGGTACCAAATGTATTGATGTTGATAGCAGTCGGTTCGGCAACACCAATCGCATACGAAATTTGAATCTCACATCGATCCGCTAATCCTGCCGCAACAATATTTTTTGCCACATAACGGGCCGCATAAGCCGCTGAGCGATCAACTTTGCTCGGATCTTTTCCGGAAAAACAACCTCCGCCGTGACGGGCCATACCCCCATACGTATCGACAATAATTTTACGCCCGGTTAAACCGGTATCGCTTAAAGGCCCTCCAATAACAAAACGACCGGTGGGGTTAATATAATATTTTGTGGTTTGTGTTAACCAGGCGGGGGGGAAAATCGGCTTAATAATTTCCTCCATAACCGCTTCTTTTAGGTCATCATAGGCAATATCAGGATCATGTTGAGTCGAAAGAACAATGGCTTCAACCTCAGTAGGCTTTCCATTTTGATAACGTAAAGTAACCTGGCTCTTTGCATCAGGACGCAACCAATTTAAACTATTATTTTTACGTAGTTTTGCTTGACGTTCCATTAATCGATGCGCATAAGTAATCGCTGCGGGCATAAATACTTCGGTTTCATTACTGGCATAACCAAACATTAAACCCTGGTCACCCGCACCTTGATCAAGTTTATCCAGTTTATCAACTCCCTGGGCAATATCGGGAGATTGTTTACCAATAGCCGTCATCACTGCACAAGATTCCCAGTCAAACCCCATCGACGAACTGTTGTACCCAATTTCTTTAACGGTTTCTCGAACAATTTGTTCTACGTCAACCCAAGCGGTTGTCGTAATCTCTCCAGCCACCAAAACCATGCCTGTTTTAACGATCGCTTCACAGGCCACTCTAGCGTTCATATCCTGACGTAAAATTGCATCTAAGACCGCATCAGAAATTTGATCAGCCACCTTATCCGGATGACCTTCTGACACTGATTCTGAAGTAAAGGTAGTATAATTATCCATTTTTTATTCTCAAACTTTAAAAAAAGAAATAAGAATTTAACGATGTTAAATTTAAAAAAGTATATACTATCGAATCTTTTTTAAAATAGCCAATTTAAAACGTAATTGCATTATTTTAGAGCATTTTACACGTTACGACGTGGGTTCTTGCATTAAAAATGTCGCCATAAACGCAAGAGAAAATCCAATAGGGATGATGAGCAAGGCACGATGATAATCACTCGGAGAATACACTCTGATTTGATTGAATAGCATTCCTTGAAAGTTAGCATCCATTAACCAACCAAATAAAGGTTGGAACACGGCATAACCGCTGATGGCCATAAAAGACACAACGCTCACAGAAGTGGCGGTTATACTTTTCGGATTACTCGCTGCAACTAAAGGATAACTCAAAACTTGAGTACTCGTAAAAAAACCTAATGCAAAAAATAATAGCGCAATGTTTGTTATAGACGCCATTGGCACATCGATAATTGTAATCATTAAGACGAAAGAAATAATGACGCCTAACATCATCAGTGGGATACGTTTCTGAAACCTGTCAGAAACCCAACCCACAACAGGTCCACCTATAATGGTTCCTACGAAAAGTAAACTGGGTGCAAATGATGCTTCTGTTGCAGAAAAATGGTTCGCTTGCTGTAAAAACAACCCTCCCCAAATAGAACCTAAAAGAACCATCGGTAAATTTAACAACGCCACATAAAGACCACATAAGCTATTTTGTGGATTGAAATAAGCCAATCGCCAACTTTTTAAAAGACCCATACGAGAAAGTTCTTGATGCATTTTTTTTTGTTCTTGTTTTAAATTTTCTGGATAATCTCGAACGACGCTCAAAATTATTAAGAAAATAACAACCCCTAAACTGGCATCAAAAAGTAACGCATAGCGCCACCCTACGAATTCAACTAATAACGTTAAAGGTGTTTGAGCAACCATACCTCCCAACATAGCCATCGTGACAATTAAGCCACTGACCAACGCCATATTTTTTGCTGGAAACCAACGCGAGGCCAATCGAATGCTGCTTAAAAAACAGAACGCGCTACCAATGCCGCTCATAAAACGAAATAGAGCGGCTAAAAAAAATGAATGGGTCATTGCAAAAGCAGCGATACCAATGATACAAAGAAATAAAGAAAAAAGAATAATTTTACGGGTTGAAAATCGATCTAACAAAGCACCCGCAACGGGTAAAAATAATAAATTAGCATAAAAATAATAAGCAGAAAGTTTGCCTAATCCTGTTGCATTCAGCGAAAAAGCGCGCATCAAATCAGCACTGATCGCATTAAACATATTCATTTGAATAAATTCATAGAAAAAAAATAAAGCCGCTGAAAAACAAACGATCCATGCTAATTTTTTATCCTGTTCTAACGCACGCCTGCTATAGGCCGAAGTCAGCATAAATTTTTCTCATGGATAAATGGTTGGCAATAGGTTTCACGCAAACAAAACGCTACGATCAAACTCACACTAAAACCGAGAGGGATTATAGACATTCCATATAAAAAATTACTACGCGAATAATACGGAACTCCGTGTAAAATAGTTTGATTCCAATTTAAATCAATCAACCACCCAAATAAGGGTTGAAAAACGGCCCCACCTCCCATAATCAGAATCGAAGCCAGGCTGGTCGCAAGACCCGTTAAATGTCTCGGATTACTTTCTGCAATTAAGGGATAACTAATAATTTGTGTACTCGTAAAAAACCCTAACAGTAAAAACAAAACAAGTAACGTATAAAAATGCAACGTGGATATCAATAAAATAGCGGTTAAAATAAGCAAGGAAAATAACGCGCCTATAATCATCAGCAATCGTCGCCTCGCAATAAAATCAGAAAACCAACCGACGAAAGGTGAGCCAATAATAGTTCCTAAAAAAATCATGGTTGAAACTAAAGAGGCTTGCGTTTTTTCCAAATGATGCACTTGCGTTAAATACAACGTTCCCCACAACGCGCCCAGTAAAATAATGGGTAAATTTAAAAGACACGTATACAATCCAGCTAAAATATTCTGTTTATTTTGCAACGATAAACGCATACTTTCCATCACCGGAATAGGCTTAATAGCACTTTCTATTATTTTTTGAGATGGATACGTCATGGGATAATCACGAACAAAAAGATAAATTAATAACGTAATTAAAAGACCTAATCCTGCGTTGATCAGAACTGCATTTCGCCAGCCTAATGCATGCACGACTAATGCAAAAGGCGTTTGCGCCACTATTCCTCCGGACATTGCAATCGTTATAATAATACCAATGATCAGTGCTAATCTTTGCGAAGAAAACCAACGTGTTGCTAATTTAATACAACTTAAAAAGCAAAAAGCATTACCTATCCCTGCTATAAAATGGCTCAATGCTGCGACTTTAAAAGAAGCACTAAAAGCAAACAGAATCGTCGATAAAACGACCATCACCATGGCGGTGAGTATAATTCTACGAATTGAAAATCGATCGACAAGAACGCCCGCAAACAATAAAAAAATAACATCTGCATAAAAATAAGTGGCAGACAAAAACCCCAATTGGCTCGCATTGATTGAAAAATCACGCATTAACTCCTGACTAATCGAGTTAAACATACCCAGCTGAATGAATTCATAAAAGAAAAAGAGTGCGGCGGACAAACAAACCAGCCAAGGTTCGAGCGTACAAAAACTGCGATCATTCATTCGCTTAGACGGGGTTATCACCATGAACGTGCCTCAAATAGAATTAACTTCACGAATTTTTAGTCTTTTATTTTTATAGCCTATTTGGGAGGCGTAGTGTATAACAAGACCGCTCCAATGTCCAAGTCAAACCATCCCGATGAAGTTTTACAATGAGTGTCACCGTATTGTTCACTGTTCAGGAAGAATGCGTCCTTAACGTTGAACTGTCTGATATTTGAACATCTAAAGAAGCCAACGACGATCGTCTGAAAAAAGTGCAACTTAAACCCTTTAAAACTTGTTTCGTTGCGTTTACTCTCGCAGAAATGAAGTCGCTCTCTTCATCTTTTATACGATTACTCGCATAGGAATTCATAAAACAGGCAACACTCGCAATACGAGAAAGACGAGAGTCTGTAAAAACCAGCGCAGCATTGCCTAACGCATTGATTATTAATGCAAAAAACTCCACGAATTTTGTCAAATAATACGGGATGTCTTTCGTAAAATGAAGGCTAACATTACTTTTCAATAAACTATTACACCATGCCAGCGCGGTATTTAACGTAAACGGTAGATCGCCGATGATTGCCGCTAAGGTTATCGCATCCGCAGCAACCCAACCTAATAACCCTGCTAAAGTCGCTGTACCGGTAAAATCTAAATAAATTAAACCAAAAAAAGCAGCCCCCATAACCACTATTTTTAAAGCATAATTGAAACTGTGCCGCCACTTAAGATTTTGCCATTTTTCCATCATGTTTTGCTTAATTATTTGCCACGAAAGCTCTGATTTCAATATCTCAGTAAATGTTCTAAACATCACGATACTTAAACCAACGAGCAACGCACTTGCTAATAGACCTAATAAAATGACAGTCACATGGGGGCATGTTACGGCCAAGGTGGAACAAATAAGGGCTAACATTTTTGAACCTTCCAGATACGTAATGGCTGCCGCTGCAATGCCGACCGATAAAGAAAAAAATCCAGCCGGTAGAAGTAAACATTTTTTACTCATCGATAATTGAAGACGATGACCGTGTTGATCGATAAATTCAGTCCTGTTGCCATTCCAAAGATTTTGAAAAAACTGCGGAACATGCTGTGAAAAAAGTTGAAAATTAGCTTTGGTTCCTGCTAAAAAAATCAACAAACTTAAAGGAATGACCATTCCCAGTGGCCCGCTAAAACTCGTTAATAATATAAAAATAGCACCGCCGGTACTCAATCCGCACGCGAACGATGCCAGTAACCCAATCATTAAACCGCATCCATAAAAAAACTTATCAGGCCATCGTACATAAGAAGCAATTAATTGAGTAGCCTCTAAAAAGGTATTTTCAATCGTTTCATACGGCAAATTAAATTTTTTATACTTTAAAAATTCTTTAATATACCCTATTAAAGTTTCTTTTTTAAATTTCTTCTTTGCATTAACTTCAGTATGCGCATACTCGAGTGATTCTAAAAAAAAGTTGATCAACGCAATTTCTTCAGTATTTTCAGCACTGTTGGCCGCAATTTCTTTAAATTGCCACAATTTTTCATAGACTAATTTAAATAATCCTAAATGGATTAATCTTCTAATCGATTTATTTATATTTTTTTTAAATTTTAGTTGTTGACGTTTTTTTTTATATTCATTATCGGCATCATTAATCCAATTTTCTTCCAAATCAGCCCACGCCTGAATAAAACAAAATAATTTAAATATATTTAATAATTCTATTTCCATATTAAATAGAGTTCTATCAAACTTGTTTTTTTTTACATTCGAAATAATTGCGTCACGTAGCGCCTCATTATTAATCATTTCTTTACTTTGAGCCTTTTTGACAAAAGCGAATTGCTCCGTTAAACCTGAGACGTAAAGTTTTTCAATGTATTTCTTTGAATAATTGGATACTCTATGAGTAGGCATAAAATTTATTTTTGAATAAAAACAATTCCCATCTGGAAAAATACAAAAATCAATTCTAAGCCGGTAAGATTAAGAAAATATTAATAAAAAAGGTGGCGGCTATCTCTCAATAAAGATGCATTTTTAGACTATTCCCTAAAATTAAATTTTATCCGCCAATTTAAAATGCTTTCTGCAAACTGCCACATAACGCTCATTACCGCCTATTTCGATTTGTTTACCCTCTGTTAACTTACGATGGCGTGCATCAAATCGTATATTCATCGTCGCTTTACGGCCACAATGACAGACTGTTTTTATTTCAATGATTTCATCAGCCCATATTAATAAATACAAACTTCCTTCAAAAGGTTCCGCCCGAAAATCACTCCGCAAACCATAACATAAAACAGGGATATTAAAACGATCAACGATAACCGTTAATTGTAATACTTGATTTTTTGTTAAAAATTGCGCTTCATCGATTAAAACGCATTTGATTATTTTCTGTTTTTGAGTTAAATAAGCGTCCATTTTTTTTAATAAATCGTCTTTTGGTGTAAACAAATTCGCTTCTGCGCTTAAGCCAATTCGTGAGCATATACGACCCGATTGAGAACGATTATCGATGGCGGGAGCAAACAGTAAGGTTTCCATACCACGTTCTTTATAATTGTAACTGGCCTGAAGCAATGTTGTACTTTTGCCCGCATTCATCGCTGAATAATAAAAATAAAGCTTAGCCATAGTCAAAAATATCAAAATTAGTTAAATTATGAAAACGCTTAACCATTAAAGAGGAATATTTTTATGACACTCACCCCTTCTCGCATGCTCCCATTAGGGACCAAAGCACCTGATTTTACACTACAAGATACACTGACGAGCAAGCCCTATCATTTATTCGATCATGTGCGTGATTCGAAAGCCACCGTCATTATGTTTATATGTAACCATTGTCCTTTTGTAAAGCATGTTATTCAGGAGATTATTCGTTTAGCGAAAGACTATCAAGCGAAGGGCATTTCATTTATAGCCATCAGTGCGAATGATGCCCTAAATTATCCAGAAGACGCGCCTCATAAAATGACACAACTGGGCAAACTATTAAACTTCAGTTTCCCCTATCTTTATGATGAAACTCAATCAATAGCCAAAGCGTATCACGCCACCTGTACTCCTGATTTTTTTATTTTCGATAAGAATCTCTTATGCGTCTATCGAGGTCAATTCGATGACTCTAGACCTAGCAATAAAATTCCAGTAACCGGTAAAGACATTCGTTCAGCTTTAGAAAACATACTCAAAGAAAAACTGGTTAATCCACACCAATTACCGAGCATGGGTTGCAATATTAAATGGAAATAAGTCGAAATTTAGTTGACCCTTTTGTAAACTAAAGAAAAAGTCGCATCGTCGTTTGATACGGAAAATTTGCTGTTTGTTTTATTTTTTAAACATTGATTCGACCAATCGAAATAGAGCAGTTTTTTTCATTTTCATGTTCATACTGGCCAGTTTCCAATGCTTTTGCCAATTCATTGACACACCTTTGTGCATTATCGGATAAAAGAGAAATCTCACCTAAGAGTTCTTTTACGTTTTCATGACTGTTTAATCTATCGATTATTTCTTGACGCGATTGGGGAAGATCAAGCAAACGTAAACTCATCGATGTATTTTCCATCTCTATTTTTGAAGATTTAAGTCGTACTTGAATAGAAAACAAAGCATCTAGAACGTGAATATGCGGCGTTTTTTCGATGCGTCGAAATTCTTCCTCAATTAAGTTCAAAAATAATTTTTTCGCTAAACGTTCTCTAAATCCTCGTTTAAAAACGGGATAAGGATTCATACCCGCTACTATAAAATGCCACCATTTTAGTTTAAAAATCTCATTTTCGATTCGCTTTAAATCAACACATTGGTAAGCATTGAAAAGAAATTTTTTTACAAAAAAATGCTTATGATATGCATTGAAAAAATAATATTGACCTGATAAAAAATTTAAGACATTTTTGAAATAATTACTTTTATTTTTTAAATATTTTTTTGGGTATACAACAGTGTCGTCATTATGAATAAAAAATTCATTTAAAATTTCGAAATGCCGTTCTAAAATCTTTTTCAGACTATTATCTACAATAAATGCATTTAAAAAACGAGGCTCTTGAAATATTTTTATTTTCTTTATATTTTGTAAATCAAATAAACGATACTTATTATTAACAGGTAGTGAGCCTTGTTTAAATAAACTTAAAAAACATTCTAAATAGTTAATTATTTTATCCCTATTAAATTCTTTTTTCATCCGTTCATAAGAATCATCTAAAGCGTAAATATACGTTAAAGAAATTCCCAAGCGCTGAGAAAAAAGATCAATTTTTTTCAATGTTTTCTTTATTTTCTGAATTGAAAAAATAATATTTTCAGCATACAAAATAAGCGCTTTAAAATTTTCGTAATTCATTGCTTCCAGAAAATCAATTAAAAAAATCTCTTTTTTTGCTATTCTTTCAAAATCACATAATTGGACACTCAATGATTGCATTCCCTTAGAATGTCGCCATTCACTTAGTTTTTCCTCGATAAAAGATACATTTTTTTCCGATCCAAAAACTTCACGTTCTTTTTCCGCTATTCGGTTTTCTAATAAACATTTCTCTTCTATCATCCTAATTGGCTTTTCTTTACGTCTCGAAAAAAATACTTCGTCACCGTAAATTTGGTTTAATCGTTCTGCTTCCTTAAAAAACAAATAGGATGAATCGTGATCATAGCCAATGCCATCCTCATCACACCGAATGACCCTTGTCCTTATTTTTTTTTGAGAAAGTTTTTTTCTTGTCGGAATATGTTTAATTTCTCTAGCATATAAAAGGCTTTCGGGATAAGAAAACAATTTTTTTGAATCAAAAACTAATGGTGTGGTCTTTCGCGCTAATGTATCTATTAAAAAACTGGGTTGGTCTTTCAATAAGGTATTTAACATGAATTTCGATTTTTTAAATAACCTTATCAGTGTTGTTAATGTGTTTACCGAAAAAAAATGATTGGTCGTAGTAAAAACCGCTAATCGATTAAATTCTTTTAATTCTGTTCTTACGCTAAGATCCCCTGTATTCGCTTGTTTTAAATAAGAAAGAATTTTAAATATTTTCTCTTCAGGTAAACAATCAATATGGGTTATAAGATGACAGAAGCAACTTTCTATTAAATTTTCTATTTTTTGATCATTAATACCGTTTGTTTTTGCTCTAAAATAATTGTGGATAGTATTTATAACAAAGGCTATCATAGGGCCGTCATGTGAAGGGTGAGACTTTCGACGAAGCCACTGTAAAATTTTCATTTCTTTTTCGGAAGAATCGCTTCCTATCATGCTCATTGTTGTCAATCTTTGCTTTTCAATTTTCGCAACCAGTTGAACATTATTTTTTGATGATGTTTCAGATTTATTTAGCATTAAATTCCCAACTCTTTGTATCATTAGGCATTTCTTTCTATCAATTCACTACAATAAATACCTACCTCCTACCTATTACTCCTTGCCTATTATTAATTTTGTTTTCGCTACCGCAACTCCTATTTATTTCAAAAAAGTCTGTATGGTTAACAGAAGTTGATCCCGGCTCTTTGTTTGACAAATAATCAATCTGCTGTTCTGAAATTTTTAATTGATGTAAATTTCTATTTAGATCGTGTTTAAAACATTTTAAAATTTCATTAACCTTATTTTGAAGATAAAGTTTATTCGAAATCATTATTATTTGGTTTAGCATTTTTTCTTTATCGCTATTTATATTTAAATAACGTTTTGAGTCTTCAATCAGACGATTATCGCCATATAAAGCACATTGTTCTGCCCACGTATTCGCAACGTTAACTTTATCTAACCAAGGCCAACGAATAATGCCATAGCTTAACAATTCCCAAAAATTGTGGGTTAAAATAAAATTTTTAATCAC
The DNA here is from genome assembly GCF_000168295.1 of Rickettsiella grylli. Taxonomy (NCBI): domain Bacteria; kingdom Pseudomonadati; phylum Pseudomonadota; class Gammaproteobacteria; order Legionellales; family Coxiellaceae; genus Rickettsiella; species Rickettsiella grylli. The sequence continues at coordinate 1,444,588 of NZ_AAQJ02000001.1, forward strand.
ATTAAAACTCGAAGTACTCTCTAATTGAGCTTGTATTTTCTTCAACGTAAAATCAAAACTCAAACAGCCACAATAAATTAATTTATAAAAAAAAGTAGATTTTCCGATTCCGGCGACAAACCATGGTTTTTTCTTTTCAATAGCATGCTGCATTCTTTCTAATTCAGCAGCAAGCTGTTGAATCAATACATTAAATCTATCATTAATAGAACTATTAAACTTCTTTATTAAATTAATAACGTGATTGACATCGATTTGTTGACTCGGCAATTGTAGAGGCGGGCTATCGCAACGATCATCATGTATCGTATTTTTTTGAAAAAATGAGTTCCACTTTTCCAATTCGTTTCGAATAGTCAGTAATTCTTTTTTCGTGGGTATCAATAAATGCTTCAAATCATTTTGAATCACTTTCTTGTTTTCTTTTTTTGGGAAAGATTTAAAATTTTTTTGAATAAGTTGTGAAGGTTGTGCTGAATTTATTTCTGTAAACTCGTTTAATTTTTTTTCGACATGAGAGGCGAGCAATTTTGCAGTTGACTTAATCAAATTAACCTTACTTGTTTTTTTGGTGAGTAACTTAAAATAAAAATTTAAATCATTATTATATGTTTGAATAACATTTTTTTTTGATTCTTTTTCTTTAGTACAGTCACGATTAGCTTCGTAAAGCTTAGTAAATATCTTTTCATTGTCAATACATTCTGGAAAGTAGCACTTAAAATCATCTTGTAAAATATCATCTATAAAATAGGTTTTTTCTTGATGCTGGGTATTTAAAGTGTTCTCCATTGATTGGAAAATTTTTTCTTTAAAATCTTTTTTAAATTCTATTAAATAATCACTCAATGTTTTTGATGTAAATAGTGTATTAAAAATATTTTTTTTTGAGGTTATCGCTTGATAATTGTAAGCCTCCAATGCGTGATAGACCAAGTTTATAACTTGATTCATATCGTCTACATCAAGATGAGAGTCATTAATACATTTATTTGTAAATAAAGTAATAAAATGGATTACGGGTGAATCAATTTGTTGCTTTAAAATTTCTAAAAGTTGATTGAATAACGTCTGAAAAAGTAATTTTTTATTTAATTCACGAATTATTCCAAAAAAATTCTTTCTTATTTCTTTTGCATCCTTTTCATCAATCTCTCCTATTAACTCGGTTGCACAGCGTAAATCCTCTTTATTAGGGTGTACGCCAGGCTCATTAATGAACAATTTCAATAAATCAAATAAGCTCATTAATGTTTTATTAACGTTTGGATCCGTTATAGATTTATTTAATAATAGTATCGCTAATTCAAAGTACTTTAATTTAAGCTTAATGTTTAAGCTTAAAAGTTTAAAAACAAACTCTTTTATTTTATTATATTCGTTTTGTTTTTCTGTTATTTTATTTCCTAGTGCATTAGCGTATAAAATTACTAGGTTGTATCTTACGTTTTTTAATTTCGCTAATAAAAGATAGGAATCTGATAAAGTGATTAGATTATCCGGTAGATCTTTTTCAATGTGTTGGACCGTTTTTATTTTATTTTTAAATCGTTCTGAAGCCTTATCAACAAGAAATTTAGCACTTAATGCATTCAGTTTATATTCACATTGAAGACAATTTAATAAATAATGTTGTAATTTTTCATCTTCTACTGAAGTTTTAATAATATTTTGAAATTCTTCTTCATTCATAATTTTTCCTGAAACTATTAATTTTTAAAATTTTTTTCTTTGTTGAGAGAAAACCTACATACAACGCGCGGGCCTCGGCAATCCAGCTAATTTACTGGCTTGCTTCAATATTCCTTTGGGAAATAGGTTATTGAGATAAATACTGTTCCCTTTTCCAGATCCTAGTTGAATAGCTAATTGATTCACTAAAATCCTGATAGGAGGTATTTTATGGTATTGCTGATAAAAATTACGTAAAAAATAAATGACATGCCAATGATCGTCGATAAGTATTAACGCTTCATCTTTGGCTATTTTTGTTGCTATTTTTTCATGCCAATCCGCTGGGTGAACAAGATATCCAAATTGATCCGTTAAGATTTTCTCGCCATTGATCATTAAATTATTCATTTATCACCTGCTACCAACCCATGAAATACGACAACACATATTGTTAAAATAAAACTAAACGCTATTTTTTAAGCAGGTTTTTTACTTAATTAAACTCCTTAATGGATAGAATTGAGAAACATTCTTGATCGAACTAAAGAACAAACATCCAGCTAATCTCGGAAGAAATGATCAAACATAAAAAACAGCTATAAAACTTATTTATCGCCCAAATTTATAGTAACCTTCTTTTATGCTAATCTCGATTCCCACTAAACGCCCCTAGTAAATTTAATAAACTTAAAAAGATGTTATAAAGTGATACATAAAGTGTCACTGTTGCCATAATGTAATTCGTTTCTCCCCCATGGATAATTTGGCTGGTTTGTAGCAAAATTATACCCGATGACAGTAATATAAATACCGCAGACAGGGTCAGCATCAATGCAGGAATATGGAAGAAAAGTGCACCTATACTGGCTAGAAAAGCCACAATCATTCCCACCATCAGAAAACTTGCCATGAAACTAAAATCTTTCTTGGTGGTTAACGCATAAGCAGACAACGCGAAAAAGATAAGGCCCGTTGCACCCAATGACATCATAATTAATTCATGTCCATTGGTAAATCCGTGGATATAATGATTCAAAATAGGTCCCAATGTATATCCCATAAATCCAGTTAAACTAAACACGGATAACAAACCCCAAGAACTATTCCGCGTGAAGTTAGTTAAAAATAATAAGCCGAAATATCCAATCAGTGTAATCAATGGATTGAGTGGTGGCGCATTTGTAATCAATGCCAACCCCGCTGTAAATGCGCTGAAAATCAGTGTTAACCCTAAAAGAATGTAGGTATTCCGTAAGACGGTATTGGTCGCTAAAACAGATTCTAAGCTAGGATTTAATAATATTTTACTTGAAGCCATATGCCCCTCGATAATCTAAAAATTTACTAATTCTATCATAAGCTATTTTAAGCTTAAAGATGAGCCAAGTAAATCATTATTACTCCCATAAAGGGTATCTTTCCAGGCTAATCGGTGTCTTAAAAAAAAGGGAGGCGAGGGCAGAAAACGCAGGTGTGTAATCCGAGACATAAAATCTTTTTTTAGGTCCTCCGTTCGTTGAGACGGCAAGAAGTTTTCGCTCTTTTAGCCTGCTTTTAACCGCTTCTGCAACGATATCTGTTGAATCAACAATAGTGGTAGAATCACCATAAAAACGCTTAATTTGCTGCTTAATTAACGGGTAGTGCGTACATCCTAAAACCAACGCATCAAGATTACGAAGCGATGATTCTTTTAGATAGGTTTTAATCGCGTCACTCATTATTGTTTGATCCATAAAACCTTCCTCTATTAATGGTACAAGTAACGGTGTAGCCAGTGTATTTAATTGAATGTTAATGCCTAATTCATCCAATTTTTTTTTATAGATATTAGAATTAATAGTCTGTTTAGTTCCAATCAGACCAATTGTTTTATCAACATAATACCTCGCTAAATGGTCAATCATCGGATCGATCACATCCACAACCATCCGCTTATGGCCTAAATATTCTTTAACTAATTCATAGGCAACAGCCGATGCCGAATTACACGCTATCAAAATAAGCTTACAATTTTGTTTAATCAACATATCGCAAATCTTAATGGAGTAAGCCTGAATAGCGGCTGCAGACTTATCACCCCATGGAGCATGGGCTGTATCGCCAAAATAGATAATTGATTCATTCGGTAATAGCTTAGTAACCGCGTGAGCAACCGTTAAACCGCCCATACCACTATCAAATATGCCAATAGGTTGTGAATGAGAAGACATAAAAATACTTTAATAGATTAATAACGTTATACCTAATACAAAAAGAAATAAAGCAAAAAACCTTCGCAAAATATTCCCTGCAACGCGCTTCCCTAATTTAGTCCCTATCGGCACAAATAGCACACTCCCTATAGATATTCCTACTACGGCTGGCCAATATACAAATCCGAGGCTACCTACGGGAAGATTACTGGCATGCCAGCCGGTTAATGTAAACGTGATTGCGCCTAAAATTGCCAATAACAATACACACGCTGAAGAGGTTGCAATAGCGGCATGTGTTGACAATCCTAAGCGTAAAAAGACAGGGACTGCAATTGCTCCCCCACCCAAACCCAACATCCCAGAAATAATTCCTATAAAAAAACCTATATATCCCTTTTTAAAAGGAGTTAATACAATTATTTCCTTTTTTATACGAGGACTTCGATGAAAATATAATTTGAATGCGACTGAAAAGAGAAACAAACTAAATAGCAGCTTTAACGTTTTTGTTGATAATAATAATGCGAGTAAGGCACCTGTTATTATCCCGACGGTCATGCCTGGAACTAATTGCCTAAACAAATACCAATTAATAGAAAAACTGCGTTGCTGATGGTAAACCGCAATCAACGCAGTAAAAATAATAGAGGTTAAGGCTGTGCTCGTTGCCATATGCATTTGCAACGATTGAGGAATATCGGTATGTGAAAAAATGGCAAGCAATCCAGGAACTAATAGGGTACCTCCCCCAATACCCAATAGCCCGGCTAAAAACCCGGCTAATAAGCCTATCGTTATATATAATAAAAACATTTAATCCAAAAAATAGAGCGCTATTTTTGCGAAGTAAAGCTTAACAAATTAAAGACTGCGAACAAGGAAAATCTTTTTGACCTTGCTCAACTTGCAAAGTAACGTGTTGAATATGAAATTTTTCAGCTAAAACTTGATTAATTTTGAAATATTCTTCATCCGATAAATTAGTTTCGGGCATTATTAAATGTGCAGTTAATGCTGTTTCTTGCGTACTTAGCCCCCAAATATGTAAATCATGAACCTCTTGAACTCCGGGTAAATTCTTTAAATAAGTATATATCTCCTTTGAGTCTACCCCATAAGGAACTGCTCCTAAGATTAATTCTACTGAACGCCGTAACAAATTCCAACTACCCCACGTAATAATACCAACAATCAGTAATCCTACTATAGGATCTATCCATAACCACTTCGTAAAATAAATAACAGCACCTGCTAATACAACACCTAAAGCAATAAGTGCATCATAAGTTAAATGTAAAAAAGCACTTTTAATATTTAGATCAGAACAATTTTCTCTTAAAAATAACAACGCCGTACTTCCATTAAGCACCATTCCAATAAAAGCCACGATCATAATGATCATTTCATTTATTTCTTTAGGATTATAAAGCCTATTTACTGATTCATAAATAATTAATGCGGAAGTTAATACCAGCAGTAAAGCGTTGGCTAAAGCCGCCAAAATTGTTAATTTTTTATAGCCATAACTATAACGCTGCGTCGCCCGTCTTTTAATTAAAACGCTCGCTCCCCAGGACATCAATAAACCTAAAACATCCGCAAAATTATGTACTGCATCGGATAGTAAACTGACTGAATGTGCAATAAATCCATAGACAACTTCAGTGAATACAAAACCAAAATTTAATAAGACAGCAAGCGCAAAACTCACATTTAAGCGAAGTATGTGATGCTGATGATTATGTGACATAACATTAATGATAATGTTGGAAAACGAGATCAATCATCCTTGTTCAGACGATTAAGGCCACTTACTGATTTAATAATAGTCAAGGAAAACATTTTCTGCTCTAATTAAATTCTTACGTGTATTCAAATCTCTTGATAGCCGGTTAAGCTTTCTTATCTTAATTGTTGTGCAAATGTCATCATCGTGTTTTTTTTCCTCCGGGAAGGCAGTACTCAACGTTCGGACACAAGCGACTCAAGGATAGAACATAACAAGATTATTTTCTTCTCATTATTTTGACAACAGGTTAGTGTTTATTCACTAAGTTCATCACTTCTTTTTCAGATAAGCCTGTTAATCTTTGGACGGCTTTGAAGGACATACCATCACCTAGCAAATTTTTAGCAATGGCTATTGCTTCTTCATACCGACCCTGTTCTAGACCCTGTTCTAGACCTTCTTGCCTTAATTGTTGTGCAAATGTCATCATCGTGTTTTTTTCCTCTGGGAAGGCAGTACTCAACGTTTGGACAAGCTGCTCAACCGCATTGGGTGACTCATCCTGCGTTTCGTTTATCATATATTTTACCACAAACCAACGATATTCTTTTCCAAATCGGTTTAAAAGACTTTGGATAAATTCTATTCTTCGATGAAGGATAGATAAAAAATTTTTAGCTCGACTATGTTTAAGCAGCATTTCCATCAGGTATGCTGGACCGTCTTTAGCAAGTTCCTCATCTGATAAAACAGTCAAATCTATTAATGTAAAAGGTTTAAATACAATTTGTCTCGCTATTTGTAAATTTTCAAAATTATCATAGACATCCTGAGAATGGGGATAAGGTGATTTAATACCATGATAAACACAAATGGGAAGAACAATGGGTAATTTCTTGTTTCCTTGTCTACAATATTGGTCCATCGCTGAAATCGTATATTGTAATTGCCTAAAAGCCATTAATTCGACATGGGCTGTCGATTCATGTTCAAGAATAAAAAAAATGTATCCCTTTTTTTCATTGATTTGGCATTGATAAACAATATCCGAATGAATTTCACGGAATTCAGGCAAGACGAAACTTTTATCCGTTAATTGCAGCGTTTCTATATTGATTAATTTATAAATTTCAGAAGATAGCCTTGATTTAAGAAAGCTAATCGCTATGGTTTTTTTAGAGAGTGAATATTTAAACAACTTATCGTGCGCTTGATGAATGGTCATGGCCATTTCTTGTTATCCTTATTATAATGTAGTTCAAAGAAGTTTATCGAAATATATCATAAATGATAATAGTTAATCTATATCTTGAATAAGACATTTCTTCTTTATATGTATTATGCAATCAAGCCGCTCTTGTTCACTTAATTGACTTAACTTCAGGATGTTTTTTCAGGAACTAACCGATTATGAGGCGTAAACTTAATCTTTTACAATCTCGATATTTTTGTCTTTGGGTATAACAAAACGAAATGTTTGTTTAGGTAGGATGGGATTGAGTTCAATGTGAGAAAAATTTATCACGGTCTGTTGATCCAATTTATCGATTAAGTGCATTTCATATAATAGGTTATTTTTAAAAATTAACGTAATGTTTTGAAATAATGCATTTTTATTTTTGGGAAATAATGTAAATCCTTGGATAGTTTTTAAAGGCTGGATAATAAAGCGTTGCGATAAATTTTTAGAAGATTCACTGAGCAAAGCTTGAGGAGAATCAGGATCAGCTTTTGTTTGTTTTTGAACAGTTATTTGCTGTAAATTAATATCATAAAACCAAATATGCTGGCCATCTGCGATTAATAACTGTTTTGTAGGTTGATAAATTTCCCAACGAAAATGGCCGGGTCGCTGTAAGGTCATCTCTCCATTCGCTGTCTGCAAAATCTGACCTCGTGGATCGAATACGGTTTGGGTAAAATGAGCGCGGTAGGTTTGTATGTTATTTAATAACTGACTCAGCGGTTCATCGGCTAACGCGCGTTCGACGCCAAAACAAAGTAAAACGATTATAAAGAATACTTTTAATGGATTAAAAAAGTTCATACGGTATTGATCAAACGCGACCAGTCAATGTCTATATCAATTTTTTTTTCCTGATAAGGAACCAAACTAAAAAAAGGTATTTTCATCGATCGGCTTAAATATAACCCATTCTCTTCGTAAAATTGCATTTTTGGATCAATTTGATTCGCTATACAAGCGACAATCGAAATATTTCTTTTTTTTAACACTTCATAAGTCAAGAGTGCGTGATTTAAACAACCTAAACGAAGACCCACAACAAGAATGACAGGTAAATCGAATACTTGCAACAAATCGAGCATCGTTTCTTTTCTATTTAAAGGGACTGCCGCTCCTCCAAAACCTTCTATAATGTAATAATCTTTTTTTAGGTTTAATAAAGGCCCAATTTCTCCTGCAATACGAGAAACGGTCGGTTGAAGCGCCGACTGAACAACAGCAATAGGGGGAGCCGTTGCCAATCTAAAACAAAAAGGGTTCACTTGGCTATACGAAAGCGAATGTGTTGCTGCGGTTTGGAGCGCTACCGCATCCGCATTTCGCAGTCCATCCGTTGTCCATTTTGCGCCACTCGAAACGGGTTTTAAACCCACCGTCGAATAACCACGCGTTTTCAAAAAAGATAATAAATTTAAAGCGATTGTGGTTTTGCCACTATTCGTATCGGTTCCTACAATGAAAAAACCTTTCATATATTTTTATAACATTAAAAAACTAGAAAAATGATGTTCAAACACGCTTAACCACGAATAATGCTTTTCAAAGGAATCTTAATCTCATGAAGACTATTCTGCTTCGGTTTTTTTTCAATTGACCACGCATGACCGTAAATAATTTCCCAAGTGGCTGGCAATTTCCCCGTTGAGTTCCGGAAAGCTTCGTAGGCATCTAATAATTTGTTTAAACTTCCTTTTGAAGTCAGGCTACGTCGACGATCATGACTAAGATTTTGTACGCCTAGTTTTTTTAATTCTTTTAATAAATCTAAAACTTCTGAATACAATAAAGTAAAATATTCAAGATCGACCACAGAATCTAAAAAAGAAGCTTGTAATAAATGATCGCCTAGATCGTGCATATCTAAAAATAAATGCACATGCGTGTAATGATCAATAGTTTTCCAACAATCTCTTAATTCTTTTAATGTATCAGGCCCGACCATCGAAAAAAGCAATAATCCTCCCGGTTTGAGTATGCGACGAATTTCATTCAAACTCCTCTTTAAATCGTAGCTCCAATGCAACATCAAATTAGAATAGACCAATTCAAAACGATGATCATTAAAAGGTAAATATTCAGCCGTTCCATTAATCCAATGCGTATCAGACCATTGATATTTTTTTTCTTTAATTTGAGCTTGTTTTAACATCCCATTCGATTTATCAAGGCCTATTATTTTAGCCGTAGGATATAATTTCTTTAAAAGTGCTGTGAAATAGCCTGTCCCGCAACCTAAATCTAATACGGTTTGTGGCTGTAAACGAATTCCTCTCAAACGATCGAGCAACGCTTCTCCTACCCGTTGTTGTAGTATAGCGACTTCATCATACGTTTTTGCCGCTTTATTAAAACGACAAGCGATTTGGATCTCATCTAACGTGTTTATCATTTATTTTTTATCATTTTTAATCCCAGCGCTATTTGTTTTAACAGCCGATTAATTTCACTTTTAGAGTGTAATATACTCAAATTAATTCGTAAACGAGACGTCTTTTCAGCAACCGTGGGGGGGCGGATTGCGTGAACTAAAAAGCCTTTTTGCAATAAATAGGCAGATAGCGCCATGGTTTGTTTCGTATCTTTCACTAAAATCGGTTGTATGGGGGTATTAGACGGTAATAATGGCAATTCTAATTGTTTTGCCACTTGTTTAAACGTATGAATTAAATCCCACAATTTTTCTCTCCGCCACGTTTCTTTTTGCAATAACAATAAGCTCGTATAGGCCGCCTTCACGAAAGCGGCGGGTAACGCTGTGGTATACATATAAGGTCGTGCAAATTGAATCAGATTCTCTATAATGGCTGCGTTCGAGGCTACAAATCCACCAAAACATCCAAATGCTTTACCAAACCCTCCGGATAAAATATCGGGTTTACAGCCAAAGTGTTCACACGTCCCTGCGCCGTTTTCCCCTAATACCCCTATACCATGGGCATCATCAACGAGCAAGAGGGATGAAAAATGTTGGGCTATTTCAATTAAAGCGGGTAGGGGAGCAATATCCCCATCCATGCTAAATACACCATCGGTCATAATAAATTTGTATGGAGCAGAAGACTGTGTGAGGTGTTTTTTTAAGCTAGCCAGATTATTATGCTTATAACGTTTCAATAGGGCATCACTTAATTTTGCTCCATCCAGTAAAGAAGCGTGGCTTAATTTGTCTGCAAATAATGCGGTTCCTCGCTGTAATAAGCCGCCTAATAAACCTAAATTAGCCATATACCCTGTAGAAAATACAAGCACTTTAGGAAAATTAAGAAATTCAGCTAACGCCAATTCGAGTTCCTGATGGAATCGATTATAGGCGCCAAGAAGATAAGATGAACCGCTACCGACCCCAAAATCATCGACAGCTTGTTTAAACGCTTTTATTACCGCGGAATGTTGAGCTAAACCTAAATAATCATTCGAAGAAAAAAAACTAACGTATTTCTGTTGATAACACCGCTGCATTCCGTGTTGTCTTTGTAAAACTTGACGTTCTCTCAATAAACCTTTTTCTTTATGTTGTGATAATAATTTCTGGAAAATCAAAGACATGTTTGCAATTGGGTATCAAACAAAACCGGTTCTAAACCTAATTTTTTTAATAATGTAATATCCTGCTGAGGAGAAACATTTTCTGTCGTTAATAATTTTTCACCATAATGGAGAGAATTCGCCCCTGCGAAAAAACATAATGTTTGTGCTTCTTCACTTAAGCTATCCCGACCTGCCGATAAACGAATCATACTACGTGGTAACATAATACGCGCAACAGCAATGACGCGTATAAATTCAATCGTGTCAATAGGCGATTTGTGGGCTAACGGGGTTCCGGGAATAGGAATTAATTTATTTAATGTCACACTTTTAGGTTGCTCCGGTAAATTAGCCAATTGTTGGAGAAGACCCACGCGATCATCTTGTGTTTCCCCCATGCCCAAAATTCCTCCACAACAGACCTTTATCCCTGCCTCTCGAACGCGTGATAACGTTTCTAAACGTTCTTGATAGGTTCGTGTTGAAATAATGGTCTCATAATATTCGGGAGAGGTATCTAAATTGTGATTATAATAATCTAAACCAACCTCAGATAATTGCTTTGCTTGTTCTTTATTTAACATACCTAATGTAGCGCAAGCCTCTAAGTCAAGGGCTTTGATTGCGACGATCATTTCGAGAATATTCATAAACGCTTTTTTAGGGGGACTACGCCATGCAGCGGCAATACAAAATCGACCTACTCCTTTTTCTTTTGCTTTTTTTGCGGCCTTTTTTACTTCTTCTAGCGACATTAAAGGCTCTTTTTTCAAGCCGGTATTATAATGTCCGCTCTGGGGACAATAGGCGCAATCCTCGGGGCATAAACCGGTTTTAATATTCAGTAAGCTACTCACCTGGATTGCGTTAGACTGAAAAGATTGACGGTGAATGGTCTGTGCTTGATAAATTAAATCGTTGAAAGGAGACTGGAAAAGAATACGAATTTGATCAGAGGTCCAATCATGGCGGATTACAAAATTCGACATAATAATTTCTTACATCATAAAATTGCCAACATAAAGTGAATAGCCATTATTGTCAACTTTTCCCTAAACGCCCTTAATGAGGGAAATGAAACCCCGTGGCTAATACGGTCATGAATACAATGACGATTAAAAAAATCCAACTCAAACGATCCTTTACTGTAATCACAACGGGATCATCATCTATTTTTCCTTCTCGTGCTAATTGCCACATATGATGAAGCCACATAAAAAGACAAGGACAAATGAACCATAATAATAATGGACTCGAATAAAAAAACTGTGCTTTTGGTGAATAAATATAAAAAATAAAAATCAAAATGGATAAAATTCCGCTACTCCGTCCCAACACAGCCAAACGGGTTTTATCGTTTAATTGGTAAGCACGTCCTGGTATTGAAAATTTATTTTTTAGTCCTAAAAGAGCAAGCTCTGCATAACGCTTCAGTAACGCTAAACTGAAAAATAAAGATAAAACAAAAAAAATCAGCCACCATGAAAATCCATTTTTAATCAACGTCATCCCTGCAAATACACGTAATGAATATAAACTCGCCAATAAAAAAGCATCTATCCATTTTATTTTTTTAATAAAAAAAGTATAGATTAATGTCAAACTATAATAACTTAAAGCAGTCATTAAAAAACGATAAGGTAAAAAAATTGAAAAACTCAATGCGATTAAAGCGAATAAAGGTGAAAAAATATAGCCTACGTTAAGTGGTAATGTACCGGAAGCAAAAGGTCTTTTTTGTTTTTTTATATCCTGCTGATCCGTTTTTAAATCAGCTAGATCATTGATTAAATAAGCACTCGAAGCAAACAAACAAAAAACGATACTCCCTAAAAATACATTTCCTATCGCAATCGTATTAAAATATTGATGCCCTACCAGAAGAGGAATAAATAATAAACCATTTTTTATGGCATGATAGGGTCTTATCGCTTTGAAGCAGGCGCTTATTTTACTGTTTTTTTTACTATTAATTTTTTTGCTCAAAATTTTTGTTTTTTAAATAGAATGTATCCCAATAAAAATAGATTTTTACACTTCATGGATAAATAAAAATTGGCTCTCGCCCCAATGGATTAACGCGTTTTAATCGATGAATGCCTTTCCATTTCCAATGCATATGAATTAAAACGTACATTTTTAGCCATTTTTGTGATTAACTGTTTCTTTTTTACCCTATTTTATGAATCTAATCAATCGCGACTTACAATGTATTTGGCATCCGTGCTCTCAAATGAAGGATTATGAAACGTTCCCGCCTTTAATAATCAAAAAAGCCTATGGTTCTTATATAGAGCTTAAAGAGGGTAGGAAAATAATAGACGCTATCTCAAGTTGGTGGTGTAAGTCATTAGGTCATAACCATCCCCGCTTAAAATCAGCACTTAAAGCGCAATGTGATGACTTCGAGCATGTCATATTTGCCAATTCTACGTATGAGATTATCATCCAACTGTCTGAAAAATTAAGCCAAATTTGCCAAGGTTTAAACAAAGTATTTTATGCCAACGAAGGTTCTTCAGCGGTTGAAATTGCGCTAAAAATGAGTCTACATGCGCAACGATTATGCGGTCAAACTCAACGTATTCAATTTACAGCATTACAAAATGGCTACCATGGTGAAACGTTTATGGCATTAGGCCTCAGTGATCTTGGTCTTTATCGTAGCGCTTATGAAGCCCATTTAATACAACCAAAATTTATACAAAACCTCCCTTATGTCCATTCTACGACTGATCCACTCTGGCGCGATTGTTCAAGTGTCTGGCCATCTATTGAGGAACAGCTTGAAAAACAAGCCAAAAATTTAGCGGCTATTATTGTCGAGCCGATAGTCCAGGGGGCTGGGGGCATGAAAATCTACAGTCAAGATTTTCTTTATCGGTTAAGAAAATGGACCAAAGCACACGGTATTTATTTAATTGCCGACGAAATAATGACAGGACTCGGTAGAACCGGTCGAATTTTAGCCTGTGAATATGCAAAAATAAAACCTGATTTTATCTGTTTAAGCAAAGGACTCACCTCCGGTTGGTTGCCGATGAGTGTCGTACTCACACACGATAGAATTTATAATTTATTTTACGATGATTACAATACTGGAAAAAGTTTTTTGCATTCTCACACATTCAGCGGCAATGCGTTAGCCGCTGCTATCGCTTTAGAATGCTTCGCTATCTTAGAAGATGAAAAAATAATAAAACAGGTCAATGAAAAAGAAATTATTTTAAGGAAATTCATGGAAGAAGTGAATCAAAAAACTCATCGTTTAGTGAATATCCGGGGCATTGGCGCCATCGTCGCTGCCGATTTAGCATTAAAAGAAAATGAAAAAAACCAACGCATAGGCTATCGAATTTTCCAGCATGCCTTAGATTTAGGCGCATGGCTTCGCCCTTTAGGAAACACAATCTACTGGCTTCCTCCTTTGAATATAACCCTATCGACCCTTGAGGAATTAAGGGACATTACTACACTTTCTATAAAACGAGTATTTAATAAAAAAATAGATCTTAAAATTAAAAATTAACGCTGATTAATGGCAACCATTGTTAGATGAGTTAAACGACGTCTTTCTCGATTTCGCCAGGCATACCAAACAATGAATACCCCTATAATTTTAGCCAGTGATAAAATCATGACAGCAAGCCCATTTAATTGATGAACAATCCACAAAAATACGCTGCTATCGATAGGCGCACTTAAGGTCGCAGACCACAGTATACGTTGTGACAAAGCGCGTTTCGTAAACGTATACACCGACCAATCCATCAACTCCGCAATTAAAAACGCACTCATACTCGCAATTGCTAAAGTCTTACTGGCTAAAAAGTAGCTGATTAAACTACCCACAAACATGGTCAAAATAACTTTATGTTCTATTTCCCGCTGAGCAAAATCTCTTAACACATAAACGATTCCCACCGTCCAATCCATTGGAGAAATTTCGGTGTTCATCACTTGCATTAACGGAACATACGCAAATAATGTATTCACAAGGACGATTAAACTAACGTAAGCCACATTATATTTGTAATTCAATAAACCTTTCATATTTCTTCGTTTTTTAAAAATTAATCGTAGAGTAAATTGGAAAAAAATCCTTGTTTTTCCATTATTTTTCGTAATGTTTTCAAGCCTTCCACCTGAATTTGGCGAACGCGCTCTCGTGTTAAACCAATCACTTCACCCACTTCTTCAAGGGTCATGCGATCACAACCTAATAAACCATAGCGCCGGGCAATCACTTCTCGTTGATTCGTGGATAATTGTTTAAGCCAGCCCTCTAAACGTTTACGCAAATTTTCACCTTCTAAAATATGTTCAGGATCATTTTCGCGATTATCGGACAAGGTTTCAAGCAAAGGTTTATCTGCCTCGCTGCTCGCAGGTGCATCAACAGACGTAATATGCTCATTCAATCCGAGCATTCGTTCCACTTCTTCAAAAGGTCTATCAAGCCATTTAGCAATTTCATCTGAAGTGGGTTTATGATCCAATTTTTGAGTCAATTCTCTTGCGGCTTGTAAATAAACATTAAGCTCTTTCACCACATGGATCGGTAAACGAACCGTTCGTGCTTGGTTCATAATGGCCCGTTCAATGGCTTGGCGCACCCACCACGTTGCATACGTCGAAAAACGAAAGCCTCTTTCCGGATCGAATTTTTCTACGGCATGCATTAAACCTAAATTACCTTCTTCTATCAAATCCAAAAATTGTAATCCACGATTATTATAATGTCTGGCTATTTTTACAACTAAACGTAAATTACTTTCTATCATTCGTTTTCGAGCATCTTGATCCCCTTTTGCAATGAGTCGTGCGTAATAAACTTCTTCTTCAGCGGATAATAAAGGAGAAAAACCTATTTCATTTAAATACAACTGCGTAGCACCTAATGTCTCATCACGTCTCACATATTTGTGAGGTGTTGAGATTTCATTTTCATTTAGTTCACGATGCGCTAAAATTTTTTCTTTATTTTCAAAAACGCATTCAGATACTGGATGATTTTTCTGTTTTCTACTTCCTTTCTTTTTAAATGCATTCCCTTTTTTTCCCATAGATGAACTCTCCCTAAGTTAATTAATTGAGATATTTAAGCAATGTGTTACGCGCTATTTTTAGTGTAATTAAGCGTCTATATATTAGAATCAGAATGAATTGAAAATTTTTTTATCGACGATATAAGTACAACTGCCAAACAATCCCGTTGAGCATCGAATAGGTTATTTTTAATTATGAAATTAAATAGAAAACGTTTATACGATTGGTTCCTTCCCTAACTCCATCGTTTAAGAAAAGCGAAAATAACAACTGCCAGTAATAATACACACCCCACGAACCGGCCAATATAACCCCGTAATAATTTATCAAGATGAGTGCCGCCACAACGCATTAAAAAAGCAACGATAAAAAACCGACCACCACGACCCACCCATGACCCCAAGATAAAGGGTAATAATGCAACATGCAAGGCCCCGGCCGCTATCGTAAATAACTTATAAGGAATCGGTGTAAACCCTACCAAAAAAAGTATCCAAAAATTCCAGTGGTTAAATCCTTGTTCAATTTGTTGATAAAATTTTTCATATCCAAATTGTAAAATATAGGGATGTATCCAATCAAATGCGATATTTCCTATCCAATAACCCAACAATCCTCCCAAAACGGAAGCAACGGTCGTCAAAAACGCATATCGCCACGCATATTCAGGTTTAGCTAAAGACATGGGCGCTAACATAACATCGGGTGGGATAGGAAAAAATGAAGACTCGGCAAAACTTAAAATGAATAGATAATAAGGGGCACATTTATGCTGAGCCAATGCAAGCATTTTGTCATAACGCTTTGAAAAATACTTCATGGCTTGAACCTTTTCAACTAAAAATACCGATAAAGTTTTACAAAAAAACAATTTAAAGCTTAGCGTCCCTATTCGCAATCCAATTTTCAATTTGACTTCGCACAGTATGATGCGTTAAATCGAGCTGTAACGGTGTAATACTTACTTGCTGTTGACTCAGTGCATAAAAATCGGTGCCTTTTCCCGCATCATTTTCTTTTCCCGAACTTCCTATCCAATAAATAGTATGTCCTCTTGGATCTTTACTCGGACGCATTCTATCTGCGTTATGTCGTGTCCCTAAACGCGTCACTTCATACCCTTTTAAATCGTCAAATGCAACGTCAGGAATATTTACATTCAAAATAGTTTTAGATGGAATCGGTTTTTCATGCAAAAGAGTGACCAGTCTTTTTGCAACCTCTGCTGCTGTAGAATAATACATCGGTTCGTTTCCAGTGATTGAAAACGCAATCGCGGGTAACCCTAAAAAACGACCTTCCATCGCAGCCGCCACAGTCCCGGAATAAAAAACATCTTCGCCTAAATTAGCGCCGGCATTAATCCCTGATACAACCATATCCGGCAATTTATCGTCAGTCAGTAAGCCCGTTAACGCAAGATGAACGCAATCGGTCGGTGTTCCTTGAACACTAATCATCCCTTTATCTAAATATCTTAATCGTAACGGTTGCTGCAAAGTCAGCGAATTACTGGCCCCGCTGCGATCCCTATCCGGAGCAACGACAGTCACTTCTGCAATTTGGCTTAAAGCCTTCGCTAAAATAGATAGACCCGGTGCATGTACACCATCGTCATTGCTGATGAGAACCTTCATGTTAAATCACTCTTGAAACTAAAAGCGCACTTTCAGAAAATTTGGTCAATAGCGGCAATACAACCAACACTACGCCAAAGACCAACAACGTTATAGGCCGACTCAAGGGAACCTGAGAAGGATTATCTCGATAATTTTTATATTGGATAAGCGAACCAAAGAGTAAAGCTATTCCAATCACTAAACTCATATTATAAAGCGCATGGGTTAATAGGGACATCGGTAACAATAATTTATCCGATAAATCACCCAGCGAACCTGGAATTAAGCTAAAGGCATTCCTTGAAAATAAAAGTAAAACCGATGAAACAATTTTTTTCATAGCATTTTATACGTGTCCAAAATTCAAATGGGTCATTCTTAACGGAAGATACGAATTTTTTTAATGGATTGCAAGAAAAAAGAAATGGGGATTATTTATAATTTTAAGCTTATATTAAAAATGATGGCCTTTTTTTAATTGCAATCCCTCTCTTGAGCGTTTTCTTTATCTATTCTTTTTCTTCCTGTCTGACTAATCTGAATAAGCCAGACCATTTTTTTGGATAATGAATGAATACACACAATAAAACTCCCATTTTGACTCATAGAACCATCCGGATACAGTTGCAAATAATCATCCGATCGAAACCCATGCCATTCTAAAAACTCATTTCCTGATAATGCTGGATAAACATGTAATAATTCCTTATTTTGAAACGATGTTGTTGAATGGTTAACAAAGACTATCCAGCCCTCTCTCCACGTACCGGAGCAAGTTTGGCCATCTTTACTTTTACATAATGTAATCACATTCTGTCGTCTAATGGCCTCATTTTGTGCGTAATCCAATGTGGAATTCATTCGTTCCGTTAAAATAAATAAACGCAACCCTACGATTAAAGAATTAAAAATCGGAAAAGCGAGTCCTAATAAAATACTACTGATAACCAACGTAAATAATATCTCGATGAAACTAAAACCCCATTGAGATAAATAATTTTTATCACCGCGACTTATACCGCTTGTTCGATCACTTCCCCATCGAGTTGTTTTTTTACGCATCGCATATCCTGCCAAGCTTTACGCTTTTCACGCGGAGAACGAAGTAAGTAAGCCGGATGATACGTGACTAGCAAAGGAATTTTTCTCTCTCCAAAATAAAACAAATTCCCTCGTAAACGAGCCATCGTGGACTCTGTTGATAGTAAATAATGCGCCGCAATTCGTCCTACCGCTAAAATTAACTTGGGTTTAATTAAATTGATTTGTCTCAATAAATAAGGGGTGCATGCGCTGACTTCTTCCAGAGAGGGATCCCGATTATTCGGTGGGCGCGATTTTAAAATATTAGCAATATAATAGTCTTCACGCTTAAAACCAATCGAAGACAACATATTTGTTAATAATTGTCCCCCTCGTCCCACAAAAGGTTCCCCTTGTTTATCTTCGTGTGCACCCGGCGCTTCACCCACCACCAATAAATCGGCATGAGGATTTCCTACACCAAAAACAGGATTACTTCGCGTTTTATAAAGATCACACGCTTTGCAGTGATTAACGGCTAATTTTAATTCCTGCCAATTCATTGTGGAAATTTTTTGCTGACGAGTCATTGGTTTTTCAGACATATCCTCATCCTTAACGCGTGCTTCAGAACCGCAAGACGCGCACTCTCGTGAGATCCAAAGCGGAATTTTCATTTTTTTTAAATAATGTCTCTTTTGTTTATCGATCATTTTTTCTCTGCTTTACACAAATAAATAATCAAATTTTTATTGGGTAATTGTGCAAAACAGTAGTGGGTTCCCCTTCTTTTTTCAGGGAGATAGAATTGGCTTCGTTTACAAACCCCTCTCAAATAACTCCATTCTCCACAATAACTTTTATCACGAAATACACAAATCCCCCTACTGGACAGTATCCCCAATTCTGATCGTCCGCCATGATTCTCGCAATACACAGAAGCGGGATTCGGCATTGAAAAAGCTGGGGATTGGATTAAACATAAAGGAACGATAAGCCATGCAATTAAACTCTTTTTCATAATACATCCTAATTTATATGAGAATAAGTAAATAGTTTATCAGAAATTTAAGTTGATTTAGAGCATAATCGTACAGTGCATGCAACGTTTTTTTACTTTTTTATCCGTTCAACAATGCGTTGTGATCCCGTATACTTCACACGATGACGCACGCAAAACTTATCATAAAAAAACTTCAACAAGCTGACTATCAAACGATTGCCCATGCGATGCGAACGTTTACTGATAAACGTACGCCAGAAACGCCCGATGAAGTTTGGCTCATTGAACACAATTCCGTTTATACGTTAGGGCAAGCAGGAAAACGGGAACACATCCTTAATCCCGGAAACATTCCCGTTGAAAGAACGGATCGTGGCGGACAAGTGACCTATCACGGACCGGGTCAATTGGTCGTGTATCCGCTTTTGAATCTTCGTCGACTTCATCTGGGTGTCCGTGAATTAGTTACTTTCTTAGAAAACACATTAATCCATTTGTTAGCCACTTATGGCATTAAAGCCGAGGCAAAAAAAGAAGCGCCGGGCGTTTATGTGAACACCGCAAAAATAGCATCCATAGGCTTACGGATTCGGCGGGGTTGCTGTTATCATGGATTAGCTTTCAATGTGTCCATGGATCTAAAACCTTTTAAAGGGATTAATCCGTGTGGTATGCGTCAGCTTGAAATCACTCAGCTTGCTGATTTAGGGGGCCCTCATGATTTGAATCAAGTCGCGCAGGACTTTAGCACGCAATTTCAACACGAAATTTTGAATTTAAACTAAAATACCGACGCTTCGACAATCACTGACTTGACAAAATCATCTAAAAAAATAAATTGGATAGCTTACGTCTTTTCACACTATGTTAACATTGCTTTTTTTATGACACCTTTTTAAACGCTATGGAAATAAAACGACTGGATCCGACACAAAAACAACGCGGCGCCGAAAAAATGGCTCGCATCCCCATAAAAATTAAATCGGCCCCTCCTTTACGTAAACCGGATTGGATTCGCATTAAATTACCGCTCACAAACGGCATAGACCAACTTAAAACCATGATTCGGAAAAATCGTCTTCATACCGTTTGTGAAGAAGCGGCTTGCCCTAATTTAAGTGAATGTTTTAGCCAGGGTACCGCGACGTTTATGATTATGGGCGATAAATGCACACGGCGCTGTACCTTTTGCGATGTCGGCCACGGCCGACCGGATCCACTGGATCCAGATGAACCCTTTAATTTAGCCAATACGGTCCAGCAAATGGGGCTTCGTTATGTCGTCATTACGTCGGTCGACCGCGATGATCTGCGTGATGGCGGAGCCGGTCACTTTACGGCCTGCTTACAGGCATTACGGAAACAGTGTCCAGCACTCACTATAGAAGTACTTGTCCCTGACTTTCGAGGCCGGATGGAGCTTGCTTTACAGGCCATAGCACCTGAATTACCGGATGTTTTTAATCATAACATCGAAACGATACCTCGCTTATATAAACAAGTCCGTCCCGGTTCTGATTATCAATGGTCACTCCAACTCTTGCTGGAATTTAAACAACGCTTTCCAGGGATTCCGACTAAATCGGGTCTCATGCTCGGGTTGGGAGAAACACGGGATGAAGTTGAAAACGTCCTGCACGATCTTCGTCGACATCACGTTGATATGATAACTATTGGTCAATATCTTGCCCCGAGCCCTCATCATTTTCCGGTTGCGCGTTACGTTTCTCCACAAGAATTCAATGACCTGGGTCGTTTAGCGAAAGACATGGGATTTATTCGTGTAGCCAGCGGACCCTTGGTCCGCTCTTCCTATCACGCGGATAAACAAGCTGCGGGGGAGAACGTCGCCTAATGACGCTTCCTGATCTCAAACCTTTTTTCGATTGGCTCCAAATTCATCCGTATTTAGCCGGTTTAATGACCTATTTTATTTCCTTTCTCGAATGTCTGCTCCTCATCGGTTTTTTAGTCCCCGGGACTGTTTTCATGACAGCGATTGGCACCTTAATCGGAATAGGCGTTTTACCCTTTACCTCCATTGTTTTATGGGCCATTGCGGGTGCTATCACAGGTGATGCACTGAGTTTTTGGATCGGTCAGCATTACCATCTGCACACAAAAGATTTTTGGTTATTCCGCCGTTATCCACAACTTCTATCGAAAGGAGAAGCTTTTTTTAATAAACAGGGTGGGAAAAGTATTTTTTTTGGTCGTTTTATTGGTCCTATTCGCGCTATTTTACCGTTTATTGCGGGGATGGTGCGCATGCCTTGGGGTCAATTTTTAGTAGCGGATAGTATTTCTGCTATCGCCTGGGCTCCTCTTTATATGCTGCCCGGCATCCTTTTAGGCCAAGCCTCTCAGCAATTACCACCCGAAATTGCAACTAAATTAATTATCTTTGTTGTATTACTTTTATTATTCTTTTGGCTTGTGTATGCCTTCTTAAAAGCCTGTTACGCCGGGTTGAGTCGTTTACTTGATAAACAGGTTGCACAGCTTTGGCGTTTCACGCGTCATCACCCACGGCTCAAAACAATTGCTTCACTTCTGACGGACACGCGACATCCTCATTCCCATGAGCAATTAGCCCTTGCGTTAACCTGTGTGTTTTCCGCTTTAGGATTTTTAGTCGTTGCCTTAAGTGTTTTCCACCATGGTTTCGCAACGGATTTAAACGAACCTATTTATCACTTCATGCGTAGTTTACGTCAAGACAATGTCGATGCGTTTTTTGTGGCGATGGCAGAATTGAGCCCAAAAGTGCTGACTGTATTTTGGATAGTACTGTTGGCCTTTTTTTTAATAAAAAGGAATTTTTGGTTAAGCGTGCATTGGGGCTTAGCAGGATTACTCAGTTATGGTTTAGGTGATCTGTTTAAACAGATGCTTCACATCACGCGTCCCGATGGTTTAATCCAGATACCGGCAGGTCCTTCTTTTCCGAGCGGTCATACCGTCAGCAGCATTGCTCTTTTAGGCTTTTTTGCAGTGATTATTGGGATAGAAAAACCAAAACCACAGCGCGTGCTAATTTATGGATTAACGAGCGCCATTATATTTTTAGTCCTCTTTTCACGCATTTATTTAACTGCGCATTGGTTTAGTGATGTGGTGGGCGGCGCTTTACTCGGAATCAGTATTCTTGCAGGTCTCACCTTTTCGTATCGTAGAAAAATTCAATTCACAACAATTTCTTCCGGTAAGATAGCCGTAATCGGGATTCTAACGTTATTATTCGTGTGGGGTGCACATCTAAACGACGGTTATAAAAAATTACTTTCTAATTCTCAACTCCGCTTTCCCAATCAAACCATTGATTTAAAGGAATGGTGGAATCATGCGGGATCTCAAACACCTCTTTATCGGCTCGGTTATTTCGGCCAAAAAATTGAAGCGCTCAATATTCAATGGGTAGGAAAACTTTCAGATATTCAACATCATTTAGAAAAAAAAGGCTGGCATCGGCTACCCAAAACAAACCTTGTCACCACACTTTACCGATTAAGCTTGCATACTCAGGATCCGAATACTCCTTTGTTTGTTTCTTCTAATGCGGGCCGAGCGCCCGTATTAACGATGACAAAATATATTCCAGCAACCCATCATTTGATCGTTTTAAATCTTTGGGATTCACATCAACGGCTCAGTAACGGCGTTCCTCTCTGGTTCGGTTTGGTCCATTATCATCAAACCTGGCGCTTACAATTTCAACCCATAAAAAAACAGCCTACTTTGCAAAACCTTGTTCCAGCGAGTACGCTATTACAACAGGATCTTAAATCATACGCCGTAAAAAATGTGAGTTACACTCCTTTACAGGCCAATGTATTGTTTATTCAAAATTAGCTATATTTGTTATGAGCAGACTACACTACCGCCATTGATACTACATATTACTCCATCAAAAGTGACGGTACTTCCATCAGATCTAAATGTGATTGCATTACTGCCTCCCGAATTTAAAACTATTTCTCTTCCAGTCATTGTAACAGCTGTTCCAGCACCGTTTGTTTGTATTCCGATTGCACTTGCCGAGGGAATATTGTTTACTGAAATTAAAGAATTAGTTATATCAACTATACTGCCCCCATTAGCAAAAACCCCATTTGAAGAGCCGCCAGCAGCGGAATCATTTTCTAAAAAGATATCTGTGTTTACAATCGAACCGCTCGTATTTTCAAATCTAACACCATCAATGCTATTAAATTCATTGTTAGCTACATTTATTTCACTGTTTTGTATCACCAAATTTGAACTACCTCGCCCTGTAACGCCTACTCTCAAGGCATTAAGAACGGAGTTATCAATCAATGTGTTTGTTGCTCCTAAATCAAACACGGCAACTCTGTTTAATCCAGGTCCTGAAGAATTACCAATATCACTTCCTCGGATAATATTATTACCACCCGTCACAATAACACTTGAATCTGTTGGTTGATTTGATAACAAAATAATATTTTCTAAGGTATTATTACCCTGAAGGGAAATTGTAGGGAGGATAAGTGTCGAACGTGCAGGATCAGTTGCTAGTTGACTATAATCAGCGGTTCGTGACTGTACACTTTGACCAGGAAAAAGATTTACACTACTGGCGGTGGTATAAGTCCCTCCATTGAAATAAAATTGTGTATTAGGAATTAAGTCATTTAAGGTTGTGACATTAGCTTGTGTAAAATCTGCAGGCCCGCACGGATTTTCAAATGTACAGCTCCCTAAAGTTAAATTTACCACATTTGCATCATTTGGCTGACCCGTTTGACTGAAAAAAGCAATATTACTTCTTAAGGGAATATCATCTATTACCAACATCCCGCCCCTCGGCACCAATAACGGTTTTGCTTTTAAGCGCGTCGGAATGGTCGAACCACGGCCCAATTCCGCTACATGGCGCTCAACCGGGTCGGTGAGCCGTTCTTCAAGTTCTGGGTCGGCACGATGGGCTCTCAACCCTCCCCATTCCAAACCAATACCAAAGGCATAGGTACTGTGATGGAGGTTATCATACGAATAACTGCCTATCAGTTTTACGCCTTGCGTTAACCAATATTCTAAACCGGCCGCGCCTCCCCACACATTGTTGGTTTCTGCAGGGGAAAAATAATAGCTGCCGAGATATCCCTTCAACGAAGAATGTGGAAACAATTGATAACCGGCCTTGATGTCCGCACCACTACCTGCATATTGATGCATTAAAAATACACGACCAAATTCAGAGTGACCGGTAAAAAAATGAACTATTTCTGTGCCCGCTGTATAATGCCGATCACCCATCGGGATATAAGCATTGAGATGGGCGTCCCAACGGGAGCCGAAGGCTTCGATTCCTGGGTTGGCAATCCACAAGCGGGCATTATTATCAACACGACTGTAACCACCAAAAAAATAACCGCCCACAATCGCTGCTTGATTCGTGATCCAACGATAACCTAAACCTACATCGAATTGGTTTTGATTATCGGTGCCATAAGACAACGCTGGATCCACATAAAGATTACGACTCATATCACCCGATAAGGGGAACATCGCGTCTGCTTGTCCGACCGTATAATCACTGGCAAGCACGAGACCAGATAGACGAGGGGGTAATGGAAAAGCCCCATAAGCCGGGTTCATCAACCCACTGAGCCCAGCAACTAAAAGGCTACTGAATAACCATCCTTGTCTTTTTCGGCTCATTGCAACTCCTTTGCGTTAGTATGCACTTATTTTGCCTTAAAAAATTAAACCGAGAATATTTAAATAAAAAATTTTATAGACCAATTTCGTAACTAAAAAATCACATGCTTTTTAATTAGGTCAATAGATAGTTAGAAAATCCTTGATTTAAATTAGCTAAAAAATTTCTAAAGTCAAGTATGGGGGTAAAATTTAATGGTCACTTTGTCTTCTTATGTGATCTAATACGAGAGGTTTATCTCACTCTCATTGAATTATTTGTTTTCTAATTATCTTCGTTAAGACATTTTCTTTTATCCATTTTGAAAGCTCTTTTTTAGTTAATTTTTTTTCAGCAACTTTCAACATAACATCTACTATGATTTTTGATTTTGCTTCAAGTTCATAGCCATTTATTTCTAAAAAATTATACATTACAGAAAAAGCCGTACGTTTATTTCCATCATTAAATAAATGACCTTGCGCTATCGCAATACAATATATAGATGCTATTTCAAATAGATCGTTAACCTCTTCATAAAACGAGTAATTTTCTGCGCGGTTTAAGGCGGCTTCTAAGGATTTGTAAAGTGAAAGACCCGCTAGACCTCCTGAGTTATTAAGTATATCATCGTGAATTTTAATGACCTCTTCAATGGTTAGCATTTTTATTTTACGCATA
The DNA here is from genome assembly GCF_000168295.1 of Rickettsiella grylli. Lineage (NCBI taxonomy): Bacteria > Pseudomonadati > Pseudomonadota > Gammaproteobacteria > Legionellales > Coxiellaceae > Rickettsiella > Rickettsiella grylli. Next base: position 1,470,000 of record NZ_AAQJ02000001.1, read on the forward strand.
TCCATTAACGCTTAGCTAATTCTTTAAACACATCTGGATATTTTTTTAAGCATTTTTTTGTCGCTCTATCGACTTCAGCTTTTGAAGCGTAAACCATTTTAAATGTTACTTGTTTTTTTTCATTCAAAATTTTATTCTTTTTCATCATCCAATCTCCTCCAACTCAATTTTTTTATCAACATAAGGTTAGAAAGCCCTTTTTATTTAACTTCGCATTGTTATGAACAGGATACGCCTATGCCATCGATGGTACACATTGTCCCGCCTTGGAACATAACCGAACCCCCATCATTCGATGCTGAAATTTCGTCCCCTCGCCCTACTTGTATTGCACCGCCAGTCATTGTAATGGTTGATCCAGAACCGTCCGCTTGCAACCCATCATTTGATCGTTTTAAATCTTTGGGATTCACATCAACGGCTCAGTAACGGCGTTCCTCTCTGGTTCGGTTTGGTCCATTATCATCAAACCTGGCGCTTACAATTTCAACCCATAAAAAAACAGCCTACTTTGCAAAACCTTGTTCCAGCGAGTACGCTATTACAACAGGATCTTAAATCATACGCCGTAAAAAATGTGAGGTACGCTCCTTTACAGGCCAATGTATTGTTTATCCAATAAGAATTAGACTTGTTTTCTTAATTCTATTTTGCTTTAGTTTTCATCGTTATTAACAGAGCACGTTAGCACCATTGATTAAACACTTAACCCCTGTAGTGGCTAAAGAAGTTGGGGATTTACCATGAAAACCGAAAATATGGGGGTTGGGCCCAATTACGTTTATAGTACCTCCCACAAGTTTGATTGAAGAAGGAACGTCGAAGTTTGCTGTTAGTATTCCCTCAGTTTCCTCTCCAGCCCCTGAGAGAAAAATGTTCGTATTTGTTGCATTAATCGTACCTCCTGCCGTGCCTAGTCCAGCCGAAGCTCCTGGATGTTTTGTTTCTCTTATATCTACTATTGACGATACGACTTGAAGGTATACATTGTTAAGCGTAAGTATTGCCCCCTCGTCAGCATATGCTCCGAGAGGGAATACAGTTTCAGGAGGAAATAATACTGGAGTTGTTAGTACTTTTATTTTGCTATTTTGTATTGTTGTATTGGTAAAAACGCTTCCATAAAAACCGAATACGCTACCTAAATTGTTTTTTTCTATCAACAAACTGCTACTATCAATAAGTAGGTTGTTATCACTTTCATTAAATACACTAACCCCATCTCCAACGACAATATCACCTGGCAGACCAATTTGGCTACCCTTAATCACGTTATTATTCCCCTGTACACGAACATGCACTTCATTAATAAAGCCACCTACTAACGTTAGGTTTTCTAGACTATTATTACCCTGTTCAATACTTCCTCCCACTATCATGTTTTCTAAGGTATTGTTACCTTGGAACGTAAGACTAGGGATGAAAAGCGTCGATCGTGCTGAACCGGTTGCCAATTGACTATAATCTACTGTTCGTCCTTGTAAACTTTGGCCAGGAACAAGGCTTATTGATTGGCCGTTGCTGGTATAATTACCGCCATTGAAATAGAATCGCGTATTAGGTAGAGGTAGCAACTCCCCTAAAGTATTAACACTGGCTTGTGAAAAGTCGGTGGGTCCACACGGGTTCTCAAATGTGCAATTAGCCAAACTTAAACCCACTCCACCATTGTTAGGCCCACCAGCTTCACTAAAAAATGCAATATTATTTCCTAAGAGAATAATAACTCCAGTCGGTTGATCTCCTGTTATCAACGGTTTTGCTTTTAAGCGCGTCGGAATGGTCGAACCACGGCCCAATTCCGCTACATGGCGCTCAACCGGGTCGGTGAGCCGTTCTTCAAGTTCTGGGTCGGCACGATGGGCTCTCAACCCTCCCCATTCCAAACCAATACCAAAGGCATAGGTACTGTGATGGAGGTTATCATACGAATAACTGCCTATCAGTTTTACGCCTTGCGTTAACCAATATTCTAAACCGGCCGCGCCTCCCCACACATTGTTGGTTTCTGCAGGGGAAAAATAATAGCTGCCGAGATATCCCTTCAACGAAGAATGTGGAAACAATTGATAACCGGCCTTGATGTCCGCACCACTACCTGCATATTGATGCATTAAAAATACACGACCAAATTCAGAGTGACCGGTAAAAAAATGAACTATTTCTGTGCCCGCTGTATAATGCCGATCACCCATCGGGATATAAGCATTGAGATGGGCGTCCCAACGGGAGCCGAAGGCTTCGATTCCTGGGTTGGCAATCCACAAGCGGGCATTATTATCAACACGACTGTAACCACCAAAAAAATAACCGCCCACAATCGCTGCTTGATTCGTGATCCAACGATAACCTAAACCTACATCGAATTGGTTTTGATTATCGGTGCCATAAGACAACGCTGGATCCACATAAAGATTACGACTCATATCACCCGATAAGGGGAACATCGCGTCTGCTTGTCCGACCGTATAATCACTGGCAAGCACGAGACCAGATAGACGAGGGGGTAATGGAAAAGCCCCATAAGCCGGGTTCATCAACCCACTGAGCCCAGCAACTAAAAGGCTACTGAATAACCATCCTTGTCTTTTTCGGCTCATTGCAACTCCTTTGCGTTAACGACATTAAGATTATAACCGCTCGTCGAGAGCGAATAAAGAAAGAATTTTATAGACTAGCTTTGCAACTAAAAAATCACAACTAGGTAATTGAGGAATCGGCGCGAGCTCATTGATATCTGCTCCAACTATCCGTCCTACTTGACTTGCTGCCGTAATAATTTCGAGTGCGTCTTCCCAAAATAAACCACCGGGTTCAGGAGTTCCTGTAGCTGGCATCACACTGGAATCAAATGCGTCAACATCAAATGTTAAATAAATAGGCCGGTTTTTTAAATGGGAGACGATCGTGTTGATATCCCATTTTTTTTTATCTTTTCCCCAATATAGATGAATTCTATCACGGTTTTCTTCAATGAAAGGAATTTCTTCTCTTGAAACATTACGAATTCCCACGGAAACAACATTCAATGAGTCATGATCTAAACAACGTCTTATCGCGGAAGCATGGGAATAATGTTGTCCTTGGTAACCATCGCGTAAATCAGCATGGGCATCAAAATGCAGTAAGATCAGATCATTATATTTTTTTAAATAAGGACGAATGGCACCTATCGTAATTGCGTGTTCTCCGCCCAAAACAAATGGAAATTTTTTATCCTTTAATACTTTTTCAACAATCGTTTCTAATTGTTGTAAAGCCTTCGGCATTTCAGCATCAATTTTAGGTTCGTTTAATGTAACAATGCCAATTTGACGAAAAGGTTCACACCATAATTGTTCATCAAACAATTCAACTTCATAAGAGGCGCGAATAATGGCAGCCGGTCCTTTAGCCGTCCCTTTACCATACGTAACCGAATTTTCTAGACCAAACGGGATGATCACGGCTTTCGCCTTTTCATAATCAACGGCATCTTCTTGCGCTAAGCCTAAAAAGGCTTTTTTGGGTTCTATGCAATGCATATGGATAAACCTTTTTATTGATTCAATAATTTAGAAAAATTTCGTCGACTACGCCTTTTCCAATAACCGCGATGATATGCATCACTTGCTAAAAGTGGCAAAACTGAACTCGCTTCCGCATATACCATTTGTTCATAGGCTCTGTCCACTTTACCCCAGGAACACGCTTCCTTTAACGTAGAGCTTGAACACGCTCCATCTCGTACATCTGCGACCGTCACTTGAATTGCATATTTATGCATATCTACTGGTTTTCCAAGAATTTCAGCACACACGACGGTATCCTGAACAAAATTTTTTGGCACGCCGCCACCTATCATCAGCAAACCCGTAGTACCCGCTTTAATTTTGATGTCCGTGAGTTCACGAAAATCACGTATCGCATCGATGGTTATATGTTGATTTGGATTTTTTACCTGGTGTAGCACTAAACCGAAGCCCGCAGAAGAGTCTGTAAACGCAGGACAAAAAATAGGAACATGATGTTCATAAGCTAACTGCACTAAAGAATCTTGTTTTTTAGCCTGTCCGCGCGATAAATAACTCCCCATCGCCTGAATAAATTCTCGCGAACTATAGGCTTTCGGTTCAAGCGTATTGGCTATTTCGAAAATAACGTGATCACACTGTTGTAGTTGTTCTTCGTCAATATACGTGTCATAAATACGATCGATCTGTAAATCGCGTAATTTTCCATCATCAATCGATGAACTTCCTTGATAATGCCGAAAACCTAAGGCTTCAAAAAAATCCATATCAACAATGCTTGCGCCTGTAGCTACTATCGCATCAACCATATTATAGTGAATTAAATCAGCATATAATTTCATGCAGCCGCCTGCTGAAGTGGAGCCTGCAATGGACAAAATAATGCTACACTGATCATCTTGAAGCATGGCATTAAAAATGCGTGTTGCCCGTGCCAAATCACGTGAAGTGAATGACATCGCCGCCATTGAATCAATAATCGGACGTGCATCAAATTGTGTAATATCAATATGCTCAACACATTTATTCAATAATTTTTCTTTCAATGAATTTTTACAAACAGGTGTTTCCATGAGTTTTTCCTCATCAATAAAGTATTATTTTGTTGCCAATTCTTGTTTTTTTTCCAAATTAAGTGCAGAAAACATGCTCATGATAGGCTTATCTGAAACAGCAATAACGCCTTCTTCATGCTTAAAACCATTAAATCCTGTTGAAAGCGTTCTACCATAAGCGCCTACTTGACCAATTTCAATATAGTTTCCTTCTTTAATATCACTCGGTAAATAAAAAGGTCCTTGCATATAATCCAAACAATCACACGTTGGGCCGTAAAAACTATAGGGGATGAGGTCTTTATTTTTTCGATATGATTTTTTTATTAAACGCACCGGAAAAATAAAATGAGGAATTCCCGCATCGAAAAGACTACCGTAGGTTCCATCATTAATATACAACTGGTTCTTTTTTCTTGATTCTACGCGTACGATAACGGACGTACTTTCTGCGACTAAACAACGACCCGGCTCACACAGTAATTCTATAGTAGGAAATTTTTTACTAATTTCTTTAAATTCTTCGTGAATCACATTAAAATAAATCTCCAGTGGTGGGGGCGTCATTCCAGGATATATCGACGGAAATCCTCCCCCCACATCAAAATATTCTATTGCAATTTTTGACTGGCCAATCAATTTATTGGCTAATCGTATTGCAATTCGATACGCATCAGGATGCATACATTGTGATCCGACATGAAAGGTAATACCCAGCTTGTAAGCAACTTTTCTGACTTTTTTTAATAATTCAGGTGCTTCATCTAAATGAATACCAAATTTTGCAGATAAATTAAACTCAGCAAATGTATTGGGAATTGCTAAACGTAAATGCAAACATAAATCCTTTGCATTATTCGTATAACGAACAATTTTTTTAAGTTCATCCAAACTATCTAATGCAAAATGTCTCACGCCATAATTAAAATAAGCCTCTTGAATGGCAAAAGAAGATTTCACTGGATGCATAAAATAGAGTCCCGCATCCGGCAAGATTGATTTAATCATACGAATTTCTTCGTATGAAGCGACGTCAAAATCATGAATACCTTGATGATGTAAAAGATGAATGACTTGTCTTTCGGGATTCGTTTTAACCGCATATAAAATTCGACCCTGAAATCGCGTGCGAAAATAATTAATCGCACATTCCATGATGTTTGGTCTAAAAACGAAAACGGGCTGCGGTGGTTGGCTATCCACAACGGACGCAATGGTTTGTAAATTCATTTTTCACATACCTCTTTATCTTCAAAAATACTTTTCAGTTAAAAGCAAATAAGTGCTTTAAAAAATTTCAAAGAGGTATTGTTTTTATAATCCGACACCCGGATGAAAACAGATAGTTGAGTAATCGTCATAAGGAAAAATTTCATCTAAAACCAACCTTTTATTTATAGGTTATTTTAACAATACTATTGTTATCTAACGGCATGATACTTTACCTTATGAATTAAATAAGGGATATTTAATTTTAAACTACTCTATTTATAAGAAGTAAGAACCATTCGCAATTGACATTACTCAGACTCAATTCAGTGCCTACAACGCTACGCACAATCAACACTCATTCGGACCTTATCTTCTAGGCGCATTGCAGTTAAGCAGTGACCCCATACACAACCGGTATCTAACGCGTATACGTTGGGTTCATCCGTTTGACCCTGCAAGGCTGCCCAATGCCCAAACAAAATAGCTAATGATTGGCTACGTCGATGAGGTACCTTAAACCAAGGAAAATAATCGCTCGAAATAGCATGAACTCCTTTAGCCGTCAGCTCTAAATTTCCCTTAATATCACAAAATCTTAAACGGGTCAAACAATTTGTAATGTACCTTAATCGCCCCCAACCGGTCAGATTATCCCGCCATTGGCAAGGCGCATTACCCCGCATATTTTTAAAAAACTCCGTATAATTCTCTCCCCGTAATACAGCCTCAACTTCATGCGCGCAAGCCATTGCCTTCTGAAGATCCCATTGAGGGGGCAATCCTGCATGAACCAACGTATAACCGGAGTGAGCATCATGGTATAAAAGTGGTTGGTTCCGTAACCACGTGCATAATTCATCTTTATCGGGTGCATTTAAAACGGCCTGTAAGCTGTTTTCAGGATCGCGCTGTAAACCGCGATAGACTATCGATAAAAGGTGTAAATCATGATTACCTAATACAATATGCGTATTTTTTAATTTTTTTACGAACCGGAGCACTTCTAATGATTGAGGTCCCCGATTGACGAGATCACCTGTAAACCATAACGTATCCTGATACGCGTCAAAATTAATTTTATCTAACAATCGTAGTAAAGAATCAAAACAACCTTGAATATCTCCAATCGCGTAAGTTGGCATAATGTAATTGTCACGTTAAATGAGGTGAAGTAAATTTTTTTGTAATATCCTGAAAGGAATTGATATTGATCATTTTCTGTAGTGAATGACAGGATGTAATAAGAGAAATTAAACGAATATCGCCTTGTAAAACGCGCGGGAAAGGTTTTTTTTGATTTTCAATTGCAGTCGATATTCCACCCACCGTTCGGTATCGTTTACTTAAATCGCCCATTCCTGACAAACCACCCAATGCTCTATAGCGTTGATCGAGTTCGCTAATAGAAATTTGATAAAGTTTAGCGACATCGATAAATTGTTTTTCTATCATTTCTGGATGTTTGTAATTTGGATTTATCGTCGCAAACTCCTGAAAAAGCTCCGTAGATATCAATATTTTTCCATCCACTATGTTTATTTTAGCTTCTTTTTCATTAATTAAAATTTTTTCATCTGCAATTTCTTTACGCAGCCATTGTAAAAAAGCTTCACCGCTTGGCTCCGTTGTCTCAATTTGCGCGCTTAATCTCGAATGTTCAATGAGTTCTATTTCTGCGCGTGGAACCATCGACATAAACGATGTCATCGGAATTCGCTCTTCGTTTCCTGATAATAAATGTAACCACATTTCTAATATTTTTAAATCGCTTGCAATCCAATGAAAACCTTCTGTTTCTAACGAACGAGGATAGGCACACTCCAAAATCTGTCGTGCTAAAATGGGTGTGATCAATGGCTGGAGATTGTTATAATTTTCTTTTATAAAATCGGTTTTATAATAATAGCCCAGCCCAAGCATGGATCCAGTAAAAGGACTCCAGTTTTTTAGTGGGTAGGATTTTTTATTACAAAGCACCGTATTATATTCAACCACTAATTGACCGACATCTAAAAATAATGCGGCAGTAAATGTCGCATAAAGTGATAAATCATCACGACAAGATAGTCCCATTAAATTATTTTTTTCCGAAAAAAAATAATTTAAGCATAACGAAAGTGATCGCGCACTTCGTTCCAAACCTCTTTCTAAAAAATTAATTTTATGATTAAAAAATCCAGGTTGCATTAAAGGAATCTCCTGGACAAATTCGGAAAATTTTTTTATCACCGGTAAATATAAATTTTTAAATTGATTCGAAGACGGAATGAATGATTTTATTGTTTCTACCCTTTCTAAGGTATTTTTTTTATTTAATAAATCATCCGCTGATTGAATACGATTTAGATCGGTTTTTATTTTTTTAGCGTGATTGACTTTTTTAAATGCGGAATTTAACCCTTTGAACATAACCATTTTTCAATACCCATCGTTTTGTATCGCATAATAAAGACGATTTAATCATAGAACTGAACGATCAGTTGATATAAAATTATGAATAAACTAAATTATAGCGTAGTTAAAAATACCTAATTTGAATGAATGTTTTATAAACTCAGCCATTCCCTATTTTCTATTTAGAAAAATTTATATGCAGTTTATCATGAAGCTGACAAAATGAACGTAAACGTAGAGGTTTTTTATGACATTACCCTTAAAACGCAGTCAAACGAAAAATTACTATGAAATCAAGCGTCAAAACCTCCCTCTCTCATGCCCATTAAAAAGAAGCACGTTGTGGGATTCCCATCCTCGGGTTTATTTACCACTTGGAAAAACGGGCTCTATAACGTGTCCTTATTGCGGAACTGAATATCTTTTAAAAGATGAAGACTAACTCGTTTTTCCGGAATTCATCGATTTTTTTAGCGACAGGGGATTAAAATTACTGAGAACTTTTTATGAACCGCTCTAAAAAAATTCTAATTATTAGTCCCGCATGGATAGGCGATATTATCCTCGCCCAGTCTCTCTTTAAATATCTAAAATATCGCAACTCAAAGACAATAATCGATGTATTAGCGCCCGATTGGAGCCAAGAACTTTATTCTTGCATGCCAGAAATGAATCACTTCTTTGTCATGCCTTTAGGGCATGCTCAATTTCAATTCATAAAACGTTGGCAACTCGGGAAGGAACTGCGAGAAAAAAAATACGATCAAGCCATTATTCTTCCCAATTCTTGGAAATCTGCCATTATTCCTCTCGCCGCTCATATTCCTGTAAGAACAGGTTGGCTCGGTGAAATGCGCGTTAAATTACTCAATGATTGGCGCGTTTTAAATAAAAAAATGTATCCGATGATGGTTCAACGTTTTGTAGCATTAGGGGATGCTCAATCCTTCATTAAAAATAAGGTTGATTGGTTCAATTTTAAGCCACATCTAACCATTCCTTCTGAACATAAACATTTAAAAGACAAAAAATTATCTTCGATGACAAACAAGCCTTATCTGATCGTTTGTCCTGGTGCGGCGTATGGGCCAGCAAAACGTTGGCCTACAAACTATTTTGCAGATATTATAAACAGTAAAAAATCCAACGACGGATCCATTGTATTACTGGGTGCTGCTGCTGATACCCCGATAGGGATCGAAATACAAAAGTTAACTAAAAATGCCTGCATCAATCTCATTGGAAAAACGTCTTTAATGGAAGCAATCGCTCTTTTATCGTTTGCGACTTTGGTGATTAGTAACGATTCTGGACTGATGCATATTGCTGCAGCTTTAGATAGACCCTTAATTGCAATCTATGGTTCAACGAACCCAAAATTCACACCCCCTTTATCAGAAAAGGCTAAAATAGTTTATTTAAATCTTCATTGCAGTCCGTGCTTCAAAAGAAAATGTCCCTTCACCCATTTAAACTGTTTAAAACAATTAACACCACAAATGGTTTTAAAGACCATTGATGATTTAACAAAAAATTGAATTATTTATCTTTATTTACCAATACAAAAATTTGAAAAAATTTTCCCTAATAAATCATGTGTTGTAAAATGGCCAGTAATTTCACCTAAAAAATTTTGTGCCATCGCTAAATCCTCAGCAATTAATTCAGAAAAAGTGTTTTCTTTTATTTTTTTTAATGCTTTATTTAAAGTCATTTGTGTATGCGATAAAGCGTCTAAATGTCGACGCCTTGCGCTAAAATTACTTTCAGAGGAATTCGTATAGCCCGCATAGTTTTTTAAATAGTTATAAAGCAACGAAAAACCTTCTCCTGTTTTTGCAGACAATTTAATAACGTTAAAATTTAATTCTTTTTCTATACGTGCATTTTCTTGACTCAGATCAATTTTATTTCTGATGATAAGGATACGGTTATCAAGAAAAATATTTTTAAGAAACAATTCTTGTTCTTTCCAGAATATTAAATCCTCATGACGTGTTGTGTTGTGATCAACCACCCATAGAATTAAGTTTGCTTTCGCTATTTCAGCCAATGTTCTTTTTATCCCTTCTTTTTCGATTTCATCTATCGTTATTCTTAATCCTGCAGTATCAACAATATGAATTAATAAGCCTTCAATTTGAATTTTTTCCCGAATGACGTCACGCGTCGTGCCGGCAAAAGAAGTGACTATTGAAGCTTCTTTTAAACTCAATCTATTTAATAAACTTGATTTTCCTGCGTTGGGAGGACCCACGATCGCTAAATTGATTCCTTCTTGCAATAGAGTACCTTGTTTGGCTAAATTTTTAATATTTTGTATATCCGTTAAAATTGAATTTAACCGTGTTAAAACGTCTCCATCTTTTAAACAATCGATGTTTTCGTCTGAAAAGTCTATTGATGCTTCTAACCACATCCTCAATTCGATTATAGAATCTCGGATCTGGTTAATCCGTAATGAAAAATCACCTTGCAATGAGCGCATTGCAGCACGTGCGGCTTGCTCTGATTCAGCATTAATTAAATCAGCAATCGCTTCAGCTTGTACCAGATCAAGTTTCGCATTTAAAAACGCACGTTCTGTAAATTCTCCGGGTCTAGCCAATCGAGCTCCCAACTGTAGGACGCGTTTTAGCAAACAATCGACAACAATAGGTCCTCCATGACATTGCAACTCAAGAACATCTTCACCGGTAAAAGAATGTGGAGCGGGGAAATATAAAGCGAGACCTTGGTCGATAAGCGATCCATCTTTTGCTAAAAAGGAACAATATTCTGCATATCTTTTTCTAGGTGCCCGTCGCAATAATTGATTAGCAATACGTTTAATCGTTGAGCCTGAAATACGAATTACAGCAATTCCGCCTCTACCTTGTGGGGTAGCCAGCGCTACAATCGTTTCATTGGCTTTAGTGGTTACTTCAATATCATTCACGTCTACATACGATCACTGTTTTTTTTTAGATAACTCGACGCTTAATCGTCGCATAATAAACCACTGTTGTAAAATGGAAAGCGTATTATTTACAATCCAATAGAGGACTAAACCAGAAGGAAAGTTCAAAAATAATGCTGTAAAAAAAATAGGTAAAAACTGCATTACCTTGGCTTGTGTAGGGTCTGGTGGTGGTGGGTTCAGACGTTGTTGGACAAACATCGTAATCCCCATTAAAACAGGTAAGATATAGTACGGATCTTTAGCGGACAGATCATGAATCCAAAGGATGAAGGGCGCCTGTCTTAATTCCACACTTTCTAATAACATCCAATAAAGTGCAATAAATACTGGAATTTGTACTAATATGGGCAAACACCCTCCCAAAGGATTCACTTTCTCGGTCTTATATAGCGCCATGGTGGCTTGTGTTAATTTTTGTTTATCATCACCATAACGCTCCCTTAAAGCCTGTAGGCGAGGTTGTAAGCTACGCATACTCGCCATTGATCGATAACTTTTAGCCGATAAATGATAAAAAGCTAATTTTATTAATACCGTTACAATAACGATTGACCATCCCCAATTCCCGACATAATGGTGAATAAATTTTAGTAGCGAAAAAAGGGCCATGGAGATGAACCATAAAATGCCATAATCCACTGTCAAATCTAAATGAGGCGCTACTGCTTTTAAGCGATCCATACTTTCAGGACCTAGATAAAGCTTACTTTCACTGACAAATTCCATTCCGGGCTGAATTTGAAAAGGCGCTCCTAACATACCCAGCGTATAAATATCGTCCTTTGCGTAGCTATAAAAGTGAAATTCCTGACCTGCTGGAGGTATCCAAGCACTTAAAAAATAATGTTGCAACATGGCTACCCAACCGTCTTGAGTGGCCAACGACAGAGTTCCCTGTTTCATTTTATCGAAGCTAATTTTTTGGTAAGGTTTATTTTGTGTCGAAATTGCTCCACCTGTATATGAACTAATATTAAATAAGCTATGGGCTTTATCAATTTTCCGTTGTTGAAATTGAACATAAAAACGACCTTCAAAAATAGAAGGCGCGACATTCGATATCTGATAACGCACAGGGATTAAATAATCATTTCTTTTAAAGGTAAATTGTTTTTGAACTTTTATTTTTCCGCACGTATTACAAACTAAAGAAACTTTTAATACGGATTCCTCTGGATTCAATGTATAGTTGTTTTTATTACTCTGATAGTGGAATACCTGCTTTTTCTCCGTTGAAATCAATCCATTTTGCGCGACGTAATAATGAGCGTTATCATTATTTAATAATTGAAACGGGGTTGAACGGGGTTGATTGGGATACTGTGGATAGTGTAAAAGATTTGCTTTGACAATATTTCCCCCTACAGTATCTATCCAAACATCAAGCACATCCGTTTTAACATGAATAAAACGATTTTTGTTTCTATTTTCAACGGGAATTGTTTTCATGGCCGGTAAGTTTATTTTGTTATCCGGCTGTTCTGTTATAACATTCGCAGAACCTATTTCTTGATGATGAGACGGATATTCATTTTGCCATGCATTCCATAACATAAATGCTACTAAAAACAAAGCACCTAATAAAAAAACGCGGGCTAGTTCCATATCAATTAACTCATTTTTTTGGGTAGTTTAGAAACTGAAAATGGTGGGACAGGATCATACCCACCGGGATGCCAAGGATGGCAACATAATAACCGGCATATACTGAGATACATGCCTTTACAAACACCATAACGAACAATCGCAATCTGCGTATATTTTGAACAAGTTGGATGAAATCGACAACAGCTACCAATTACAGGGCTGATAAAATAACTGTAAACCTGTACTAAAAAGATCAGGCTCTGTTGTAAGAAATTGCTAAGCTTGACCATTGTTTATCTAAATCACACAAAAAAACTTGATTATTATATAAAGATCGACGCGTAACGACGACGATAATATCCACATCAGGCAGCCGTTGCTGATTAAGTCTAAAACTCTCACGTATAAGACGTTTGAGTCGATTTCTATTAATAGCGTTTGGAACTATCTTTTTTGAAATGACTAACCCCACCCTTGCGAAGCCCAAATCATTAGGTTTCACATAAACAACTAATCCACCCCGTTTTTGTTTTTCTCCTTGTTGAAATGTCTTTCGGAAATCCTCTGCCCGTTGAATACGGGATGATTTAATGAATTTTTGACTAATTTTTATCAAATGAGATAAAAATTTAAGCTGTTAAGCGAAAACGACCTTTCGCACGTCGTCGTTTAATGATTAAACGACCCTTTTTTGTGGCCATGCGTGCCCTAAATCCGTGGGTTCTTTTTCGTTTTAGATTACTGGGTTGATATGTTCTTTTCATAGTTACAATGCCTCTAAGAGCCTGTTATCTCATTAAAGAAGGACGTATCTTAGGGTAGCCTATTTAAATTGTCAATTATAATTCCAGAAAAACGCTTCTCTGGCCTTTAAAATCATGCGATTTAAATAGATTAGATTGTATTGATGCGTGTTTTATTGTTTTTTTTTACTGTTTATAGAAAAAGTACGATTATTCCTCTTTCAATTCGATTATGTCTACGAATGCTCATTTTAGATTCTTTAGGTCTCATTAGATCACTATGCTTCTATCATAATTATAATTTATTTTAGATAAATAGGAGTGATGATAACGTACGGCTATTTCTGTTCTAAACACAATTTTTATTATATTTTTCATGCGATTAACAAAAAGGTTAATTGGGGATAAGTTGGGATTAGATGTGCACGAAGCAACCTTGTTTTAAGGGCAAGCTCATTTATATTTTTTTTTAACAGTTATATGCACACGTTTATTCGTTATTATTAACAGATTTTAGATGAGATTGGGTATATAATTGACCCGCTTGTTACCTAATGAATCATTTTTTATAGATAATTATTTATAAACTGTTCTCATATTTTGTTGCTTACAAAAATTTGTTTCATATGATTTACAAAATATCCAGTTTTTTTTAAATGTCCTTAGGCTAGATAAGCTATAAAAATTGTGATATGAACTTAGGTCGGTTTATTTTAGATAATAGAGGAATTATTGTGACAACTGCTTTAGCAACGTTTGTTTGGCAAAAATGTTTGGATCGACTTCAAGATTATATCTCACTCCAAGATTTTAATACGTGGATACGACCGTTGCAGGCAGAACAAAAAGAAGATCAACTTGTTTTATGGGCGCCTAATCAATTTGTGTTGCATTGTGTTAATGAGAGATTTTTAGTTCATATTAATCAAATTTTGACTCAATTAGATGAAGCACCTCCTGAGGTTATACTTCGAGTGGGTAGTCGTGATAATCAAACCTCTCAAATATCACCCATACTTAGAAATGCTCAAGGTATAAAAGGAAAATCGAGAGTAGTAAAAACTTCGTCAACGCATATCAATTCAAATTTTACATTTATTAATTTTGTTGAAGGTAAATCGAATCAATTAGCGCGAGCAGCATCCGTTCAAGTGGCAGAAAATCCAGGGGAAGCCTATAACCCGTTATTACTTTACGGAGGAGTTGGATTAGGAAAAACACATTTAATGCACGCCATTGGTAACGCTATTTTACTTAAGAATCCACATGCAAAGGTGTTATATCTCCATTCGGAACGTTTTGTTGCGGATATGATAAAAGCGTTGCAAACCAATACAATTAATGATTTTAAAACGTATTATCGTTCATTAGACGCACTATTAATTGACGATATTCAATTTTTTGCAGGGAAAGATCGTTCTCAAGAGGAGTTTTTTCATACCTTTAATACATTATTGGAAAGTCAACAACAAATCGTATTAACCTGTGATCGATATCCAAAAGAAATGTCGGGTGTAGAGGAGCGATTAAAATCACGTCTCGGTTGGGGATTGACTATTGCCATTGAACCCCCGGATCTGGAAACTCGGGTTGCTATTTTAATTAGTAAAGCTGAGCAAACCAAAATAAGTTTACCTCAGGAAGTCGCTTTTTTTATTGCTAAACGAATTCATTCCAATGTGAGAGAGCTTGAAGGCGTATTAAAAAGGGTTGTTGCCTATGCGCAATTTACAGGACTACAAATCACACTCGAATTAGTGCGCGAGGCAATAAAAGATGTGCTTGCTTTACAAGATAAATTAGTTACGGTAGATAATATTATTAAAACGGTTGCTGAATATTATAAAATTAAGGTTTCTGATTTACTTTCTAAACGACGTACATCTTCTTTAGCACGTGCGCGCCAAATTGCAATGGCATTGGCAAAAGAATTGACTAATCATAGTTTACCGGAATTAGGCCGCGCTTTTGGTGGACGCGACCATACAACTGTGTTACATGCTTTTCGAAAAATACAAGAATTAAAAAAAACAAATACTGGGGTTGCGGAAGATTTTATAAATTTGTTGCGTACTTTATCGAGTTGAGGAAAAAATGCAATTTACAATTAATCGTGAAATTTTATTGAAACCTTTACAATTAGTAACCGCCGTGATCGAGCGCCGCCAAACGTTACCTATACTTTCTAATCTATTAATACGGTTGAATGATAGAAATTTGTCGTTGTTAGGAACCGATATGGAAGTGGAGTTAGCGGGTCGTATCACGTTAGAAAAACCAGGTCAATCAGGAACAACGACTGCTCCTGCGAGAAAGCTAATGGATATTTGTCGAAGTTTACCTGAAGAGAGTGAATTAAAATTCCAGCAAAAAGGTGATAAGTTATATCTGCAATCCGGCCGTTGTCGATTTAATTTATCGACGTTGCCTGCGACAGATTTTCCAATAAGTGAAGCGTTAGATAATCATCCAGAGCAGGCAAAATTTGTTTTATCACCCAAAGGGTTACGTTCTTTGATAGAATCTACCAATTTTGCAATGGCACATCAAGATGTACGTTATTTTTTAAACGGAATGCTATGGGAATTAGATCGAGGAAGTTTGCGGGCGGTTGCAACGGACGGTCATCGTTTAGCACTAAATGTAAAAGAAGCCAATATAACGGTTGATAATAACCAAATTATAGTTCCTAGGAAGGCTATTTATGAACTTTCACGCTTATTAAGCGATGAAGAAAATGATAGTTTAACCATATTTTTAACTAAAAATCAGTTAAAGGTAGCGATGCAGGATTATACATTTACTTCTAAACTGATTGATGGCACGTTCCCTGATTATGATCGCGTTATTCCGAAAAGTGGAGATAAAATTTTTGAAATCGATCGTGACTTATTCAAAGCCTCTTTGTTACGCGTAAGCGTTTTATCAAATGATAAGCATAAAAGCGTTTGCCTCGAGTTAAGAAGAAATCTTTTACGTATTTTTGCCAACAACCTTGAACAAGAAGATGCCGAAGATTATTTAGACATCGCTTATCATGGAAAAGACATCAGCATCGCTTTTAATATTAATTATCTTATCGATGTATTAAACAGTTTACCGGCTGGGCCTGTTAAGATTACATTAACATCTGCGGAAGCCAGTGTAAGGCTTGAATCTAAAGAAAAAGATGCTGGTCTCTACGTTATTATGCCTATGCGTATATAATGTTTTATGCATTTATTTCGGTTAAAAACAAATTATTTCCGAAATCTTGCCGAATTAGATCTTGAGTTTTCTCCGCATTTTAATTTTATTTATGGGAAAAATGGTAGTGGCAAATCGAGTCTACTTGAGGCCATTTATTTTTTAAGCCTAGGTCGATCATTTCGAAGTCGATTGGCTAGTCGCGCGATTCAATATGACGCTGAGCGTTTCAATTTATTTTCAGTTCTCTTAGGGACCAGTTCCACAACGATGAAAACAATCGGTTTAGAAAAAATACGACAAGGTAAAACCAAAATAAAGATTGATAATAATACAAATCCAGTGAGCGAATTGGCCAAATTATTGCCATTACAGTTTATAAACCCCAATAGTTATCTTTTATTAAGCGGAGGTCCTCGTGCGCGCAGAGGATTTATTGATTGGGGTGTGTTTCACGTGGAACCGCAATTTTTTCAGATATGGCAGCGATATCAGCACATATTAAAACAGCGTAATGCTGCGCTGCAACGACAAGTGCCGTGGAATCAAATAAAAATATGGGATTTAGCATTAATAGAGGCTGCCGATGAAATAACGTCATTTCGAGAAAACTATTTACATCAATTAGTTCCTTTAATCATAGAGTTAATCAATAAATTAGTTAATTTACAAGGCTTAAATCTTGTTTTTTACCAGGGGTGGGATAAAAAATTAAATTTAGCTTCAATTTTAAGCGGTTCACTGGAGAGAGATTACAAATTATTATATACACAGTTTGGACCGCATAGAGCAGATTTATTACTGAGCTTAAATGGAATTTCTGTTCATGAAATCTTATCACGCGGCGAGCAAAAATTATTGATCTGTGCATTACAGTTGGCACAAGGCCTATTATTAAAAAAAATAGCGCAAAAATCGTGTATTTACCTATTTGATGATTTATTTTCAGAACTTGATCCTACAAAGCAAAATGCACTTATGCAGCTACTTAATACGTTGGAAGCGCAAGTTTTTATTACGACAATAGAAAAAACGTTGATAAAAAGCGTAGAAACCCATAGGCTAGGTAAAATATTTCACGTGGATGATGGTCAGGTTATAGAAAAGAATTTAATATAATGAGTAAGTCATATGAATCCTTGGTTGATTTTAATAATAGCTGGTTTATTTGAGGTCGGTTTTACAACCTGTATGAAGCTATCTGAAGGATTTACACAGCTCAAATATACGCTGGGTTTTTTATTATTTGCAACCTTAAGCTTGTTTTGCTTAAATAAAGCGATTGAGCAAATACCATTAGGGACAGCCTATGCAGTATGGACAGGAGTGGGTGCTTTCGGAACAGCGTTAGTAGGGATATTTTATTTTAAAGATCCATTAACCTGTTTAAGATTATTTTTCTTGATTTTATTGGTTAGTTCAATATTTGGGTTAAAGCTGGTTTCAAGTCGATAATGGAATGTAGGTTTCACGTGGAACTTCTAAACTAAATTTACGTTGGATTAGAAACTTCTAGACTTGAAGTTAAGCTTTCTCGGTCGTCGAACACAAAGCAAGATCCTTCAAAGTGATTTTTTCCGCATTTTTCAAAATAATTTAATATCCCTCCTTTTAACTGGTAGACTTCAGTAAAGGCTTCTTCTAAAAGATACGCTGCAGCTTTTTCACAACGAATCCCTCCGGTACAAAAAGTAACAATGGGTAATTTTTTTAGTTTTTTAGGTAATTTTTTAATTGCATTAGGAAAATCTCTAAACTTTTTAAGGTTCAAGTCTAAAGCGTTTTTAAAACTACCCATTTTAACTTCAAAAGAATTTCGTGTATCCAGAAGGACTAAATCTGATTTTTTTTCTAACCAAAGGTTAAGTTTTTCAGGTGTAACGTAAGGAGCAGTCAATAAATCAGGTTGAATACGATCAATACCAAACGATATGATTTCTTTTTTTAACTTAACTAACATTTTTTTAAACGGTTGAAAATTAGAAAAACTTTTTTTGATCTCTAAATTGATAAAATAGGGGTACGTATTTAGAAAGTTTTGAAAAGAGGTAATAGCGTCCTGTTTACCGGAGATAAATAAATTAATTCCTTCTTCACTTAATAATAGGGTTCCTTTTAAATCCAATTCCGTTACTTTTAATTTAAAAGAAGTCTGCAGTTGAGTTAATAGATGTTTAGGTAATCTCACAAAACGATAAGCAGCGATATTGATAATAGATAACATAGTATCATTTTAGATATTTTTGATAGTAAATAGGCCATCTCTGGTGCTGGAACCAGGAGTCGAACCCGGGACCTACTGATTACAAATCAGTTGCTCTACCAGCTGAGCTATTCCAGCGATGAATAGAAGTGCCAAATTGTAAACGGTTTAAGTTAAATTAGCAATTTAGTCTTTGAACTATTCATGCCGGATGTACCAATTTTGTACCCGTCCAAGCCAAGGTCTTTTCTCATCTTTTTGTAAGGTATTCGATCATTTTTTTCTTCTAGTCGAGCGGCTGCTATCAAATAGTCTTCTCTATCTTCAAAAAAATTCTCTAAAGCTTTTCTGATATAATAGCTTTTGGAGCGATGAGTTATAGTGGCCATTTGATCTAGCTTAATTTCTAATTCTTTTGGTAAACGAACTGCTATTGTCATAAAGCACCTAAATATTTATATTGTAATACAAGTATAACATATTAAGCGAAAATTATGACTCTAGCACAGCAATTAGAACAAAAAGGCTTAAAAAAAGGCCTAGAACAGGGCCGAAGAGAAGAAGTTAAAGATTGCTAAGAAGATGCTGGCTAAACGAATTAATCCTCCACTTATCAAAGAAATAACGGGTCTATCCGATCAGGATTTACTGATTCTAGAAGAGTAGTTATTTTTTTCTTCTCACTATTTAATAGGGCATTATGTGGCCCTAGCCATACCTCCAAGTAATCATTTAGAAAAATTACGTGGAAATCTGGAAGAATTTTGGAGCATAAGAATCAATAAACAATGGAGAATTATATTTAAATGGAATAATGGTAATGCAGAAGAAGTAGACATTATAGATTACCACTAGGAGAATTTTTTATGTTACCTACAAACAGAGAGCCCACTCACCCAGGCGAAATGCTTTTAAAGGAATTTTTAGAACCTTTAGGGTTGAGCCAAAAATCCTTTAGCGACCATATAGGATGGACTTACACGCGTCTCAATGAAATTATTAATAAGCACAGAGGAATTACTGCTGATTCAGCCTTAACACTTGCAGAAGCTTTTCAAACTGAACCGGAGTTTTGGTTAAATTTACAATCAAGTTGGGACTTATGGCATAGCCTAAAAAAACATCGTAAAGTTAAACCATTAAATTTAACTCGTAGAGCTGCTTGATTAGTAAAATATATAAAAAATAATACACTTATTCAAAATATCGATTAATTATTACCGTTTTAGACGTGTGAGATAAACTTCCTACTCAATCACAATAAGGATAACAAGACGTGAGAACTATTAAAGTTCAGAATTGTAAACGGTTTAAGTTAAATTAGCAATTTAGAAGGTTGCTTAATTTTACGCTAATTTCTCCGTTATTAAAATAATGTAATGTATTTTTAACTTGTACGCAGAGTTGACCACGGCTATTTATTCCTTTTCCGATACCTTCAACACGATCATTTTTATTTTGTATCAAAAGTAATTTGTCCATAAAACCGTCAAGTCGTTGCCATTCGCTCATAAAATAATTTAAACCTTTCACTTCATAAAGTTTAAGTGTTTGAAGCAAATTTTTTAAAATGAGCATAGCCAGTACGTTACGTTTTGGCGGTAATCTACTGATTGAAAAGATACTGGTAACGAGTTGTTCATTAATAGGAAAAAAAGTGGATGGGTTGTAAAGATTTAAGCCAATACCAATAACCACTTTCTGTCGTTTCGTATTTATTAATCGCGACTCAATTAAAATGCCTGCTAATTTTTTTCCCTCATAAATAATGTCATTCGGCCATTTGAGTTGTATTTTTTTTAATCCATATTCTTCCAGCGCGTTAACTACAGCAATTCCGACAATTAAAGTGAGTCCTTCTAATTGCTTCTGTAAATTTGAAAAGGACCATAGAAGTGATAAAGCAATATTTTTCCCAAAAACGGAATACCACGGACGTTGAAATTGTCCACGAGCGGCGGTTTGTTGTTCGGCAAATACAGCATAATTCCCTTTCGTGATGATTCGTTTGTTGAGTAAATAATTATTCGTAGAATCAATAGACATCAGTATTTTTACGTGAGAAAGTAATTGATTCAGCGTACCTAATTCATTCGTGATAGAGGACGTATTCAGTAGTTCTAATCCACCTATAATTCGAAAAAATTTATCATTTAAACGGTCTAAATTTATGGAAGGGTCTAGACTATTTTTTAATACCTGAGGGACTCGTTTACAAGAAATACCTAAACATTGGCTGATTTCCTTATCAGAATGAAAGTTACCGTCTGCCAACAAAGTTAATATCGACTTTAAAAAAGACATTTTAAATTCTCTTATGCATTATTAGATTTTTCAATAATCTGGGCTAATTTATCATTTTTTATAAAATTATTAAATTAAATGACGTCCGACTAGTTTCTCTAAAATGTGAAGCGGCGCTCTCTGCGGATTTGCCATAGCCTTTATAGGTAAATAAAAAGTTTGTTCTAATAAATATTGTCCTGAAATAACCGCGTGTGATACTTGATCGGTTGAAGCAATCCAAGTCGTGTCGGGTGGAAAACGGAGTTCTTTATAATTGACTTTTTTTTGATAAATGGTATCGAGCTTCATCGTATCATGAATTTTTAACATAATATGATCGTAATCAGTGCGGATACTTTTTGTAATACCTAACCAATGTAGAAATTGAGCACTACCTGGAAAGGGTTTCCTAATTTTTGGTAAAAAACGTTGAGCAATTGCTTCAAAGTTTTCACCGATACGCCAAATGTGTCGTTCACCATACGGATTTATATTACAAAATAGGCGAATAATGCGGCATCCTTGATTGGGATTTGAAGCAAAAGCGTCGATATGGAATAGCCTATCATCGCGGCGAACGGAAATCGTCCGATTTTTTATTTGTATCGGATGGAAATGAGTATGGCCTAAAGTCAGTGAATGTGCATATCGTGAAAATAATGCATTCATGAAATAGTGAGCCCGTTTAGAAAAATGAGCGAGCAACGCTTTTAATTGGAGACGATGACGCCGATTGGTTTTTATTCCTTTTAAGCAATTATTTTTTGAATGAAAGCCGATGTTTTTCGTTTTTTTGTTTATCAAATAAGGAATAAAAAGTGTTTTTTCATAAGCGTGGATGTTAAATGAAAGTTGTGGACAAACAATAATTTTACCAGATTCAAGATCAGAAATTGCGGTTTCTTGCTCTTGTTTTTTAAATTTTTTATTCCAATCATAAACAGTGCAAATAGAGAATGTATCCATTTTTGATAAATCCGTCTAAAAAATATTTTATTCTATAGCGTTTCAGTTTTTTTCTTGGATCAGTTTAGTGTTAAAATGATTAGATCGCGAATTTTAAACCGCTTTATTTTTTTATAATCCGATAATTCAAAGCTTCCATTAAATGCGATATTTTAATTTGTTGAGATTCTGTTAAATCAGCAATAGTTCGTGCAATACGTAGAATTCGATAATAAGCACGTGTTGAAAGTTGGAATTTTTCTAACGCATGTTCTAATATTTTATGTTCTTTTTTTGACAATTTGCAAGCAATTTTTAAATTATTTCCATTTAAATTATGGTTAAGTTTTCCAAAATTTTTGAGTTGTTTAATTTGCGCTTGTTTAACTCTTTTTCGAATAGTAAGGCTATTTTCTTCTTGGTTTAATTGATACAAATAACTTTTTGATAAAGGATTCACTTCAATACACATATCAATGCGATCTAAAAATGGGCCCGATAATTTTTTGCGATATTGTTGGACTTGTTGTGTTGTACATACACACGTTTGGGTTAAACTACCAAAATAACCACAGGGGCAGGGATTCATTGCTGCAATTAACTGAAAATTTGCTGGAAATTCTGTTTGTCGTGCTGCTCGCGAAATCGTTATATTTCCTGACTCTAACGGTTCGCGAAGCGCTTCTAATGCTTGTCGATTAAATTCAGGTAATTCATCTAAAAATAAAATGCCATGATGGGCGAGTGATATCTCCCCCGGGCGAGGTGGATTTCCACCACCGACTAACGCGATGCTTGAAGCCGTGTGATGTGGTTTGCGAAAAGGGGGAAATTTCCAGGCGTTTAACGCTATAGATTGCCCACAAATAGAATATATTGCCGCACGTTCTAGTGCTGCTTCGTCACTTAACAAAGGAAGTAAGCTTATCAATCGGGAAGCAAGCATTGTTTTCCCACTACCCGGAGGGCCTATCATTAATAGACTGTGTCTTCCGGCTGCGCAAATTTCTAAAGCACGTTTTGCATGCACTTGCCCATGTACCTCCGATAGGTCAGGTAAATTTCGAGATTCATCTTGAAGATACGTTCCATGGTAATTTGATAAAGTGGCTTGTCCATGTAAATGTGCGCAAATTTGTAAAATATTTTTAGCCGGTAAAATGTTAGCCTTTTTATTAAGGCTTGCTTCTTGTGCGTTTTCTGAGGGAATGATAATCGAATGATTTGCTTTTTGTGCAGCTAAAGCAAAAGGGAGTATCCCTGAAACAGGCCGAAGTTCACCGGATAACCCCAATTCGCCGATAAATTCATACGATTCAAGTGAATGAATGGGTATTTGTTGAGATGCCGCTAAAATACTTAACGCGATGGGTAAATCGAAACGACCCCCTTGTTTTGGGAGATCAGCAGGAGCCAGATTGATCGTTATGCGTCGTGCAGGGAATTCAAATTGCGCGTTAATGATAGCGCTTCGTACACGACCACGAGAACCTTTAACGGTCGTTTCAGGAAGTCCAACAATCGATAAACTGGATAGACCGTTGGATATATGCGTTTCGACACTCACAGGAACTGCTTGAATTCCAATGTTTGCTCGCGTTTGTACACTCGCAAATGTCATGATTAGCTCCTTCTAATTTTTTATTATTCGTTATTTAAAACCCAGTATGGATTTATTTTATTTTTTTATTTTTAGGCTTAATTAAATGATTTTCTAAATAAATTATTTGTTTTTCTAATGCATTTATTTTATGACGTGTTTTTAGTAAAACTTTTTTTTGTACATCAAATTCTTCACGAGTCACTAATTCAAGTTTTGAAAATACACTTTGCAAAATGGCACGAAAATTTTTTTCTAACTCTTTTTTAAATTTGTTTAACCCGGGAGGTAAACTTTCTGTTAATCGCTTTACAGTATCTTCAATAAATTTTGTATCAAACATATCAACATTCCTCATCAAATGCTTATTTTAACCGAAATACTCCAAAAGTGCATGGCAACCTTAATGTGAAGAAAAAATTTTATCTACGTTCATTTTAAATCCGCTTAATTTTTTATCGATCATCAATGTGTGTTTTTGTTCTGATGTTGACAAAGGTTCGATGATCTCTTTTTGTAACGTTAAAATAGACAAATTTGCTTCCGAAATAGAATTTTTTTGCCGACTACGATTTTTAAGTTGTTGATTTATTTTGGAATCGGCTATTTGGCAATGAAAAATATAAAATGGCACGCTTAATCGTTTAGCTAATTTATAGAATAAGTCACGTTGACGATGGAGAAGAAAGGTAGCATCAATTAATGTAATAAATCCAGCATTAATCACTATTTCAGCCAAATCAAGAAGTTTAGCGTAAGTTTTTTCGGTGGCTTCTGAAGTGTAAATCCCTTTAAAAGGGGGAGAGAAGGAATTTTCGTAAAGTGATAGATTAAATAATTCTTTTCGGATAATGTCAGAACTTATTTGTATGCCACCATAGTTCATCGCTATTTTTTTTGCGAGAGTTGACTTTCCTGAACCCACAAGCCCATGCATAATAATTAAACAGGGTTTGTGAGGCTGGGTATAGGATTCTGCTAAATTTATGAAATTGTAATAATCACAAAGAATATCACGTTTCTCATTACTCGTTAAATTTTTCTGATTTAATCGAAATAAAGCAATTTTGGCACGAACGACTGCACGATAAGAAAGATAATAAGCCAATATACAAAGTCCTTCATAATCTCCCGTGAATTGGAGATAGGTATTGATGAGTTGATTCGCATGTTTTGTTTTTTTTTTTCCTGATAAATCCATTACTAAAAAGGCAAGATCAGCAATCACGTCTGTCCATCTCAAATCTTTATTAAACTCTAAGCGATCAAAAAGAATAAGTTTTCCATGATAAAGAATGATATTAGCAAGATGTAAGTCACCATGACAATCACGAATAAAGCCTTGTTTTTTACGCATTTCAAACATTTTTTGATGTATCTTAAATTGCTTATTAGCCCATTTTTGTATCCTTTTTATTTGTTCTATATCATTCGATTTTTTAAGCAAAGGGAGAATTTGTTCAAAATTTTGCTGTGTTGGAGCATGGACTTCATTGGGAAGACCAAAGCGAGATTTTTTAGGTGCAATCGGTGTTTTTTTATGAAAATCTGCGATTAATTGGCCTAATTGATCAATCAGTGTGGTATTTAATTTCCCTTTTTTAAGAAGCGCGCTGAGTAAACTTTTTTGAGGAAATTCGCACATCTTGATAGCATATTCTAAAATGGGTCCTGTACTTCCATTCATTTGAGGCTGTTTCATGGTTCCAGTAATAGGGACGACAGCGAGGTAAATTTCAGGTGCAAACAATTGACCTAACCGCAATTCTTCTTCGCAAAAATATTTACGTTTTTCTAACGTTGAAAAATCTAAAAAACCAAAATCGACCGATTTTTTTATTTTATAGGCATATTTTCCTGTCAATATAATCCAAGAAACATGGGTTTCAATAAGTCCAAGTTGCGGAGTTGGGTGATTAAAGGCTCGATGAGAGAGAAGTTTTTTAATTGAAGAAGAATTAAACATAACTAAAAACAATATTAACCCGTTACACTATAGCGTAACCTATTCTGAGTTGTAAGTGGTAATAAGTAAAGAAGGAAAAGGGATATTCTATGAGATTACTTGATGCTAAAAAATTAGTCCAGCAATTATTAGCGGAAGCAAAAATTAAGATGAATGGAAAAAATCCAAGAGATATCCAAATTCATAACGAAAAATTTTATAAACGACTCTTAAAAAATCCTATTTTAGCGTTGGGAGAATCGTATGTAGAGGGATGGTGGGATTGTGAAAAGCTGGATGAGTTCTTTTTTTATTTATTACATACAAAATTACCGGAAAATATAAAAAAAAATAAATATTTTATTTATTATTTTTTAAAAGAGAAAATTCGAACCATTTTTTTATCTTGTTTTAACTTGCAAGCCAAGTCACGTGCGTTTGAAGTCGGTGAACATCATTACGATAAAGGGAATTCACTATACCAAGCGATGTTGGATAAAGATTTAATTTATAGCTGCGCCTATTGGAAAAAAAGTAATAATTTAGATGACGCTCAACGTGCAAAATTGGCATTGGTTTGTGAAAAGCTAAAACTAAAACCAGGGATGAAAATATTGGATATAGGATGTGGATGGGGAGGTTTTGCACGCTATGTAGCAGAAAATTATGGGTGTTCAGTTCTCGGATTAACGGTATCCAAAGAACAATATCATTACGCAAAAAAGTGTTGTCAAGGCTGGCCTATTAAAATTTTTTTTAAAGACTATCGAGATATTACAGGCCTATTTGATCGCATTTGTTCTATAGGGATGTTTGAGCATGTAGGACCAAAAAATCATAAAACCTATATGAAAATAGTTCATCGTTGTTTAAAAGACTCGGGATTATTTTTATTACATACTATCGGAAGTAATACCTCTAAATATTATCCTAATCCATGGATACATAAATATATCTTTCCTAATGGAATTTTGCCTTCTATTCGTCAAATAGGGAAAGCAAGTGAGGGTTTGTTTATTATGGAAGATTGGCATAATTTTGGCGCTGATTACGATAAAACGCTGATGGCTTGGTTTGAAAATTTTGATAAGGCTTGGTTTTTCTTGAAAAAAGATTACGATGACGCGTCTTTCTATCGAATGTGGAAATATTACTTATTAGCGTGCGCCGGTGCTTTTAGAGCCCGCGATCTTCAGCTATGGCAAATTATTTTTTCTAAAGGGGGTCTCGTCAACGGTTATCAATCTATTCGCTGAATTTTAACTGTTTTTAAGCTGAATTTTTCTCTGAATTAATTTAAAAAATGAAGTTATAATGGTTTACCCTCTAATTGTTTTATGAAACAATGTAAGCCTAAATTATGTGGAGAATCGTGTGATTGATGAGGAAGGTTTTCGAATAGGCGTTGGTATTATTGTGGCGAATAGGGAAGGAAAAGTTCTTTGGGCGAGACGCATTGGTCAACATGCCTGGCAATTTCCGCAGGGGGGGCTTCAACTGAATGAAACACCTGAACAGGCATTATTTAGAGAACTTTATGAAGAATTAGGATTAGAGGATTCAGATGTTGAACTACTCGGGGAAACTAGGAATTGGTTATATTATTGGTTACCTTCTCATTTGAGACGTTCACATATACAGCCATTATGTATTGGACAAAAGCAAAAGTGGTTTTTACTTTGTTTGAGAGGTAATCCAGAAAAAATTTGTTTTGATAAGACCAGTTCACCCGAGTTTGATCGTTGGCGTTGGACGCATTATTGGTATCCTATTAAACAAGTCATTACATTTAAGAGACATGTTTACCGGCGCGCGCTAGAAGAATTAGCGATATTACTTCCCTCTGAAGCTATACAATCAAGACGAGTTAGTAAATTGTGTAGCAACTTAACGTTGGTAGAAAAAGTCGAATAGTCAAATAAATATAAACTTATTTGAGCATGCTTACGGACTTGAGAATGGTTAGATCTTTTATTTAAAACCGTAATGATAGATGCCAAATACGAATGAGTTAGGTGTTTGCTATGTTGAAAATGCTTCGTCGTATTGTTCAAGAAATAAGCTCAGTCCAGGGTTTTGAAAAAGCATTACGAATATTAGTAAGACGTATTCGTGAAGCGCTGAATATCCAATCGTGCACTGTTTTTATTCTTGATGATGAAAAAAATTATGTTTTACTCGCAACAGAAGGTTTAAACCCTCATTGTATAAGAAAAATACGTTTTAATTTTAATCAGGGTTTAGTCGGTTTAGTTGGGCAAACGAGGGAACTCATTAACATTGAAAATGCACCTGAACATCCTGATTTTTTATATATTACGGATGTCGGTGAAGAACGTTATAAGGCTTTTCTAGGTGTACCGATTATTCATAATCGTGCTTTATTGGGTGTATTGGTCGCCCAGCAAGAGGAGCAGCGTTGTTTCGATGAAACCGAAGAAGCTTTTTTGGTGACTATGGCGGCTCAGTTAGGAGGGGTATTAGCACACGCTGAAGCAACAGGAGAAATACTTTCGTTATTTAAAGAAAATAAAAAAAAATTACAACAGGATATTTTTTTTCAAGGAATTGCAAGCGCCCCTGGTATTGCTATCGGTGAAGCTGTTGTTGTTTTTCCGTTTGCTGATTTAGAAGCGGTTCCTTGTAAAAAAGTAGATAACCTGTCTGCAGAAATAATCCAATTAAAGAAGGCGTTTAAAGCTGCGCGAGATGATATTCATCGTTTAAAAAAACATATGATGGTTGTTTTACCCGAAGAGGAACAAGCATTATTTGATGTTTATTTAGCGATTTTAAATAAAGCGAGTTTAGAAAAAGAGGTCATAACGACTATTAAAACGACCCATCAGTGGGCACAGGCTGCTTTACAATTAGTGATTAACAAACATGTGCAGCAATTTGAGAAAGTTGATGATGATTATTTACGCGAAAGGGCTTCGGATTTAAGGGATTTAGGTCGTCGAATATTAATGCATTTGCAGAATAATCCGTTTAGACCACCGCGTTACCCTGAAAATACAATTTTGATTGGTGAAGAAGTAAGCCCTTCTGCTTTAGCAGAAGTGCCAGAGGGTCGATTAATAGGTATTGTTTCTGTAAAAGGATCAAGCCATTCTCATTTCTCCATTTTAGCACGTTCATTAGGTATTCCTGCAGTCACTGGCGTGGAAAATTTACCGGTAAATCAACTTGAAGCGCAAACATTGATTGTAGATGGTTCTCAAGGACGCATTATTATTGCACCTTCAGAACGCGTTAAAAAAAGCTTTACAACCTTGATGCGACAGCAAAGTGAAATTACGAATAGTTTAGAGGCATTACGCGAGTTACCTGCTCAAACATTGGATGGTTATAATATAGCACTTTGGGTTAATACGGGTTTAATGGCTGATGCAAGCCTTTCCTTAACAGCCGGCGCAGAAGGTATAGGACTTTATCGCACAGAGGTGCCTTTTCTTATTCGTGATTGTTTTCCTGCTGAGGATGAACAATACGGTTTGTATCGTCAATTATTAGCTGCATTTTCGCCTCGTCCTGTGGTTATGCGAACACTCGATATCGGCGGGGATAAAGCTTTACCTTATTTCCCTATTAAGGAAGATAATCCATTTTTAGGATGGCGTGGTATTCGTGTGACATTGGATCATCCGGAAATATTTTTAATACAAATTCGTGCCATGCTACGTGCTAATTTAGAATTTAATAATTTGCGTATCATGTTACCCATGGTGAGTTGCATTGCAGAAGCCGATCATGCTTTGCGTTTAATTGATCAAGCGTACGAAAAAGTGGTGAGTGAAGATTCACAAGCGTGCAAACCGCCTATTGGAATTATGATAGAAGTACCGTCAGCAATTTATCAAGTCAGAGGATTAGCAGAACGCGTTGAATTTTTATCCGTAGGGAGTAATGATCTAACGCAATATATGTTAGCAGTGGATAGGAACAATCCGCGCGTCGCTAATTTATATGATCCATTTCAACCGGCTGTTTTAAAGGCGTTAGTACACATTGTAGAAGCTGCGCATCTTGCAAAAAAGCCTATTAGTATTTGTGGCGAAATGGCCAGTGACCCTTTAGCCGTACCTTTACTTTTAGCAATGGGGTTTGATGCGTTGAGTATGAATTCTTTTTCTATTCCTCGAATAAAATCAGTGATTCGACAAACGAGTTTAAGTCAAGCGAAGAATACATTAATACACATTTTAGCGATGGATAATGCGGCGGATATAAGAAAATATTTAAGTGAAGCCGTACCACAGTTTAATGTAGATTGTTTAATGCCTGTTACTGGATAGCCTTCATGAGTTGGTGTAAAAAATATCAATCGAGTTTTAATGGATATCCTATAGAGCGGCCGGGGAAAGTATCACGTCCTGAGCGTTATGCCGAATTGAAACCGGGCCAATTAACGTCAATAGCGCGTGGTTTAGGTGCGAGTTATGGCGATGCTGCTTTAAATGCACACGGAGAGATCATTTTAACCCATCGTCTGGATCGTCTTCTGAAATTTGATACGCATCAGGGAATACTTTCTGTTGAGGCGGGAATAACGTTAGAAAAAATATTAAAATGGAGTGTTAAGCAGGGTTGGTTTTTACCGGTCATACCCGGAACAGCAGAAGTGACTTTAGGGGGATGTATTGCAACGGATATACATGGAAAAAATCATAAGGATGCAGGTTCTTTAGGCCAGCATATCCTTCATTTACAACTGATTACTGCGAGTGGAAAAAAGATAAATTGCTCTCCTCAAGTAATGCCTGAATTATTTTGGGCGACGATTGGTGGTATGGGTTTAACAGGAATTATTGGCGAAGCGACGTTACAATTAAAACGAATTGAAACCGCTTATATGAAGGTACAGGTTCAAGCCATCTCTCGTTTAAAGCAAATAATAGAGAAGTTAGGACAGGGGGAAAACGAATTTGATTATAACGTCGCTTGGTTAGACATGTTAAACAAACCATTTTTTCATGGTCTTCTCATAAAAGCGAAGCATGCAACGTTATCAGAACTTTCTGATGCGCAGCAAAAAAAACCTTTTTTAACTTCAAAGTATGCCCGATTGAATTGTCCGTCTTTATTTTCGTATTCTGTTTTACATCCTCGATTCGTTCAATGGTTTAATAAGGCGTATTACCATTTAGCTAAAAAAAACCAATTTTTTTTACAAGCCTATCACGATTATTTTTTTCCATTGGATCGTTTAAAAAACTGGCCCCGTCTATATGGTAAAAGAGGGTTTATTCAATATCAATGTGTAATACCCACAAAATTTTCTTACGTTGCAATTCATGAAATTTTGGAAATTTTGCAGAGGAATAAGCAACCTATTTATCTTGCCGTATTAAAATATTTTGGCCAGGAAAATTTAGCGCCATTGTCATTCCCATTACCAGGATTTACTTTAGCGCTTGATATTCCTATAAGGGGAGATCAATTATTTGAATGCTTAAATAAATTGGACGAAATAGTTATTCAGACTGGTGGGAGGATTTATTTAGCAAAAGATGCACGTTTAAACCCCGAAGCCTTTCGAGCGATGTATAAAAGATATCCCGAATGGTTAACGGTTAAACGGCATTGGGATCCACAGGATAAAATGAGTTCAAGTTTATCAAGGCGTTTAAATTTGGGTTTCTAGACTAATCCATTAAATCTAAACTTTTTAAGAAAGCATGTATTTTTGGCGCGCGGCCACGAAATTTTTTAAATAACTCGATTGCATCCATGGCACCACCTTGTTCTAAAATACTCTGTAGAAAAGCGTTTCCAGTTTCCGCATTAAAAATTCCATCTTTTTGAAATTTAGAAAAAACATCACACGCTAAAACTTCTGACCAAAGATAACTATAATACCCAGCCGCATAGCCGCCCGAAAAAATATGTGAAAAGCCATGTTGAAATCGATTAAATGGAGCGATGGGTATAATATCAATACGTTGACGTATCGAATCCAATAATTCTTGAATTTGTTCATAACCTTTTTCGGGATCAAATTCTACATGCAATCGAAAATCAAATAAGGATAATTCAATCTGTCTTAATAATTGCAAACCCGATTGAAAATTTTTAGCTGCGCGCATTTTTTTAATTAATGTGCTGGGTAAGCGTCTATTTGTTTTATAATGACGACTTATTAAATTTAAAATTGATTTTTCCCAAGCGAAATATTCTAAAAATTGACTGGGCAATTCGACGGCATCCCAAGCAACTCCATTAATGCCTGAAACAGCGGGGTAATCAATTAACGTTAAAAGATGCTGTAGACCATGACCAAATTCATGAAATAAGGTTAATACTTCTTCGTGGGTTAATAAGGACGCGGTAGAATCGGTAGAGGCAGAAAAATTACAGGTTAGAAAAGCAATAGGAGTCTGAATAGAACCATTACTTAAATAACGTCGTGATTGATAGTCATCCATCCATGCGCCTTCACGTTTCCCCGGCCTTGCATAGAGATCTAAATAAAATTGGCCTCGTAATTGATGTTGCTTATCAGTAATCGTAAAAAAACGAACACTGGGATCCCACACCTCAATATCTTTCACTTCTTTGATTTGCATGCCCCATAAACGTTCAATGAGGTTAAAAAGACCGGAAAGTACTTTATCTATAGGAAAATAACAGCGTAGGGTATCGTCGCAAATACCAAATTTTTTTTCTTGTAATTTTTCGCGATAATACAAAATATCCCATGCTTCTAAGTTATCAATTTGATCGCGGTATTTGGCAAAAGTAGAAAGTGCTTCCCATTCTTTTTTCGCTTTGGGTTGTGAATAAGCCAGTAGATTTTCTAGAAACTCGAGAACTTCTTCAGGATTTTTTGCCATTTTATTCGCGGCTAAACTTTTTTGAGCATAATTTTTGAAGCCTAATAATTGGCTTAATTCATGGCGTAATTTAAGGATATTGAAAATTATTTTACTATTATCGAGGGTGGGATTACCCAGCTCTGATGCGCGGGTAATATGTGCCTTATAGATTAATTCTCGTAAACTACGA
Organism: Rickettsiella grylli; assembly: GCF_000168295.1. Lineage (NCBI taxonomy): Bacteria > Pseudomonadati > Pseudomonadota > Gammaproteobacteria > Legionellales > Coxiellaceae > Rickettsiella > Rickettsiella grylli. The sequence continues at coordinate 1,502,638 of NZ_AAQJ02000001.1, forward strand.
TTATCCGCGTACGTGAGTAATGGAAAATAAGAAGGAGAATCCAGTGTAATGAGATAACCTATGAGATTTTTATCTTTTGCTGCTTTTTCTGCGTTGGTGATCACATAAGCAGGGACTCCTTTTAGTTCCGATTTATTTTTAATACAGGTTGACCATTCAGCCGTAGCGTCCAGTAAATTTTCTTCAAATTGATTTGAGAGTTGCAATAATTGCGTTTCAATGTCTTCATATCTTTTTTGTTTGTCTTCGGGTAAATCAACGCCACCGAGATGAAAATCGCGTAACGCATTATGTAGACATTTTTCTTGTGCATAATTGAATTGATAATCACTATTGGCTAACGTTTTAATCGCCTGATAAATCGCCTGATTTTGACTTAGTTCTGAATGATAGACACTTAATTTTGGAAGGCACTCATTATAAGCAACTCTTAATTCGGGTGTTTGTCTAACGGCGTGTAAATGATTAATGGGAGACCAAAAATGTTGGATTCGATCATCCAAATCATCTAATTTCTGAATAAAACTCCAATCCAGAGGAATGATTTCAGCTAATAATTGGGTTAATTCTGATTTGTTTTTTGCAAGTAGCGCATCCAGTTCTCTGACAATCGTTTTCGGATTAATTTCATTAAATTGAGGCAATGTATTTATCATGTAATATCCTAGGTTTTGCAGTTATTTTTAAGAAAAATTACAAAGGAAGCAAGTTACAATAGCTAAATTTTTTGTGAAACTTTTATCTGATCCAGCTTAAAACCGCGATGTTGAAGATAACGTATTTGACGTAACGGCGATTTAAGAAAATCATTAGATTTAGATTTTTTTTTCAGAATTTTTTGTATAATCGCAACCCAAAACGTTTCATCCTGAGGAAGTTGATCTAAAATAATAGTATCAGCTATACCATATTGATGACATTCAGCAATGATGCGTAGAGGCCCATACCCTTGCCTTATGCGCTTTTGAATAAAACTTTCACAAAAACGAACGTCATCTAAAAGTTTTTGTTGACTTAAATTATCCAAAACAACATTTATTGATTGTTGCAAAAACCCCTTTTGTATCAGTTTTTTTCGAAGTGTACAACGAGAATGTTCTTTTTGCGCGAGATAACGCAAGGCAATGTGGTAAATGTTTTTGTCAATTTCTGAAGCATTCTTTTCACTTAACATATTTAAGTTTAAGGTTCAATGATTTCAGTTTCCAATTCTGGCGTTTCACGTCGACTCTCTTTAGTGGAGTTACCCAATAAATTTTTTCGGATTTCTGTTTCTATTTGTTGACAAAGTTCAATGCGATCGCGTAAAAACTGCTTTACATTGTCCTTACCTTGACCAATCCGTTCCCCTTGATAGCTATACCATGCGCCGGCTTTATCAATTAACCCTTGCGCGACACCCAGATCAACGATTTCTCCTCTGTGACAGATACCTTGATTATAAAGAATTTCAAATTCAGCTTGTTTGAAGGGGGGAGCCACTTTATTTTTAACGACTTTGACTCGTGTTTCATTCCCGATGACTTCGTCACTTTTTTTGATTGAACCCGTACGACGTATATCAAGACGTACTGACGCATAAAATTTTAATGCATTTCCACCTGTTGTTGTTTCAGGGTTACCAAACATAACGCCAATTTTCATACGAATTTGATTAATAAAAATAACGAGCGTATTGGAGCGTTTAATATTTCCTGCAAGTTTACGTAACGCTTGTGACATTAAACGCGCTTGCAAACCCATGTGCGAATCGCCCATCTCTCCTTCAATTTCAGCCCGCGGAGTAAGTGCGGCAACCGAGTCAACGACAATAATGTCAATTGCATTAGAACGAACTAACATATCAACAATTTCTAATGCCTGTTCTCCGGTATCCGGCTGAGAAACAAGAAGATCATCTTTTTTTACGCCTAATTTTTCGGCATAATTCGCATCAAGTGCATGTTCAGCATCAACGAATGCGGCGACCCCCCCCATTTTTTGGCATTCCGCAATGGTTTGTAAGGTCAGTGTTGTTTTCCCCGAAGATTCAGGACCATAGATTTCAACGATACGCCCGCGTGGTAGCCCTCCTATTCCTAAAGCAATATCGAGTCCTAAAGATCCGGTGGAGATTACATCGACAGAAACCCGACTTGAATCACCCAAGCGCATAACAGCACCTTCACCATGCTGCTTTTTAATCTGACTTAATGCCATTTTAAGGGCTTTTTCTCGTGAATTAGTTGCATCACTCATAGCGCAGGATACCTTTTTAGCATGTAAAAATAGACTCGAGTAAACATTATCGCATAAAATAAGCGGTCGTCTCTATATGCTTTATAGCGATTTATTGAAAAGAAACAAATTTTGTTTAAAATTTTGACAATTAATGTCAAATACTCTATTTGACGACGCTTTATTAAAAGGATTATAGCGGCTTGAATGTGAAAAGAAGATATTGTAAGAGGTTTAATGAAACTACAAATCCCTTCATTTGAATTAATCCGCGTTTTAGTCATCGGCGATGTCATGTTGGATCGTTATTGGTCTGGTGATACGTCTCGAATTTCCCCAGAGGCGCCGGTACCTATTGTGCATGTAAAAAATTGTGATGAACGTCCAGGCGGCGCAGGAAATGTCGCGCTTAATATAGCTGCATTAGGTGCAAAGGTTGATTTACTTAGTTTTTGTGGTGATGACGAGGAAGGTATTCTACTCGAGAAAAAATTAAGTCAAGCAGGTGTCAATTGTTATTTGTGCAAGCTGCCAAAGTCACGTACGGTAACTAAACTGCGTATACTCAGTTTACATCAGCAATTGATACGGCTCGATTTTGAAGAGGCATTATATCCCGTTGATGATGATTATTTAAAGCAATTATTTGAGCAAAGAATAACTCATTGTGATGTTGTTATCATTTCTGATTATGCAAAAGGCTGTTTGACAGAGATTCAGCATTTTATTCAATGCGCACAAAAAGCCAATAAGCCCGTATTTGTTGATCCTAAACGTAAGGATTTTATGGCTTATTACGGTGCTACGGTATTAACACCCAATCTGCGAGAATTTGAGTCCGTTGCTGGAAAATGTGAAAACGAGCATGCCTTATTAACGAAAGGTAAACAGCTTTTAAAAAAATATAATTTCAAAGGGTTACTCGTGACTCGTGGTGAAGCGGGTATGATATTAATACAAGAAAATCAACCTGAGCTTTCTTTACAAGCTTTTGCGAAGCAAGTCTACGATGTTACGGGGGCAGGTGATACAGCAATAGCCTGTTTAGCGCTCACTTTTGCTGTACAAAGGGATTTAGTTTGTTCAGCGCAGCTTGCTAATATTGCAGCGAGTATTGTTGTGGGGAAGCTTGGCGCTGCTACGGTGAGTCGAGCTGAGCTCAGACGAGCCATGCAAACTCAACAAAGCGCATTCCGTCGCGGTATTGTGACTGAAGAGGCGCTTAAAATAAATGTTGCAGATGCAAAAGCGAATAATGAAAAAATAGTGATGACAGGGGGTTGTTTCGATATTTTACATGCAGGTCATGTTGCCTATTTAGAGCAGGCAAAAGGTTTAGGTGATCGGTTAATCGTTGCGGTTAATGATGATAATTCCATAACGAGCTTAAAAGGTTCGGGGAGACCCATCAATAAATTAGCGCATCGAATGGCTGTATTAGCAGGATTAAGCGCAGTCGATTGGGTAGTGGCATTGAGTGACATAACCCCTGAGCGGCTTATTCAGCGAATATTACCGGATATTTGGGTTAAGGGAAATGACTATCAAGTGAATGATCTTCCTGAAGCGAAAACAGTACACGCGTACGGAGGTCAAATTAAGTTAATTGATTTTGTTAAAGGATGTTCCACAAGTGCTATGATTTCTAGAATTCAAGAACAAGAAAGAGAATCTTTATGATTATTATTACAGGCGGAGCAGGTTTTATTGGAAGCAATTTAGTGAAACAGGTTAATATTAATTATCCTGATATGCCGATTATCGTCGTTGACGATCTAACAGAGGGTACGAAATTTAGAAATATTGCAAATTGTTCGATTACCGATTATTTAGATCAGAGTGAATTTTTAGATAAAATTAAACAGAATACGCTTTTTCCTAAATTAAAAGCTATTTTCCATCAAGGTGCTTGTTCAGTGACTACTGAATGGAATGGGCGTTATATGATGAATAATAACTACGACTATTCTAAACATTTATTGCATTATTGTTTAAGGTGGAAAATTCCATTCATTTATGCTTCAAGTGCATCGGTGTATGGTTTAGGGAGTATTTTTAAAGAAGAATTAGTTTATGAAAAACCGATTAATGTTTATGCGTATTCTAAGTATTTATTTGATCACTATGTAAGAAATAGTTTAAGTGAGATAAAAAGCCAAGTGGTCGGTTTACGCTATTTTAATGTTTATGGCCCTAATGAAAACCATAAAGGCGCCATGGCGAGTATGGTATTACATGCAGATAAGCAACTTAAAAATACGGGCATTATAAAATTATTCGAAGGAACAGATGGATATGCGAATGGTGAACAACGGAGAGATTTTATCTATGTTGATGACGTTGTCGCGATTAATCTTTGGTTTTTAAAATCTAAAAAAAGCGGAATTTATAATGTGGGAACTGGAAATAGTGAAAGTTTTAATACACTGGCTCAGTCAGTTATTGATTTTTATGGTTACGGAAAGATCCATTATATTCCATTCCCAGAACATTTAAAAAGCAGTTATCAAAATTTTACACAGGCGGACCTTTCAAAGTTGCGTAATGCAGGTTACCAAGGTGTTTTTCGTAATATTACGTGCGGAGTGAAAGATTATCTTTCAATTATCCATAAAAATATTACCAATTAATTCATTGAAACATTTATTTTTTATCCATACAATATAAATTCCGATAAAAAAATTTTAAAAAGGAGTTTTGTTTATGAGTACTTCTTCTTTATTCGCTACTATTTTTCTGTTCTTGATGGTAGCGACTCAAACATTAGCCGTTACTCATCCGTTTATTTCGCATAATAATACAACGTTAGCTTCTTCCCCAACCAAAACGGCTGAGTCAGTCTCAGCGCGCATTAATATTAATACCGTTGATGAAGCCACTTTAGTTGACGAATTAAAGGGAATTGGGATTAAACGAGCGAAAGCAATTATTGCTTATCGTGACGTACACGGGCCTTTTAAATCCATTGATGATTTAATTAAAATCAAAGAAATAAGCAAACGGATAGTCGATTTAAATCGTGAAAAAATAACTGTTTAATGCGCTTTCAGATGAACTATAAAAATATAAATAACAAATAGAAAGATTATTACTTAATTATTTAAACGCTATTCATTGTACTTGAAAAAATAAAAAATTTTTTCAGGTACAATGAATTTATAATTCTTTATAACTGATCTAACATGTAATGGATAGCTTTTTCTAAATCGGTTATGGAGCACTCTAAACAGGCTCCTTTAGGCGGCATCGCTCGATAGCCTATCATTGCATGTTTTAACAAAAGTGAAAATTTTTTTTTAATCCGTGGTGCCCAATCTAAATGATTGCCCAAACGAGGTGCACCCCCTATTCCATTTTTATGGCATAAGATGCATTTATTTTCAAATATAATTTTACCCGAACGGTTATTATTAATAACTTTTAAAGTGGATTGGTTGACTTTTGAAGGCGCTATTTTTAATTTTCCAATAGGCGCAATGCGATCTTCAAGTGCTATTAAGGAACTATCAAATGAATCGGCGTAACCAGACCGCATAAAACCAAAAAATAAAATAAAAAAAACGATAGTTGAAACTTTTTTAATTTTTAAAATAAACACGTTCTTTTTAATTTACATAAACATTATCGTGATCTCTCTTATAAATAATTTACAAAGCGTTAAACAAAATTTGTTTCTACTTCTTTTTCTTCTTTTTCCATACTTGACTGATAGTGACCTTTGCAAGCTGCAGCATTAAGTTTTGCACGTTTGTAAAAAGCACGCTGGGCCGCTTTGATATTATGTGCTTTGCCATTCCAAATTTTTAATGCGGGTTCTTGTAAAGCGCGGGCGTAAGAAAAACTTAAGCGCCAAGGATGACGTGAGGGTTGTAGTTTATTCATCGTATTTAAATGAGCGGTTGCTGCTTCAGGTGACTGCCCTCCCGAAAGAAAATTAATGCTTGGTACGGCTGCAGGAACTGTTCGACGTAATATCTTTAAAGTAGCTGCTGCAACTTCAGCAATATGGGGCTGGGGCGTATATTGATTTCCAGCGATGACCATACTGGGCTTTAATAACATACATTCCAGCAAGATATGGTGTTTATGAAGTTCTTCAAAGACAGAATAAAGAACAGTTTCTGTTGCTTCAGCACATCGAGATAAACTGTGATCACCCTCTATTAATAATTCGGGTTCTACAATGGGTACAACGCCATTGTGTTGACAAATCGATGCATAGCGCGCGAGGGCTTGGGTATTCGCAGTGATGGCTAAAGAGGAAGGCAAAGTATTTGATATGGAAAAAACAGCTCTCCATTTGGCAAAACAAGCACCGAGATTTTTATAAGTGAGAAGACGTTCAGCGAGACCATCGAGACCTTGAGTCATTTTTTCTTCAGTATTTAAAGAAATAAGCCCTTTATCTACTTTTATTCCAGGAACAATCCCTTCATTGTCTAAATAATCCGAGAATAATAACCCATCCTTCGTTTTTTGCCCTAACGTTTCTTCGTGAAGAATAACACCGCTGATAAAGGCTTCAATGCCAGGTGTCGTAAAAAGGAGTTCACGATAATGACGACGGTTTTCTGCAGTTGATTCTATATGTAAAGGGGAAAACCGTTTGGCAATAGTCGCTTGACTTTCATCTGCTGCTAGAATTCCTTTCCCGTGTATCGTTAATCGTTGAATTGTTCCTTCAAGCTCATGAGTGGCCATAAATGAGTTGCTCCTTATATTTTGAGGTGAAGCCAAGTTTGAATCACTATAATTTTGTAAAACTTAATACTATATAGAACAATTAAAATAATTTCTAGTAAAGTTTTCCATCGATAAATTGAAAAATGAGAGGATAGAACGAAGAAATAAAATTCATCGCATGAGCATTGCATAAACGGGTTGTGATTATTATACTGTCCGACATTTCAAATAAAGTGGGTGACTTAAGATGACATTAAGCAGGGTTGTCTTATTGCCTAAATACATTCAAAAAATGTGTCAGGCGGGCCTCATAACATTTTGTGGATTATTGGGGCTCGCAGTGGGTTTATCGGGAGTATTTCAAAACGGACAGATTGGTATTATTAAGTCGCTTGCGTTGGGTATTGTCTTATGGTTATTTCCTAACGTTTATTTTTTGGTTAAAATAATGCGCCATATAGGGCAGGTCTCAGGGAAAAGACTTCTCAGTATTTTTTATCGAGAAGAATTAACGAAATTGTTATTCAGTGGAGTTTTTTTCTTAATGATCATTAAAGTATTATCAATAAATGTTCCTGTCTTGTTTCTTGCTTATATAGTCTCCCAATTACTATTTTGGTTATTGTTCATTATTAAAAGCGAAAAGGGTTTATAGGGTTTATTATGAATGGTGAACACAGCTCAGCCAATTATGTTCAGCACCATCTTGAACATCTTAGTTTTAATTTAAAAACGTTCACTTTTTCGGGGAAGGGAAGTTTTTGGAATTTAAATCTCGATAGTTTCGTTCTCTCCGCTGTATTAGGCATCGCTTTTTTAGTATTATTTCGCTGGGTAGCGATGACTGCCAGCAAAGAGATTCCGGGTAAAATACAAAATTTTGTTGAAATTCTCGTTGAATTTGTCGATAAAACCGTAAAAGAATCTTTTCATGGATCGAGTCAATTAATTGCTCCTTTAGCGTTGACAATCTTTGTTTGGGTCTTTTTAATGAATTTTATGGACTTACTTCCCGTTGATCTCTTGCCAACAATCTTATCGTTCGTTGGCGTGAGCCATTTTCGCTCTGTACCAACGGCTGATCCGAATACGACATTTGGCATGTCAATTGCAGTGTTTATTTTAATCGTTTACTATAATTTGAAAATTAAAGGACTGAAGGGACTTAGTAAAGAGATGTTGGTTTCTCCATTTGGCCCCTATCTTTTTCCAATCAATATCATTTTTCGTTTATTAGAAGAATTGGTAAGGCCTATATCCTTATCACTTCGGTTATTCGGAAATTTATTTGCCGGAGAATTAATTTTTATTTTGGTAGCGTTGTTGCCCTGGTGGTTACAGTGGACTTTTGGTGGTGTTTGGGCGGTGTTTCACATATTAATTATCGTGATTCAAGCCTTTATTTTTATGATGTTAACTATCGTTTATTTAAGCATGGCGCATGAAACGCATGGCCAAGAACAAACCCATGAATGATTTATTAATAAAAGAGAGGATATAAAAATGGTAGAAGTTGCGCAAGTAGTTGCTAATGTCCAAGGTTTAACGGCCATTGCGGCGGCTTTATTAGTGGGTTTAGCGGCATTAGGGACCGCGATTGGTTTTGGTATTTTAGGCGGAAAATTTTTGGAAGGGGTCGCACGACAGCCTGAATTAACGCCAATGTTAATGTTACGTATGTTTTTAATGGCGGGATTAGTGGATGCATTTGCCGCGATCTCTATTGTAATGGGACTTTATTTAATTTTTGCTAAAAATCCATTTTTAAGCGAAGTATTGAAATTGGTGTCTAAGCCAATAACAGGCTAAATGATAATAAACTTGAGAAAATATTGTGGAAATTAATATAACTTTATTAGGCCAGTTAATTACATTTTCTGTTTTTGTATGGTTTACCATGAAGTTTGTATGGCCACCCATACTCAACGCAATGAAAGAACGAGAACGACGAATTGCTGAGGGTTTAGCGGCTGCAGAGCGTGGGCAACAGGCTTTAGAATTAGCTCAATTAAAGGCCAATGAATATTTACAGAAAGCGAAACACGAGGCGGCTGATATTATTGAACAAGCGAATAAACGCGCTAACCAATTGTCTGAAGAGTCTAAGGAACAAATAAGACTCGAAAATGAGCGGTTATTAGCGATAGCTCGAGCTGACATCCAACAAGAATGGCAGGCTGCACAACAGAAATTGCGTGCGGAAGTTGCTAATTTAGTGATTATAGCCACGGAGAAAATTTTGGCGCAATCGCTGGATAGTGTTGCTCAGCATGCCCTCGTTAAACAATCGTTGGAAGAAATTTAATGACTGATTTCGTATCCATTGCTAGACCTTATGCCGAAGCAGCATTTCACTGTGCGCTGGATAAAAATGACCTGTCCGCGTGGTCTCTTTTACTTAAGCAGGCTGTGCGTGTTATTAAAGAAAAGTCGATGCAAACGCTATTAAAAAATCCATGTATCGATAAAAAAATGGCCTATGAATGTTTGTTGGAATTATGTAAGCCAGTTATTTTCCCTTTTGGGAAAAACTTTTTAAAACTGATGGCGGTTAATCAACGATTATTAGTACTTCCAACGGTTGAAGATTTATTTAAGCAATATAAGGCTCGAGAAGCGAAGGAAGTTAGCGCTTATGCTTTTTCCACTGTACCGTTAACTAAACTGGAAGAACAAACATTAGAAAAAAAATTATCCGCGCGGTTACAGCGTCATATAAAATTAACCCATCGCATTGATAAAAGTTTATTGGGTGGATTGATCGTTCGAGTCGGAGATTTAGTCATCGACGGATCTGTACGTGGCAAATTAGAACGCTTACATGCAATATTAGTGAATTAAGGGGCGGTATAGGCTATGCAACAATTAACCACATCTGAAATTAATGAAATAATCAAAGAACGTATTCAGAAATTTGATATTTCTACAGAAACGCGAACAGAAGGAACTATTGTCAGCCTGCGTGATGGGATTGTACGTATTTATGGCTTGAATGACGTAATGCTGGGCGAAATGATTGAGTTTTCATCTCAATGTTATGGACTTGCTTTAAATTTAGAGCGAGATTCTGTCGGCGCGGTTGTTTTAGGAGACTATGAAGGATTAAGTGAGGGTCAAACGGTTAAATGTACCGGGCGTATTTTGGAAGTTCCGGTCGGCGAAGCGTTGTTAGGTCGGGTTGTTAATGCTTTAGGGCATCCTATCGACGGTCGCGGAACTATTGAAACTGAAAAAAAATCGCCGATTGAACAAATTGCGCCCGGTGTTATTTGGCGTCAAAGTGTCTCGCAACCGCTGCAAACAGGAATATTGGCTATTGATAGTATGGTACCTATCGGTCGTGGTCAGCGCGAATTAATTATAGGCGATAGACAAACAGGAAAAACGGCCTTGGCCATTGATGCAATTATTAATCAAAAAGACACGGGCGTAAAATGTATTTATGTGGCGATAGGCCAAAAAGCGTCATCGATTGCTGCTGTCGTGCGTAAGTTAGAAGAACAAGATGCGTTAAAACATACGATTATTATCTCCGCCAACGCGGCTGATTCTGCCGCATTACAGTTTATTGCTCCTTATGCGGGATGTGCGATGGGAGAGTATTTTCGTGACCAAGGTGAAGATGCACTGATTATTTATGATGATTTAACAAAACAAGCGTGGGCTTATCGGCAAATATCATTATTATTGAGACGTCCACCAGGTAGAGAAGCTTATCCAGGAGACATTTTTTATTTACATTCACGTTTGCTTGAGCGCGCAGCGCGAGTTAATGAAGCGTTTGTCGAAAAAGCGACGAATGGCCGTGTAAAGGGAAAAACAGGTTCGTTAACCGCTTTACCCATTATCGAAACGCAAGCGGGAGATGTTTCAGCTTTTGTTCCGACCAATGTTATTTCCATTACAGATGGTCAAATTTTTTTAGAAACTGATTTATTTAATTCGGGGATACGCCCTGCAATTAATGCCGGCTTATCGGTCTCTCGAGTAGGTTCCGCGGCACAAACCAAAATTATAAAAAAATTAGGTGGAGGTGTTCGCTTAAGTTTAGCTCAATATCGCGAACTTGCTGCGTTCTCGCAGTTTATGTCTGATTTAGATGAAGTGACCCGTAAACAGCTTGAACGGGGGCAGCGTGTTACTGAAATTTTAAAACAAAAGCAATATTCGCCGTTAAGTGTTGCTGAAATGGCTGTGTTGTTGTTTGCTGTGGATAAAGGTTATTTAGATGATATTGAATTGACTAAAATAGTCGCTTTTTCTGAAGGGTTGTTAGCTTATATGCATTCAGAAGAAATGGCCTGCTTAGAACAAATTAATCAAAAAGACGATTATAATGAGACGATAGTGAACGCGTTAAATCGTGCTATTACTGCCTTTAAAACGACACAAACGTGGTGATCAACTGATGAGTTTTGCGCAAGAAATACGTGGTAAAATCTCGAGCATTAAAGGGACTCAGAAAATAACCCGAGCCATGGAGATGGTCGCTGCGAGTAAAATGAGAAAGGCACAGGATCGTATGACGCTTTCCCGGCCCTATGCGCATAAAATGCTTGATTTAGTCAATCATGTTGCAAGTAGTCATGCCGAATATAAACATCCCTATTTACAAATGAGGGAGTTAAAACGGTCTGGCTTTCTTATCATTACAACCGATAAAGGCTTGTGCGGTGGATTGAATACCAACTTACTGAAGTTAGTTTTACAAGAGTTTCGAATATGTCAATCTAAAGGGATGGATGTCGATTTGGCGATTATCGGCGGAAAAGGAGAAGCGTTTTTTAAACGTGTCGGTGGTCATATTGTTGCACAGGCCAGTCATTTGGGGGATACACCACAATTACACGATTTAATTGGTGTTATTAAAGTTTTATTGGATGCATATAAACAAAATAAATTAGATAGCGTAACTATTTTTTATAATGAATTTATTAATACGATGACGCAAAAAGCACAGAAGCTATCCTTATTACCTATTTTACCTTCTGAAAAATCAGAAATTAATTATCGTTGGGACTATCTTTATGAGCCGGATGCGAAGCCCTTATTGGAATTAGTCCTGACACGTTATATTGAATCACAAGTCTATCAAAGCGTAGTAGAAAATACTGCGTGCGAGCAAGCGGCCAGGATGGTCGCGATGAAAAGCGCGACAGATAATGCCGGTGAATTAATAAATGATTTACAGTTAGCTTATAATAAAGCGCGTCAGGCTGCTATTACCAAAGAATTAGCTGAAATAGTGGCGGGTGCTGAAGCTGTTTAGATAAATTTTATATGAATAAATAATGAAGAGTAATCTTATGATGAAGTCAATCAAACCCATTGGGTCTATCGTCGAAATTATTGGTGCCGTTATCGATGTCGAATTTCCAAGAGGCGAGATTCCCAAAGTTTTTGATGCGTTAACCGTTGATGGCCATGATTTAGTGTTAGAGGTCCAACAACAGCTAGGTGACGGTATTGTACGAACTATCGCGATGGGTACGAGCGATGGTTTAAAGCGTGGAACAAAAGTCATGAATACCAAAGCACCGATTAGTGTGCCTGTCGGGAAGCAGACTTTAGGTCGAATCATGGATGTATTAGGTAAGCCTATCGACGAAGCAGGTCCTATCCATGAAGAAATTCGTTTACCGATTCATCGCAAGCCCCCCACTTTTTCTGAACAAGCCGTGAATGAGCAATTACTTGAAACAGGGATTAAAGTCATTGATTTACTTTGTCCCTTTGCTAAAGGTGGAAAGGTTGGTTTGTTTGGCGGCGCAGGTGTTGGTAAAACCGTTAACATGATGGAATTGATACGTAATATTGCGATTGAACATAGTGGATATTCTGTATTTGCAGGTGTTGGAGAACGAACACGGGAAGGTAATGATTTCTACCATGAGATGAAAGAATCCAACGTGTTAGATAAAGTATCATTAGTTTATGGTCAAATGAATGAACCGCCAGGTAATCGTTTACGCGTCGCATTAACAGGTTTGACAGTAGCCGAATATTTCCGTGATGAAGGTCGCGATATCTTATTATTTATAGATAATATTTATCGCTATACCTTGGCTGGCGTCGAAGTCTCTGCATTATTAGGACGTATGCCTTCTGCTGTGGGGTATCAACCAACCTTAGCCGCAGAAATGGGTGCTTTACAAGAGCGTATTACGTCAACAAAAACAGGTTCTATTACTTCTATTCAAGCGGTTTATGTTCCAGCGGACGATCTGACCGATCCTTCACCCGCAACGACTTTTGCACACCTCGACGCAACGGTCGTATTATCACGCCAAATTGCTGAACTGGGTATTTATCCAGCAATAGATCCGTTAGATTCGAATAGCCGTCAATTGGATCCGTTGATTGTTGGGCAAGAACATTATGACGTTGCGCGGGCGGTACAAAAAACATTGCAGCGGTTTAAAGAGTTAAAGGATATTATTGCTATTTTAGGTATGGATGAATTATCAGAGCACGATAAATTGACGGTTATGCGGGCTAGAAAGATACAACGTTTTTTATCTCAGCCTTTTTTTGTTGCTGAAATATTCACCGGATCTCCAGGAAAATATGTCAGCCTTAGAGAGACAATTCGTGGTTTTAAAGCGATTTTAAATGGTGAGTTTGATGATTATCCCGAACTCGCGTTTTACATGGTTGGAAGTATCGATGAAGTGGAAATTAAAGCAAAAGCCTTGTAGATTTATGAGAATGTCATGATGAAAACAATGCAGATTGAGATTGTTAGCGCTGAAGTCGAGATTTTTTCAGGTGAAGCAACGCACATCATCGCGGTGGGTTTATTAGGCGAGCTTGGTATTTATCCGGGTCACACCCAATTATTAACCGCGTTAAAGCCGGGTTCTGTGCGCATTGTAAAACCGGAAGGAGAGGATGAAATACTGTACATTTCGGGTGGTATTTTAGAAGTTCAACCACAAATGGTTAGCATATTGGCTGACACGGCTATACGGGCAGCAGATTTAGATGAGTTGGCCGTATTAGAAGCAAAAGAACATGCAGAAAAAATATTAAATGACAAACAATCGGATATTGATTACGCAAAAGCGACAGCAGAATTAGCGCAAGCAGTTGCCCAATTACAGGTTATTTCTAAATTAAAGAAAAAATTAGGCAGTAGAATTTAATTCTGTTAAAAATTATAGAAGGAAATTTTTATTTTTTACAGTAATTAAGATTAAATAGATAATCCGGCAAAGTAATGGTTTTAAAATAGGCTTGATTTGAAAACATGAAATTAGATGTCATTATTTTAGCAGCAGGCCATGGAAAGCGTATGCATTCTACTTTGCCCAAAGTATTACATAAATTAGCCGATAAACCGTTATTGCAGTATATTGTTGAGACCGTTAAAGGTTTGAATCCTAATAATATCTATGTGGTTTATGGAAACGGTGGAAACCAAGTTCTTGATTGTTTAGGTCATTTAGCGGTTCATTGGGTTAAGCAAACGGAATTATTAGGCACCGGTCATGCGGTTGCTCAAGCACTTCTAGAAATTAAACAAGATGAAAGTCAACTATTAATATTATTAGGTGATACGCCTTTAGTCAGTTTAAAAACATTACAAAAATTACTGCATACAACCAACACGCATCAAATGGGTTTAATTACGTTAACAACGACACACCCTTTTGGTTTAGGACGTATTTTACGTGATCAGTACGGAAAAGTCATTCAAATTGTTGAAGAAAAAGAAGCGACTCCAGAGCAAAAAAAGATAAAAGAAGTAAATAGTGGAATTTTTTACGTCCCTGTAAAATTATTAAGGCGTTGGTTACCTAAAATAAAAAAAATGAATGCCCAAGGCGAATACTATTTAACGGATATTATTACAATGGCTGTAGAGGAGAAGATAGAAATAGTAACGCTACCGCTCACTATTGATGGTGAAATGCAAGGGGTCAATGATCGGGTACAATTAGCAAAACTCGAACGTTTTTTTCAACAATCTGCTGCTGAAAAACTGATGTTATCCGGTGTGACAATACGCGACCCCAACCGATTTGATCTTCGTGGAAAATTAGTTGCTGAAAAGGATGTCATCATTGACATCGACGTTATTTTAGAAGGAAAAAATACAATAGGCGCGAATAGTTTTATTGGTCCACATACCATTTTGAAAAATGTCAAAATTGGGAAAAATGTTGAGATTAAACCTTATTCATTCATTGAAGATGCCGTGATTGGTGATAACTGCATTATTGGGCCTTACGCCCGTATTCGCCCTGGAACAGAACTTAAAAAGAATGTTCATATAGGGAATTTTGTTGAAGTTAAAGAAAGTCAGATAGAACGAGAAACTAAAATTAATCATTTAAGTTACATCGGTGATGCGAATATAGGCAAAAATGTCAATATTGGCGCAGGGACTATTACCTGTAATTATGATGGAGCCGTGAAGCATCAAACACAAATAGAAGATGATGTGTTTATTGGCTCTAATACGGCCTTAGTTGCACCGATTCGCATACGAAAAGGCGCAACAATAGGGGCTGGATCGACCTTAAATAAAGATATTCCTGCGGGAAAATTAACGTTAAATAGAGCTGAGATAAAAACCGTTTCAAACTGGAAACGCCCGCGAAAAAAAAGAAGCTAAATCATTAGAAACGTGCCTATTTTAGTGGTTTTTGGGGTGCACTTAGATTTTATTGGAACGGATAATATCCCACCAATTTTCTTTTAAATAGTTAATAAGTACCGCATCGTCTTCACCAACAAAATTTTTTTTGATATTAACTAATAAGACGTGCGTAACCTGTTTATCGAGATGGTTCAGTAAAATACCACCCGCATGAGGGGCAGCGCATAAAATAAGCTGAGTGTATTGATGGTTATCTAAGCTTTTTTTTAAAAAATGAGCAATGTTTTTAGTAAACTGATCAAGCTCTGCTTCGTGAGGGCTCGTTGGTGGTTCATAGGCGCCTTTTGCAGAATGCATGGTTTGATAATGACCGGGTCTATCTGAAACTAAATCGCTTTCTTTTAGTTTAGCGCTCGGGTTTTCAAAATTTTTTAATAAACTTAATGTGTGATTTTTAGGTTCGTAAGAATGAACATGACATAAACTACTATTTAAGCGAATCACCCAAATCATTTAACTTCCCCTTAAGTCTGTTTTTAAGTATAGCAGGGGTTCATAGGCGATAGGCGTTTTTTGCTGATCTTAAGAGAATAAATCGGGTTTCTGCCAGCCACCCCATAAAACTTCTAGTTTTTGTCCAATCATAAGTGCTAAATTATCATGCCAGGGTTTAGCAACAATTTGCACACCTATTGGTAAACCCTCCTTAGAAGAACCACAACGTAGGGTTAAAACGGGCCAGCCTGTTAAATTGTAAAGGCTCAGATAACTAAAATCATGGCCTTCAATAAAAGAACGACCAAGTAATTTTGCAGGCGTTGCAGCAACAGGGCAGAGTATGATGTCATAGGGAATAAAAAATTTTTCTAAAGAAATACGTAATTCATCAATACGTCGCAAGCGTCGATGTAATTCAGTAATAGAAAATTCGCATTGACGAGCAATGGCTAAAAATTCTTTTAAAAGCCTTGAAGGTTTATTAATACCCAAATTTTTAATTAGATTTTTTAATCCAAGTCCTCTATCGCCACCTAAAATAAATGTTTCTGTAATCAAGGTATACAGTTCGTTTAAATAAGGGGGACATTGATATTCGATGTCTTTTACTTCATTTTGTAAACCCTCTACGACTTGATTAATTGTTTGTAATGTGGCCTGACAAGGAGAGACAATCCCATTATCTGAATAAAAAGCTACGCGTAAATTTTTGCAGTGGATGGGAGCTTTTGGAATAGAAATGGGCATGGCATCTGGATCAGTCGGGTCAGGTCCCGATAATAACGGTAATGTTAAAACAATATCCTCTACAAATCGTGCCATAGGACCAAACGTTATTAATGATCGCGATAAGCCGCTACCATCAGAGGGTACGAATCCTGAACGAGGAATTAAGCCGCGCGTGGGTTTTAAACCGACGATACCGGTGTTATGAGCCGGTTGGCGAATGCTTCCTGCACCATCTGAACCAAGACCAATAACGGAGCCTCCCGCCGCAATAATCGCTGCTTCCCCGCCGCTACTTCCGCCCGGTGTACGGCTTAAATCATAAGGATTTAATGTCTTGCCATAACGATCATTATCCGTTTCGTAGGCAATATTGAATTCCGGGACATTGCTTATACCTAAAACAATTCCACCGGCCGCTTTTAATCGAGCAACGGCAGTGGCATCTTCTCGAGCGAATACAGAATATCCACAGCTTCCTTTACTGTTCGTAAATCCTTTGACTTTACAACAATCTTTAATCGTAATAGGGACACCATGTAAAGGACCGAGGGGTTGATTTTTAGATAATTTTTTATCCGCTAAACGCGCTTTTTCTAAAATTACTTCGGGATTTTCACATTGAATAAGTGCATTAAGTTTAGAATTTACGTGTTGAATACGATCTAAGAAAGCGTGAATAACTTCAACACAAGAAATTTCTTTTTCTTTAATTAATGTAGTTAATGTTCTTGCAGATAAAAAGTAAAGCATTGACTCATGATTCTATATTATTTCTTATCACTCAAAAAATTCTATTTTTTAAAAATAAATAATGGAATAAGAACGTTTAATTATAAGTAGCCTAAAAGATTACTTGGTTTCTTGCAAGCTGTTTTCAGTGATATAAACAATTAAATGCAAGGCCTATTTTTTCTAACATAAGGTTACAAAAATTTTGGTGATGTAAGAAATGGTTATTCAAAAAATTTAATTGTTTTTATAGTGTTTGATTTTAATAATGCTCATAGTCATCGCGTGTGTATTCCGGTATTATAGATTACTTAATTTATTTTATTGAAAACTCCATTATTGACTATTTAAAAGCTATGCGTATTACTCTAAAACAACTTGAAGTTTTTGTCGCAATT
This sequence comes from Rickettsiella grylli, assembly GCF_000168295.1. Classification (NCBI taxonomy): domain Bacteria; kingdom Pseudomonadati; phylum Pseudomonadota; class Gammaproteobacteria; order Legionellales; family Coxiellaceae; genus Rickettsiella; species Rickettsiella grylli. The sequence continues at coordinate 1,520,497 of NZ_AAQJ02000001.1, forward strand.
GCTAAGACAGGGAATGTTAGTCATGCTGCAAAAGAAATGTATTTGTCTCAATCAGCTTGTAGTATGGCACTTGCCGCACTAGAAGGACAATTAAAGGGTTATATATTTGATAGACACGGTAAACAATTATTTTTAAACGAGCGAGGAAGAGTGTTGTTACCCAAAGCAAGTAGCATTATATCGCAAATCTCAGAACTCAAAGATATGATGGCAAACAATAAAAAAAAAGCGTTATCCGGTCAATTATTTATAGGAGCAAGTAAAACAATCGGTAATTATCTATTACCTAAACTTATTTCTGAACTAACCCAGTCGTATAAAAATATTCAAATCAATCTTAAAATAGCAACGACTAAAGCCATATTGTCAAAATTATTTGCTTTTAACATCGATATCGCTTTAATAGAAGCAAATTGTTTTTCAGATAAAGTTCATACCTATCCTTGGAAAAAAGACGAATTGGTTATTGTTGCTGCGCCTAAGTATCCGTTAAGTAAAAAAAAGAAATTAACATTGTCGGATGTTGTTAATGCACGTTGGTTATTAAGAAAACAAAATTCGAGTATTCGTGGAAAATTAGAAGAAAAAATGGGTGGAAAAATTCGTCCTTTTTTGGAATTGGATGATACCGAAGCCCTAAAACAAGCAACGCAAGCGGGCTTAGGAATAAGTTGTCTCTCCCGATTTGTTGTTGAAGATGCTTTAAAAAATAAAAGTTTAGTGGAATTAAAAATACCATTTCTAAACTTAAGTCGAGAGTTTCATATTTTGATACATAAAGAAAAGTATCAGTCTACAATAATTTCTGAATTTTTAAAAAAAGCAAATACCTAGATTTTAGATAATAATTATTGATTATTTTTAAATAGCCTATTATCGTATCGGGTATATTATAGAGTATAAAGTAATGGGTGAAGCTTTTTTATTTCTATGCAGTCTGTACTTATTTTAGGTGCTACTTCTTCCATCGCAAGAGCGTGTAGTGAGATTTTTGCGTCGAGACACTGCACGCTTTTTCTGGCGAGTCGAGATGTTGAGGAGCTAAAGCGCATTGCATCCGATCTTGAACTTCGGTTTAATAGCAATGTGCATTATTCTTTTTTTGACATTACGCAACTTGATTCACATGCTTCTTTTTTTGAGAACGTCATTCATAAAATGGGTTTTATTGATGGAGTATTAATGGCTGTGGGGTTGATTGATCAATTAGATTATCAGAAAGTCATTAACGCTAATTTTACAGGGCCGATTACTTTTCTTGAGTTATTTGCCGATTACCTCAATAGCAAGGAAGATGGTTTTATTATTGGGCTAAGTTCCGTTGCAGGAGATAGAGGACGCAAACCCAATTATACTTATGGTGCAAGCAAAGCAGGATTAACGGCTTATTTACAAGGATTACGTAATCGGTTGCATCTTTCTAAAATAAAAGTATTAACGGTTAAATTAGGGTTAATTGATACTAAAATGGTTTTTGGTGGAAAATATCCGCTGAGGTTAGCGGCAAATCCGAAAAAAACAGCCGTTAAAATTATAAATGCATTGGATAAAAATAAAGAAAGTGTGTATATCCCCACAGTGTGGAGATTTATTATGTTCTTTATTCAGTGTATACCGGAAAAAATTTTTAAACGGTTTAATTTATAAGAATGAAGGTCCTTAATGCTCACGCTTTTTAAAAATTACTGTTTATTAGAAATGTTTAATAACCGGCGAGTTTATCAAAATTCAAATAGCGGTAAATGTTTTTGTGCATCGTATCAATAAATTTCATTTTTTCTTTATATTCATCGACGTTCGGAATATAGCCTAAAATTGCGGTTATTGCAGATAATTCCGCTGAAGCTAAATAGACATTAGCCTCTTTTCCCATACGATTTGGGAAATTTCGAGTGGAGGTAGAAACGACAGTTGCGCCATTATGTACTCTGGCTTGGTTTCCCATACATAAAGAACAACCGGGCATTTCCGTTCGTGCGCCTACACGTCCATAGATAGCATAGTAGCCTTCCTGCATTAATTGATGGGCATCCATTTTAGTGGGTGGTGCTATCCATAATACGGTCCGTAAAGGGTTATTAAGGGTTTTTAGTAAACTGCCTGCTGCGCGGTAATGTCCGATATTGGTCATGCAGGAACCAATGAATACCTCGTCAACCTTTGTTTGTGAGACGGCAGATAATGGTTTGATATTGTCTGGATCATTGGGACACGCTAATAAAGGCTCTTTGATCTGATTGAGATCGATTTCAATGATTTCAGCATATTCAGTGTCGGGATCCGGCTCTAATAAAGTGGGATTTTTGAGCCACGCTTCCATTGCCTCAATTCGGCGGGTTAAGCTCCGAATATCCTGATAACCCTTTTTTATCATCCATTTAAGAAGAGCGATATTGGAATTTAAATATTCAATAATCGGCTCTTTGCTTAAACGTACCGTACAACCATTTGCGGAACGTTCAGCAGATGCATCTGCCAATTCAAACGCTTGTTCAACTTTAAGATGAGGTAAACCTTCGATTTCTAATACTCTACCTGAAAAGATATTTTTTTTATTTTTACACTCCAGTGTCAGTAAGCCTCGCTGTAAAGCAATATAGGGGATTGAATTAACGAGATCACGGAGGGTAATCGTCGGTTGTATTTCACCAGTAAATCGGATTAATACGGACTCTGGCATTGTTATAGGCATTACCCCCATGGCTGCTGCAAAAGCAACCACACCGGAGCCACCTGGGAAGCTGATTCCGATAGGGAAACGGGTGTGTGAATCTCCTCCTGTGCCCACTGTATCCGGTAAAAGCATTCGGTTAAGCCAAGAATGGATTATCCCATCACCTGGGTTTAAAACAATCCCACCGCGAGAAGAAAAAAAATTAGGTAAATTATGTTGAGTTTCGATATCGACAGGTTTTGGATAAGCGGCGGTATGACAGAAGCTTTGCATGACAAGATCAGCTGAAAACCCAAGACAAGCCAATTCTTTAAGTTCATCTCTTGTCATCGGTCCAGTCGTATCTTGTGAACCGACCGTTGTCATTTTGGGTTCGCAATAGGTTCCGGGACTCACACCGGTTATTCCACACGCTTTGCCGACTATTTTCTGAGCCAACGTAAACCGTTGTTTATTTGGGCGCATTATTTCAGGTCGATTAAATGCGTTAGAAAGAGAATAAGAGAGCGTCGTTCGTACCTTATCCGTCAATGAACGACCAATAATCAGAGAAATTCGACCGCCTGCACGTACGGCATCCATCAGTGTGAAATTCGGTGTGAAATGCACAACTTCTTTAGAGCGTTCATTTTCAATTCGTCCTTCGTAAGGATAGAGGTGGATAATGTCACCCATCTGAAGTTGACTGACATCAACTTCGATAGGAAATGCACCGGAATCTTCAGCAGTGGTTCGAAATATAGGCGCAATTTTACTACCAAGAATAACTCCCCCACGATTTTTGTTAGGGATAAAAGGAATTGCATAACCAATATGCCATAAGAGAGAATTAATGGCGGATTTGCGGGATGAACCGGTACCAACAACATCACCAACAAAGGCAATAGGATGCCCTTTTTGTTTTAATTCCTGGATAATTTCTAATGCATTGGGCATACGATTACGTAACATCACTAAGCTATGTAAAGGGATGTCAGGACGACTCCATGCTTCAGTCGCCGGGGAAAGATCGTCCGTATTGATTTCACCGCCGACTTTAAAAATAGATAACGTCAACTTATTTGGAAGCGCTGGCTTAGAAAGAAACCATTCTGCATTGGCCCACGCGTCAACCACTTCTTGCGCATAACGATTGCCTTGTTTGGATTTTGTGATGACATCATGATAGGCATCAAATATTAATAAAGTATGCGCCAATTGCTCGGCTGATGTCTGTGCTAATTCATCCGATTTATTATCAAGTAATTCAATAAGAACAGGCACATTGTATCCACCTAACATGGTTCCGAGGAGTTTTGTCGCGAAAAGAGGCGTTATAAAAGGTGAATTGATTTCACCTTTTGCTAAAGCGGCAAGAAATCCGGCTTTTACATACGCTGCGGGGTCGACTCCTGGTCCGACTCGTTCAGCTAATAATTGGATTAAAAATTCTGCTTCTTGTGAAAAAACAGGATTTTTAATGAGTTCAATACAGGCAGTAACCTGCATTGCATCCAGAGGAAGCGGAGGGAGTCCTTGAAGCGCACGTTGCTGGCTATGGGCTCGATAAGTCGTTAAAAAATTGGAATGAGATGAAGACACAATGTCCCTCGTTTATTGTTTAATAATAGCGCTATTATACGCGTTTACCGTAAGATAAGTAAGTAATTGCACTTATTACGTCAGAAATAGAATCAACAATTAATAAGAAAAGTAGTTTTTTATATAATTTTCAAGTTCAGATAAATGAATACGTGTTTGTTCCATACTATCCCGATAACGGACCGTGACGGTGTCATGATTTTCAACATTTTTGCTTTTACCTATCGTGTCAAAATCAATCGTAATGCACAACGGAGTGCCTATTTCGTCATGGCGACGGTAACTTTTTCCAATATTTCCAGTATCTTCAAAGGCAATGCGGCCTAAACCTAAAACCTGTATAGCGTGTTTCAGTACGTTTGCTTTTTCGACTAAGCCACTATCATTTTTTTTCAACGGGATAATAGCGATTTTGACGGGAGCGAGATGAGGTTGTATTTTTAATACGAAACGTTTTTTTCCGTCTTTCAATGTTTCCTCTTCGTAAGCCTCGGTCAGTAGTGCGAGCACGCCTCTGTCTAATCCTGCCGAGGGTTCAATCACGTAAGGTATAAAATGGGAACCTGGCGGATCCTGCACAGATAATTTTGCGATACTTTCCTTATTAACGGAGATATTAGCATGGATATTTAATCCATTTTGGCCTTGTGTGTGCGAACCTAAATCATAGTCCGTACGATTAGAAATTCCTTCCAACTCTTCAAATCCATGTGGGAATTTATAAAGGATATCCGTGGTTGCTTTTGCATAATGTGCCAATTCAGAAGCGTTTTGATTTAATAATTTTAATCTTTGAGGATTTAACCCTTGATTTTTCCACCAGGTTAAACGGGATTCAACCCAATAGTGATGCCATTTTTCATCCTCACCCGGCTTAACAAAAAATTCAATTTCAAGTTGCTCAAATTCTCGGACTCTAAAAATGAAATTACGAGGGGTAATTTCATTTCGAAATGCTTTACCTATTTGGGCTATACCAAAAGGAAATCTTGGTGACATCGAATCCATTATATTTTTAAAATTAGTAAATATTCCTTGCGCCGTTTCAGGGCGTAAATAAGCAAATGCATTGGAGTCTTCGAGAGGCCCTATCGTCGTTTTAAACATCATATTAAAGGTCCTCGGTTCTGTAAGCTGGGTTGAACCGCAGGTTTCACATTGTCCTTTTTTAAGATGATCAAAACGCCAGCGTTTTTTACACTGTTTACAATCGACTAATAAATCAGCGAAAGTACGTTCATGGCCAGAATAATAAAAAATTTTTTGATGCGTTAAAACAGCAGAGTCTAAACCATAGATATCATCACGTTCATAAACATTAGATTTCCACCAGGCCATTTTCAGATTGTTTTTTAGTTCCACACCGAGGGGGCCATAATCATAGACACCTTGTAGACCGCCATAAATTTCGGCACTAGGGAATATGAATCCTCTGCGTTTGCATAAGGAAACGATTTCTTCTAGGTTTTTTGCCGCCACGTTAATGTCCCAAAATAGGTTTAAAATAAATTTTCATAAGAAGTATACAACAGCTTTTATAAGTCGAGATAGGACTCTTAAAATTTAATGAAGCCTAAGGAGAATGTTGCTTAGGCATCTCGGCTGGAACGTTTACGCTCATGCTCTTTTAAAAATTTTTTTCGCAGGCGCAAGGAATGAGGGGTGACTTCGAGTAACTCATCATCTGCAATAAACTCGAGTGCTTGTTCTAAAGAAAATGTGAGGGGGGGCGTTAAAATAATATTCTCATCGGAACCAGATGCGCGGACGTTGGTCAGTTGTTTCCCTTTCACCACATTCACAACTAAGTCATTATCACGCGAATGAATGCCAACGATCATTCCTTCATAGACATCGGTTTGCGGTCCAATTAATAATTTTCCGCGCTCTTGTAAATTAAATAAAGAGAATCCAGTTGATTTACCGAGTTGGTTTGCGACAAGGACACCATTGACTCTGCTCGCAAGGGTTCCTTTTTTTAGGGGACCATAATGACAGAAAACATGATGCATTAACCCTAAGCCGGAAGTCGCCGTTAAAAATTCTGTACGAAAACCAAATAAAGCACGTGTCGGTATTTTATAATCTAATCGGACACGTCCATTTCCATCCGCTATCATATCAAGGAGATCACCACGCCGACTTCCTAATTTTTCCATAATAGGACCTTGGTGTTGCTCTTCTAGATCGACCGTGAGATTTTCATAGGGTTCTTTCAGCTCACCGTCTATTTCTTTCAAAATCACCTCAGGACGAGAGACACCGAGCTCATATCCTTCGCGACGCATGGTTTCAATGAGTATTGATAAATGCAGTTCTCCGCGACCCGAGACGCGAAATCGATTGGGATCGTCCGTATCTTCGACTTTAAGTGCTACGTTATGAAGGAGTTCTTTATCCAGTCGTTCTTTAATTTGTCGGCTCGTAACAAATTTCCCGTCTTTACCTGCAAAAGGCGAGTTATTGACTTGAAAGGTCATGCTCATCGTGGGTTCATCGACAATTAATGCAGGTAACGCTTCTACAAAATGAGGATCACATAAAGTATCGGAGATATTTAACGTATCAATACCCGTAATAGCGACAATGTCTCCAGCCTGTGCGTGTTCGATTTCAATACGTTCTAGACCGTGATAACCTAAAATTTGTAATATACGTGCCGATCGCGTTTTTCCTTCTCGGTCGATGAGTGTAACCGGCATGTTCGCTTGGGCACATCCTCTTTGAATACGACCAATACCAATGGTGCCGACATAACTCGAATAATCCAGTGTCGTAATTTGCATTTGAAAACCTCCCTCTGGATCGACTCTGGGAGGATTGACTTTATTAATAATGGTTTCAAATAATGGATCCAAATGGGAACTCGGATTTTTAAGATCCAATGTCGCATAACCCTGCAAAGCGGACGCATAGATAATGGGGAAATCAAGTTGTTCTTCCGTTGCACCTAACCTATCAAATAGATCAAATACTTGATTAACGACCCAATCGGGTCTGGCGCTTGGCCTATCAATTTTATTAACAACAACAATAGGTTTTAAGCCTTTGGCAAACGCTTTTTGGGTCACAAATCGGGTTTGAGGCATCGGTCCGTCGACCGCATCAACAAGGAGTAAGACGGAGTCGACCATGGACAAAATACGTTCTACTTCCCCACCGAAGTCAGCATGGCCCGGGGTGTCGACAATGTTAATACGATAACCTTGCCATGTTATCGATGTGTTTTTTGCAAGGATAGTAATACCGCGTTCACGTTCTAAATCGTTACTATCCATAATACGATCCACGGTTGCTGCTCGGCTGGACAGTGTGCCGGATTGTTGTAATAACTTATCCACGAGCGTGGTTTTTCCGTGGTCAACATGGGCGATGATAGCAATATTACGTATGGTTTGAATCATAACAATTTAGGATTAGTGATGAGGTCGTTCAAAAAGAGTGCATAATAACGCAAAACAAGCCATTTTTGCTAGCGTCATCTACACTAAAAGAAGACAATTCAATACTGAGGGGTTTTATCATGGGTGTGTTTTTATTGCAACCAACGATGACAGCTCAATGGCAATCCTTAGTAAAAGAAGCGGAATCGAGCAGTCATCTCAGATTAAATAATGAACTTGAAAGTTATTTGGTTTTTTTATTGGGCCATTATAATCAAAGGCCGGATATCGCCCGTTCTATTTTAGCGAAAGAGTTTCTAACAGGGATGAATGAAAAATATGCCAGACAACGCGATTGTTTGCGCGAGGTGGGCGATAAATGCTTATTATTTGCTGGATTTTTTCCGGAACAGGCTGAAAAAAAACATGTTAAAATTAAATATTTTATTGAATTAGGTCAAACGGCTTATATTCAGGTGGCTCATCTATCCAAAGCACGTTCTGCTTCCCTTTATAATGCGTTAAGTTACGGTTTTGTGAGTTTGATGGAAATTTTACATGTTATTCGTGGGCTGAGTGACCCCATCCATGAATGGACACCGTTACAAGCCTTTGAACTATGGACGGATGTTAAAAGCCAACATGCATTAACTGTTTTACGTCGATATACTGATACTACTCTCCCTGGAACTTTTATTGAATCACGTCTAAAACATTAGCCGTACAGGGGTATTGAACATCCTTTAAAATTTCTGAATGAATTGAACGTCGTTTTCTTGCTCAAAATCAATGAGCTCGTTAAGATAGAATCATTAAATAACGAACTTTTTTCATTATCATCAAATGAATGAACTTTTAACGACCGATTTTGGTTATCAGACGATTCCAGTGACTGAAAAAAACAATCGAGTCGCTGAAGTTTTTCAGTCTGTCGCTGAAAAATATGACGTGATGAATGATTTGATGTCATTGGGATTGCATCGGTTATGGAAAAAATTTGCAATGCAATTGGCCCAAATTCGCAAAGGAGAGTGTGTACTCGATGTGGCGGGAGGTACAGGTGATTTGATAAGGACATTTGCTCAGCAAGTGGGTCCAAAAGGCAAGGCTATTTTGTTAGATATCAATGCGACGATGTTAAACAAAGGTCGTGATCGACTCCTTAATGCAGGTCTAACAGAAGTAATAACAATTCAAGCGGATGGTGAGTATTTACCGTTCACGGAAGCGAGTTTTGATTGTTTAAGCATCGCTTTCGGATTACGTAATGTAACCCATAAAGAAAGGGCGCTCCGATCCATGTATCACGTTTTAAAACCGGGTGGACGATTACTTGTTTTAGAATTTTCTAAACCGCTATTAGGTTTTTTAGAGGTTTTGTACAATCGCTACTCGTTTAACGTTTTGCCTCAGTTGGGGAAATGGATTGTCAATGACGAAGCCAGTTACCGTTATTTAGTCGAATCAATACGTCGTCACCCTGATCAAGAAACACTTCAAAGTATTATTCTCGCGGCAGGATTTGATGAATGTGAATATTATAATCTCAGTGGGGGAATAGTGGCATTACATCGAGCGTGGAAATTTTGAGTAACAATAACCTATTGTCTATTCAAGAAGCATTCCTTAATTGCTATCTTAATCTAGACCCTGAGTCTAAAGAACAGTTACGACAATTATCCGGTAAGGTCATAAAGATAGAATGGGGTCCTTTAACCTATTACTGGCAGTTTAAATCCGATTCAATTTCCTTAAGTAAAATTTATAATGGACCTGCGGATCTCGTATTACGCGGTTCAACGTTTGATTTTTTACGTTTGATTTTTTCAAAGAATAAAGCGCTTATCGATATTCCTCTGCAAGTCTCGGGTGATATGGCATTTGGAATGCAATTTAGGGCGTTTTTTTTAAATCTAGAAATGGACTGGGAAGAACAATTAGCCAAAATTTTAGGAGATACAGCCGCTTATCCGGTGATACAGCTTCTTAAGGCAATACGTCGCTGGGCGAGAGAAAGTGTGAAAAATCTAAGCGAAAATTTGACAAATTATCTCCAGACTGAAATAAAGGGGTTGATATCCACTGAAGAGCTGCAGGTTTTTTTTTCTGATATTGATGAGTTACGTGATGATTGTGCCCGATTAGAGGCTCGAATACAAAGATTGGAAAAAAAGGGTGCATGATGAAGTCAATGGCGCGTTTAGCTCGTTTAATGCAAATAGGTTTTGTTCTTTTTCGGTATAATCTGGATGAACTCATCTTTTCTCTACACGTATTTCGTCATTTACGTTTTCTTATTTATCTCAATCCCTATTGGAAAGTGAATAAAAAAATACCGCGAGGGAAAAGAATTCGATGTGCACTCGAAGACTTAGGCCCCATATTTGTTAAATTTGGTCAAACGTTATCGACTCGGCGCGATTTTATTCCGCTGGATATTGCGGATGAGTTAGCGAAATTGCAGGATCGAGTTCCTGCTTTTTCTGGAGAACAAGCAAAATCAATGGTTCAAACCCATATGAAAAAGCCTCTTTGTGAGGTATTTTCTGAATTTAACATTGTTCCGTTGGCATCTGCATCCATTGCACAAGTTCATGCGGCTAAATTAATTACGGGCCAAGACGTTGTCGTTAAAGTTTTACGCCCAAAAATTTATAAAAAAATTAGTCGAGATGTTGATTTATTATATGTTTTAGCGTCGTTGTCTTTACGTTGCTTTCGGCCAGCCAAACAACTGAGACCGCGTGAAATTGTAGCAGAATTTGAAGCGTGTTTAAAAAATGAATTAGATTTATTGCGTGAAGGAGCGAATGCTTCCCAACTTCGGCGTAATTTTTTAAATTCGGATTTGCTTTATATTCCAGAAGTTTATTGGCCTTATACGTCACATCATGTTTTAGTCATGGAGCGTATTTATGGCATTTCAATTTCTGATCTATCGGCTTTAAAAAAACAAGGAATTCATTTAAAAAAATTAGCTGAAAGAGGCGTTGAAATTTTTTTTACGCAAGTTTTCCGAGATAGTTTTTTTCACGCGGATATGCATCCGGGAAATATTTTCGTGTCACCTAAAGAAAAGGAGAATCCTCAATATCTCGGTGTTGATTTTGGTATTATGGGAAGTTTAAGTTCTGAAGATCAACGTTATCTTGCCGAAAATTTAGTTGCTTTTTTTAATAGAGACTATCGTCGCGTCGCGCAATTACACGTTGAATCGGGGTGGGTTGCCAAAAACACTCGAATTAACGAGTTTGAAGCCGCAATTCGTACGGTTTGTGAACCTATTTTTGGAAAACCTTTAAAGGAAATATCGTTTGGTCAGTTACTTTTACGATTATTTCAAACCGCACGACAATTTAATATGGAGGTGCAACCTCAATTAATACTCTTACAAAAAACGTTATTTAATATTGAAGGTTTAGGTCGCCAATTGTATCCAGAATTAGATTTATGGAGTACCGCAAAGCCTTTTTTAGAACACTGGTTACGTCGACAAGTGGGGCCCACGATCTTTTTTAAAAAAATTCGGGAATATGCTCCTTTATGGCTGGAGAAGCTTCCTGAGTTTCCCAATTTAATCTACCAAGTAATGCTTGAATTACGTCATAAAAAGAAGTCAAACTGTCTTTATTGTGCAGAAAAAAAGAAAAAACAAACGACTAAAAAATCTTTTTGGTTTATTAGTTTAGGGATCGCTATAACCGGGATGGTTTGGGTTATGTTGAACTGGATGAACAAAAACGTTTATTTAACGCCAATTTATCAATGGATTATCGCCTTAGGGTGTGTCGGATTATTTTTAATAACGGTGAAAAAAATAAAAAAAATAGATTAATTTAATTTTAAACAAGGACGGTTTATGAAATTTTTGGGATTAAATTTAATATCATTTTTTTTTATTTTTTTGATTGCCTTATTATTATTTGGACCTCGATATATCAATGGTATTTTTAAAGATCTCTATTTTTCATGGAATAAGTGTATTAAAATTTTTTCTTCAAAATTATTTAATCTGAAGTCAAATGATAATAAAACCAAATCCGAAACAGATATTACTTGTGGATGATGACCCATTAAATCTAAAATTATTAACCCATTATTTAGAGGAGGCTCACTATGCGTATGTCGCCTGTCAAGATGGGCAACGTGCGTGGAATTATTTACAGCAACACCCGGATCGATTTTTTGTTGTTTTAAGCGATCGCGTGATGCCCCGACTCCATGGTTTACAATTATGGGCACAAATGCAGTTGAAAAAACTGAATATTCCGTTGATTTTGTTTTCTGGCGAAGCCAGCAAAGAAGAACGGTGTGAGGCTTTCAAGCAAGGTATCTATGATTTTTTTTATAAACCTATCTCTAAAGAATTGCTTTTGATATTATTGAAAAAAATAGAACGACAACGATTATATTATTAAAAAACATAAATGAAAGAGGTAAAAATGCAAAAAGAAAATTCCAATTGGGAAATAGGTTGTTTATTTGTGTTAGCGAATCTAGGAGATGTCCAATTATTGGAGTATTGGCTCGGTAAAAAAAAATTAAATATAAATTTACAAGATGAAGACGGTAATACAGCGTTGCACTACGCCGTAAGAGGAAACCACATTAATCTGATTATTTTCTTATTACAAAATAAAGCTGTTATTAGCTGGAACAAAGAGAAGCAGTCGCCTTTGCAACTGGCGTATAATCTAAAACAACATCAAGCGGTCCGTGAAATTACAAAATCGATTATTGAAGGAAACAATGCAATCGATGAAGATCAAAAATTAGATCTCTATATTAATGATTTTATAACATATTTGAAAAAAAATTATTTGGATAGAAATATATTTTATCGTGTGCCAGCGAAACATATAAAAAGAGCGAATGCTTTAATCAGCGCAGCTAAGAACTGTTACTCAATGAAAGAATTTAGAGATCTTTTAAATAATCAACTGAATTTATTTAAAAACATTGCCTTACCGACGTTACCTAAACGAATACTTGAGGAACGATGGTCTAAGCTTATTAAAAATAGACCTTCCAATGTTAATAATTCCCATTTTTATAAAACGGTTAATTCTTTTGTTGTGGATAGGCTTTCTAAAAAAATAATGAATAAAAATCCAGTGAATATTCTGGAACGGCGAGGTTATGGGGAGTATTCAATTAACTGTGTCAACGCTAAACTAAATCAACAATTTTAGGAGTTGACATGAAACAAGCCATACTCAGTAAAGAATTTGAAGCTGAAGCGATAGCACGGCTAAAATCAGGAGAATCGTTAACAGGAAAAGATGGAATATTAACGCCGTTAATAAAACAAATTATCGAAGCATCGTTAGAGGGGGAAATAGACGCTCATTTATCAGAATCTAAAGCAACGGATATCTCAAATCGACGCAATGGAAAAACCAGTAAGTTATTAAAAACGGGGACAGAAAGTTTTGAGCTAGAAACACCCCGAGACCGTTTAGGAACGTTTGAACCACAAATGGTTAAGAAACGTCAAACGGTTTTAAACGAGTCCTTAGATAACAAAATACTGTCATTGTATGCACTTGGGATGAGCTATGAGGCGATCCAAGAACATCTGGCGGATATGTATGGTCTTGAGGTTTCAGCCGCTAAAATTAGCTTGATAAGCGATAAATTAATGCCGGTTATAACGGAATGGCGAAATAGACCGTTAGAATCTGTGTATCCCATCGTATTTCTCGATGCCATGCATTTTAAGGTGCGTATTGAAGGAAAAGTCAGTAGTCGTGCTTTTTATTCGGTTTTGGGTGTTAACAATCAGGGTCGTAAAGAAATTTTAGGGCTGTATCTTTCTGAAAATGAAGGTTCTCGTTTCTGGCTACACGTTTTAAATGATTTGTGCGCTCGCGGAGTTGAGGATATTCTCATTGCTAGCATTGACGGATTAAAGGGTTTTCCTGAAGCCATTGCTGAGGTTTTCCCCCAGACAGAAATTCAGCTTTGTGTGATTCATCAAATCCGTAACTCATTAAAGTACGTGACCAGCAAAGATCAAAAATCCTTTATGGCTGATTTAAAATTGGTTTATCGTGCGAGCTCCAAGGATTTAGCCGAGCATCGCCTATTGGAGCTTGATGAAAAATGGGGTAAAAAATACCCTGCTGTGATTAAGTCTTGGCAAACTCAATGGGAGCGTTTGTCTCAGTATTTTAAGTACCCAGAAGAGCTACGACGTATTGTTTACACAACGAATATAGTGGAGGGGTTTCATCGGCAAGTGCGTAAATATACCAAAAATAAAGGCGCTTTTACTAGTGAAAATGCCTTACTTAAATTAATTTACTGTGCCTGTCAAAAAATACTAGAAAAGTGGTACCAGCCCCTGCATAATTGGGCCTTAATTGCCTCTCAACTACAGATATTTTTTGATGGCAGATTAAATTTACAGTTACGATAAAATTATTAATGACACAGTTTTGTGAACACTCTCATGTTATGCAAAAATTAATGTTTAGAAAGAGCTCTTTTTTTGTTACGAAAATCTCAGTTTATTTTGTACACTGTCCAAACTTATTTTTTATTTAAGAACCTTGATATGAAAATTGTTTTAGCGAATCCAAGAGGTTTTTGTGCCGGTGTTGATCGCGCTATTGAAATTGTCAAAAGGGCATTACATTTGTTTGGAAGGCCTCTTTATGTACGTCATGAAGTCGTCCATAATCGAATGATTGTTGCTGAATTACAACAAAAAGGCGTTACTTTTGTAGAACACATCCAACAAATACCCATGGGTGCAACCGCTATCTTTAGTGCTCATGGTGTTTCTCTCTCTGTTCGAGAAGCAGCTAAACAACGCAATTTAAAAATTTTTGATGCGACATGTCCTTTAGTGACTAAAGTACATATGGAAGTGGCACGTTACAATCGTTTAGGTCAGGAATGCATTTTAATTGGTCATGCGGATCATCCTGAGGTTGAAGGAAGTTTAGGACATTATGATAATCCTCGCGGTGGAATCTATTTAGTGGAAAATCTTGACGATATTGCTTCATTAAACGTTAAAAATCCTTCTTTATTGAGTTATGTGACTCAAACTACCTTGTCACTGGATGATACACAAGTGATTGTAAAGGCATTGAAAGCGCGTTTTCCTAAAATTTCTACACCTAAAAAAGAAGATATTTGTTATGCGACTCAAAATCGTCAACAAGCCGTTAAAGAATTAACACAGCAATGTGATATAGTTTTCGTTTTAGGCTCAGTGAATAGTTCGAATTCGAATCGATTGAAAGAATTAGCAGAACGGCTAGGAAAACCCGCTTATTTAATCGACTCTGCGAAAGATATTCTAGCCCATTGGTTCATTGGGAAAAAATCGATTGGTATTACTGCAGGGGCTTCTGCGCCAGAATTTTTAGTGCAAGAAGTTGTCAAACAGATAAAAAGATTTCCTACGTGGCAAAAATGTCCGGTTGAAGAATTAATGGGTAGAAAGGAAAACGTTGCTTTTGCGCTTCCACGACCGTTAAGAATTTCAATTGACTGATTCCTATAACCCTAATTCTGAATACCTTACACCGCTCGCTTGTAATGGTTTGTACAATCTTTTGCGCATTTAACTCGCTTCCTTCTTCCCGTTATCTTCTTTTTAATCTGAAAGTATAAATTTAAGGGTTGCTATAATAGATAAAAATTTTATGCCCATTATTGTCTAAAAAAAATCCCCTACTAAAAAATAGGGTAAATTTTGTATGGTGTTAAAAGAAAAAAAGTAGTTATAAATAAATCATAGTTTTTTATGTAATTTAATTAGGATTACCATGAAACATGATGATAGCTTAATCAAAGACCCCCAATTAAATAAAATTTTACATCAAACTTTGGATACACCACTTACATCGGACGACTTGATGCAGCCAATCAGTAAATTTTCGATTTAGGTAGTATGGAATACTGTAAAAATATTACCAATGTCAATTTTTCATTTAACTCTATCAGCGATCTTTCGCCACTTAAAGGTTTAGATTCATTAGTCGAAATAGATATTTCTCATAATTTAATTACTGATATTTCTCCCTTAAGTAACTTGGTCAAATTGGTTCTATAAAATTTGTATTGAATAAACCGTTGTAATTTTATCTTATGATAGGAAAAGAAGAATCACTATAATAAATGAAGGTCGTTATTAGAGAGGGCATGATAAATCTTACAGAAATCTACTAGCGAAACTTAAAAAAACGTATTAAATATGTTTGATTACAAAATGATTGTACAGAATGGTTTAGTTCATTAATAGCGTTCTTACTGGATTCTAAAACACTAATACTTTCAGTTGAGGCGAGAACTCAGTTTCATATGGATACCTTCGTAGTGCCTATTTCTTAGATACAGGGTTCTTATCCAAGAATGAAAACTGCTTAGGTAGGAAATAAAATAATACTGAGTAAGTATCTGAGATGCCTTGCTAAATGGAGTAACTGTAAAAATTGTTGTGTATAGCGAAGGAGAAATTAAAAAATGTATTCAGAAATATTTAATCGTTTATTGAAGCTAATGCGACCCTTAATGAAACAACAGGGTTTTATTTTGAGAGGTAATAGTTTTTATAAAAGAAATCCAAAAAAAAATATTGGAATAATCAATTTTCAAAGAAATAGAGAGGAATTTTCTAAATTTACCATTAACGTGGCTATTTATTCGAGGGTATTAGCAGAATTTTTTTTAGCTGAATTTAAGCAAAAGCAAGTAAAAGAATATCCTTTATTTGGTGATTACCATTGTCAAACAAGAGTTGGTGATTTGGTTCCTAAAGAAAATGTTTATCGAAAAAAAGACAAAAAATGGTTAAATGGGGATGATAAATGGTGGCATTATGACGACAAAACAGATGTTGATGTAATGTTTCAAGAAATCAGCGAGTTGATTATTGAGTTTGCTATTCCATATATAGATAGCCATATCACGGATCAGCAGTTAATAGAGCTATGGTTTCCTCTAGTAAGACAGGGTAAAAAACATCTTTTCAAAGAACTTTCAGTTTTGCTTTTATTTAATGACGAAAAAGAAAAATTAAAGATAGTTATGAATAAATTAGCAGAATACTTAGAATGGCGTCCAGAGCTTATGGGGTTAAAAAGGCATTATGATCAGCTTAAGAAAGAAATGGATAAAAAATTAGCTTCTAATTAAAGAAAATGTGAAAGCAAATATTTACCTAAAAAATTGAAATTTTATTTTATCTTATATGGTAACCCTCCCGTAAAATACCCCAACCATTAAATAGAGTTTTTTGGTAAATTACTGACCAGGAGAGTTAACAAATGAAGAAGAAAAAGTTTAGTGAATCACAAATTATCACCGTGCTGAAAGAGTATGGAGCGGGAGTTCCAGCGGTTGAATTAGCCCGTAAATATGGAATTGGAGAAAGCACAATTTATACGTGGCAAACAAAATACGGGGATATGGAGCTATCAGAATTGAAGCGCCTACGTCAGCTAGAAGATGAACATACCCGTTTAAAAAAAATGTATGCGACCTTGAGTATGGATCATGAGTTACTTAAGGAGGTGCTTGAAAAAAAGTACCACGTGGATCTGAGCGGCGTGAAATCGTAGATGAGTTGATAGTTAACTATAGCGTGAGCATCAGTCAAGCGTGTCGCGTTATCACGATGGATCGTAAAACTTATCGTTATAAACCTAAGAAAAAATCAGGTGACCAAATGATTGAGTCGTTATCAAAAAATTATTCTGCTGAGTATCCAACCTACGGATTTGGGAAATTATTTAATTTAATTCGGCTTAAAAATTATCCCTTTAATCATAAGCGAAGCTGATAAATAAGGACTAAGCAATGGAACAACAATTTACTATTGATAAAAAATTACTGGATGAATTGTTGAAATCAATCAAAACTGAAAAAGATCGAGCGGCGCTAAGCAAGCACTTGCTAAAACTCACCGTAGAACGTGCGATGGATGCTGAATTAGATGAGCATCTTGGTTATCAAAAGCATGCTGTTGAAGGAAAGAATACAGGAAATAGTCGTAATGGCTATTCTTCTAAGAGCCTAAAGGGTAATTTCGGTGAAGTTGAAATTAGTACGCCACGTGACCGAAATAGTACATTCGAACCTCAACTTATTCGCAAAGGGCAAACACGCATCACTGAATTTGACGAACAAATTTTGGCTCTTTATGCCAGAGGTATGACCACCCGCGATATTGCGGCTACGTTTTAAAGAAATGTATGGCGCAGAAGTATCGCACAGTTTAATTTCCAAGGTCACTGAAGCGGTTATTGACGAGGTTAACGCTTGGCAGAATCGTCCATTAGAAACGGTGTATCCGATACTTTACTTAGATTGCATCGTTATTAAGTGTCATCAAGATAAACGTGTTATCAATAAATCGATTTATTTGGCATTAGCGATTAATTGCCGTGGCCAGAAGGAATTACTTGGCTTGTGGATAGCCGAAACGGAAGGCTCTAAATTTTGGCTATCGGTATTAACCGAGTTAAATAATCGTGGTGTGAAGGATGTTTTTATTGCGTGTGTTGACGGATTAACCGGCTTTCCAGATGCCATTAATGCGGTATTTCCCAATACTAAAATTCAATTATGTATTGTGCATCTTATTCGTAATTCGTTACGCTATGTGCCCTATAAAGACATGAAAGCCGTTGCCGCTGACCTTAAAATTATTTATCGTGCTATTTCCATTGAACAAGCAGAAGAAGCCCTTCTCACTTTTAGTGAGAAATGGGATAAAAAATATCCAGCGATCAGTCGTTCCTGGCATAAGAACTGGAGCAATATTATAACCCTATTCGATTATCCTGATGAAATACGTAAAATTATCTACACAACAAATGCCATTGAATCACTCAATCGTGTTATTAGAAAATCGATTAATAACCGTAAAATTTTTCCTAGTGACCGATCCGCATTAAAAGTAGTCTATTTAGCGATACAGAAGGCATCCCAAAAGTGGACTATGTCTTTGCATGATTGGAGAGTGGCTATGAATCGATTCGCTATCGAATTCGAGGGCAGGTTCTCCTAAAACAGCGCGTTTACACAAATCCGTTTACAGGCTCATTTATTTCGAAATATACAAGAAATACAGAACATAACTCGGTTAAATTCATGTATTCATGTGTATTAGCTCAAACTTGATCGTACAGTGACCGGCTTTTAAGAAGTGACTGTCAGGTGAAGTTTAGTGAATAAACTTTTCCTTCCAGATTTGTTTCCCATCAACAAGTGTTTCTACGGGTGTTCTCCCACAACACATTTTATCTTGATGAGTGCGTTTATTATTATAAAAATCAAGCCACTCGTCTAGATCATTTTGTAACATTTCTAGACTGGAATAAAGTTTTTTCCGAAAAGTTACTTGATAAAACTCCTGTAGAATCGTCTTATGAAAACGTTCGCAGATGCCATTGGATTGAGGTGATCGAACTTTAGTTTTTGTGTGATCAATATCGTTAAGCGCTAAATAAAGCTGGTAATCATGATGTTCAGTTTTACCGCAATATTCTGTACCTCTATCCGTTAGAATTCTTAATAAAGGCAAATGATGTGCCTCAAAAAAAGGCAATACCTCATCGTTTAATAAGTCAGCCCCTGTAATCGGGGTTTTCGTCGTATAAAGTTTAGCAAAAGCAACTTTACTATAGGTATCAACAAAGGTTTGTTGATAGACACGACCCACTCCTTTTAGCGTACCGACATAAAAAGTATCTTGTGAACCTAGATAACCTGGATGAGCTGTCTCAATTTCTCCAGACACTTCATCGTCATGTTTTTTCCGTTCAAGCGCAACAATTTGTGCTTCTGTTAAAAGGATACCTTCTTCAGCTACCTTGGCTTCCAGGGCCTTCAAACGTGCTTTAAAATTTTCCAATGAGTGGCGGACCCAGATACTTCGTACGCCACTTCCCGAGACAAAAATACCTTCCCTGCGTAATTCATTACTGGCTCTGTGTTGGCCATGCGCTGGATAAGCAATTAGTTCACAACAGCAATTTCCGTTTTATCGTCCACCCGGTTTTTTAAATTAGGTTGCCGGCGACTCTTTTCAAACAAAGCTTCCACACCGCCTTCTTCAACTGCAGACTTATAACGATAAAAGGTATCTCGAGAGAGTCCCATTACCTGGCAGGCTTTTGATACGTTACCTAGTTCTTCTGCCAAATTAAGCAGTCCCACTTTATGTTTAATAATTTTATCCGTAGTATGTAACATGAGAGTTTCCTCTATTTTTAAGTTTTGAGTCAAAGTTTTTGCACTTCTATCAAAACCGGAAACTCTCGCTTTTTCAAGCTATTTGTACGATCTCATCTAAACTAATCCAATTCATTCTATTTCTTTGGAATCTTTTCTGGTATAAATTCTTCTTCTATTCCTTCACTTTTTGACTGAGAATCTTTAGTCATAGCTTTCGCTTGAGCTGAAAAGGCTTTGCTGACTTTTCGTGCATTATTAATCTGAACTTCTGTCGCTCGGTTCATTATATTTTTTAATTGAATCCCTCGTGTATTTATAGTCGTTTGAGTGCCTTGTACTGTTTTTACATTATTGACTGAAGTAACATTAGCGTTTTGTATTGAATCTCGTATAATAGAAAGTGATACATTTCTTGCCTTTATAAGGTTACCGAGTTCTTTCCTTACCATTCGCGAACTTCTATATTCGTTATTGATAGCTGCATTTGCTTCAGACAACTCTGGCGTCACACCACCAATTTTGACTTCTGTTGCAATAGAATTATAATTTTGTGATAAAGCTATTTCGCCTTTTATAAGCGAAGCTACTGTAATTTCAGCAGACGCATTTGCTCTAATCGCTGACAAAGATTCGATACCTTTTGAGGCTGTGTCCGGAATAGAGGTCACCTCATCTTTGCTTTTGACTCCATCCAGTAAGACTTCTCTCTCTCTGCGTATTATTTCTTCTATCGCTGCTCCTGCATCATTAGCGCTGTTTGTTGCTGTTGCAACATCTTCAGTAGTGGGCTCGGTACAAATTTGTGTAGCTTGGTCACTTATATTTTTCAACTCGATTTCCTTTTTTTTCTTAACAAAGAACCAAGTATAGATTGATTCTCCAATTGTTAAGGTTGATACAGCAATTCTGAGAATCAATCCAACGATCACATCGACATAACAAAAAGTTTCAGGAGATTCATCACTGTTTATAGGAAATTTAGCTGGCTCTAGAAATGTAGAAAATACATTTAGGTTTGTTATTGCCCCTAATAAAAGTACCGTTAAGCGGTTATCAGAGATATCTTTGGTAATAAATCTTTCAAACTGATATGAAAAAAGGACAGTAATCAACGGGTTATTACCGATCGAAAAATTATTTGACAATTGCATATTCGAATAGGAAAGTGAAACTGTTTGTGAATAATCCAAATAAGTAAATTTATAACCTCCGTTATAATCATTTAAATCAGCCAGATCGCTTCCCGGTACATCAGAATTAGGCTCCATTTTAATAATACCTAACTTTTTACCAGCTATTATCATACTGTCTTGTTGGTTTAGTGTAGAACCTTGATAAACGTGAAATTGAATACTTTCTCCCCATTTCTTTCCAGATGCGTTTAAACTAGAAAAAATATACTGATAAGGATACGTAACTATATAACTAAAATAAAAAACAACTGCGAAAAAGCTTAAGTTATTATTTCCTGAAGCAGTATGAATACATTGATCTAAAGCAGATATGTCTAATACTTTATCTTCTGATGCTATCTGAATCGCTTGTAAACACTTATAAAAGTTTTCTGTGGTCGTTGAAAGGCTATTTACTTGCAAAAATTGTATAAATTCAAAAGCAGATGACATCTCTTCAGCATCAGCCTCTAATACAGTAATCGGTGGAATCTCCCCATCTCTCAAAGGAAGTTGTATAACCACGTACTTATATGGGTTTAAGAACTTTGGATCTACTATAATCAGTAACCAAAGTGTTATGGGTTCTGTTTGAGTTCCCGAGGGTAAAATGACTGATTTTGTTTCTCTGTTTGCGATGATTTGTTTATCTTCTGTTGTTGAAAGGTAGCTTAATATACCACTATAAGGCAATTGCTCAGAATCCGTCACATTAATAACCGCCAAGGGCTGGTCTAAATTATTTGTTAAAGAAACAGTCATTTTACTCTTTCGCATTATATTCTCTCCTATTTTAAGATGCATTTCTGTAATCCCCCTTAGGTAAAGCCGTTCAATGGAAGTTATACCCCCCATCTGTTTAAACAATGTTTGCTCTGCTAGGTAAAGTAATGGATTTAATTCACCACTAGCAATAATTCGCTTATTATTAGCTTCTAGCAAAGTATTTCTAGAATCCAGTAAGAACGCTATTAATGAACTAAACCATTCTGTACAATCATTTTGTAATCAAACATATTTAATACGTTTTTTAAGTTTCCCTAGTAGATTTCTGTAAGATTTATCATGCCCTCTCTAATAACGACCTTCATTTATTATAGTGATTCTTCTTTTCCTATCATAAGATAAAATTACAACGGTTTATTCAATACAAATTTTATAGAGAAAAAAAAGCAACTTAATATCTACTCAAATATTCCGCTTTTTCAGAACATGCGAGTCTATGCTCAAAAATTTCAGCCATCATGTGCCCGAAATGTTCACATCACGCGACTTATTTAGGCTGCAACTATCCCTCTGCATCTGACACACAGTTCTAGGTAAGTCTCCCTGTAAACCTCCCAAACTTCCCCCAGTTTTTAAATAGAGTAATTTTTGTTTAGGGATTGAAAATAGTATATGGGTGTTTGATTATTTAAAGCTTCATGGGGTCTTTCCTCGTTGTAATGTTTAAGCCAGTTATCAGTTATGTTCTGTATTTCTTGTATATTTCGAAATAAATACCTATCTAAAACAGCTTCACGATAAGTTCGGTTAAATCTTTCGATAAATGCATTCTGTGCGGGTTTTCCAGGTTGGATATATTGAATTTCAATCCCCTGTATTTTCGCTCATTGTTGGAAGTGACGTGAAATATTTTCTGGGCCGTTATCCACTCGAATACGCTGAGGGTAGCCCTATTTCATGGCGAGTTGATCCAACCATCGGGTAATCCGCTTGGAAGGTAAACCATAAGCCACTAATATTCCTAATCCACCGCGATGATAATCATCAATGATATTTGCTGTACGAATGCGTCGCCCATTGACTAAAGCGTCGCTCATGTCGTCTAACGACCAGCATTGATTGATACCCTCAGGTTGCTGTAATTTAATAGCGGTTCGAGGGGCTAAACGCTTTTTTGGTTTTATCTTTAAATTAAGCTTTAATTCACAGTAAATTCGATAAACTCGTTTATGATTAAAGGGATAATTTTTAAGCCGAATTAAATTAAATAATTTCCCAAATCCGTAGGTTGGATACTCAGCAGAATAATTTTTTAATAACGACTCAATCATTTGGTCACCTGATTTTTTCTTAGGTTTATAACGATAAGTTTTACGATCCATCGTGATAACGCGACACGCTTGACTGATGCTCACGCTATAGTTAACTATCAACTCATCTACGATTTCACGCCGCTCAGATCCACGTGGTACTTTTTTTCAAGCACCTCCTTAAGTAACTCATGATCCATACTCAAGGTCGCATACATTTTTTTAAACGGGTATGTTCATCTTCTAGCTGACGTAGGCGCTTCAATTCCGATAGCTCCATATCCCCGTATTTTGTTTGCCACGTATAAATTGTGCTTTCTCCAATTCCATATTTACGGGCTAATTCAACCGCTGGAACTCCCGCTCCATACTCTTTCAGCACGGTGATAATTTGTGATTCACTAAACTTTTTCTTCTTCATTTGTTAACTCTCCTGGTCAGTAATTTACCAAAAAACTCTATTTAATGGTTGGGGTATTTTACGGGAGGGTTACCTAAGCATTTTGAGCAGTTTTTCCAGGCTGTATATATTGAACAATCACTTGATGTTGCTTTGCCCAACTAAGAAAGTGTTTTGACAAGTTCTCTGGGCCATTATCTACCCGAATAACGTTGGGATAACCTTTGATAGCGGTAATAGTATCAAGCCATCGTGTCACACGCTGTGCAGGCATTGAGAATCCAATTTCAATACCCAATCCTTCGCGGTTATAATTATCAATGACGTTGACTGTAGGTAAGCGTTTTCCAGTAAATAAAGCATCGCTCATAAAATCTAATGACCAACATTCATTTAAGTACATCGGCTGCCTAAGCGATTGCTTTAAGCGAGAAGGCAATCGCTTTTTATTCTTTCGTTTGAGATTTAATCGTAATTCGCAATACAAGCGATAAACTCTTTTATGATTTATCATATAACCTTGGGCCTTTATCATTTGAAATAGCTTTTTAAATCCATACCGTGGATGTTCAGTCGATAATTGTTTTAATAATGCTTTAATGGCTTCATTGGCTTGAGTTAGCCTCGATTTGTAATCGAAATTTATACGATTAATTCGAGCTACACGGCAAGCACGATTGATGCTAATTTGTTTGGCCGCCACTAATTCTTGCGCAATAATTCTTCGCTGACATCCACGCCTAACTTTTTTTCGAGGACCTCCCTTAAAAGTTCATGGTCTAAACTTAATGAAGCATACATCCTTTTTAATCGAAGATTTTCATCTTCCAGCTGTTTTAAGCGTTTAAGTTCCGTAACACTCATACCCGCATATTTTGATCTCCAAGCAAAGTACGTGCTTTGGCCCATTCCATATTTTCGGCATAAATCGGTAATCGGAATACCCGCTTCCCCTTCTTTTAATATCGTGACTATTTGCGTTTCGGTAAATTTTTTCTTCTTCATTTAGAATCTCCGCTGGTTATTAATTTAACAGAAACTCTATTTCTTACTTGCGGCAGTATAGGGGAGACTTACCGTATCCATACCATTCAAACGGATAATGGCCATGAATTTCAAGCCAAATTCCATTGGCATGTCGAAGATTTAAGCATGAGGCATGTTTATATTAAACCAGCCATGCCTCATCTCAATGGTAAAGTAGAGCGTTCGCATGGGATTGATAAAGAAGAGTTTTATCAAATGCTTAACTATAAAAACGACGTCGATTTAGATAAAAAAATTCGTGAATGGGAAAATTTTTATAATTACCAACGACCTCATGGTTCTTTAAAAGGTAAAACTCCTTATGAAATTCTAAAAATTAAACTTTCTTGTTAAAATTAGGCTGTCAACCTTAGTTATTTTCTTAAGCTTATTTTTTAGAGATTTTTATGCAGCCATTTAAAAAACTCGAAGTGTAGCAAAAATCTTTATTTGGAAATAGAGATTGATCCCAAAGTAAGTCTGAAGCTCCTTTTGTTATTTCTAACGCAATACCTATTTCTTTATAGGCATCGATATTGTTATGATAAAAGTTGTAGTTTACGGTATCAAACAACTGACATATTCGTGGAAATTTTTGTTTGTAATGAGAAGAATTATTCTTTATTGTATCAAATAAAATTTTTAGCTCTCGCTGATCGGTTAAAATATCTCGAGGTTCCTTGTTCATAGGTAACCCTTCTAAAATCGAAGGAAAGGATAGCGAATAGTAAAGAGGGGTATTTTTTTGAATATTAAAATAGGATGGATGCATTATAGTAGGTAAGTATTTTAGCTTATAAATATCAATAAAAATTTCCTTAAGAATTTTAGTTGGTGCAATAATTTGTTCTAAATTCGCTGAAGAAAAACCAGGTAATAAACCGACAGCTATAGCAAGCAAATGTTTTGCAGTACTTAATATATAGGGGCGAGGCTTTAAATTTCTACAACCAATAGCAGTCATAAATTCTTGCCATGTCAGTTCAAAATTGTAAAAATTACTATACCCCGGAGTTAATTGATTATGATAAGCTTTAGATAAAAAGTTAAAAAAAGGAAACCAGTTAGGGTTAGTGCAATTAACTTCTTCAAACCAGCTTTTAGTAAAAAATAACACCTGGTTATTCCATTGGTTAATATAATTCGGATGGTTACTAATAGATGTAAAAATACCCCAATGATCAGATAAAGAAATAGGAGGATCTAACTGCATATTTAGATATTTTTTAAGCCTACTATACCCGCCTTTATTAGCTATTTTAGGCACTAAAAATATGGAACGGGCGCCACTATTAATACTAAAATTTGGTTTTTCTTTATAATCGTAAATAGTTTGCATAATCTCTTGTAAGCCAAATAATTGTCCGGGCATTAATAATTTTAAAGGAATGACACGGTTTTTGTTAAAGGGACAATAAACCTCTATTGCTTTATTTAGGAGTAAACCCAATGGAACACTGGCGTAGGAAAGTTTATCTTTTAAAGAGCTATTTACTAAACTGATAGACACATTTGTTTTTTTAACGTAACTGTATACACTAAGTTCACCATTATTTACTAAAGTAGAGCCATAGGGGTAAACTACCTTAATAAAATTTGGTTTCTTTTGAAGTTTTATTTTTTGAATACAATTAAATAATTCCACATTTGTTTCTTTAATAACTTTTTTTATTTCTCCCCAAGTAACTTCTGAAACTTTAAACTCATCCAAGCTTGTCTCTGGCATAACTAAATTAACCCATTTAATGAAAATTAAAAAAGAATCTATTTTTAATTATTATCTTTAGAATGTTTTAATTGTGAGAAGAGTTGTAATGACTTAGAATTTTTATTGACCGTAAATATTGATCCACTGATCCGAAAAAGTCAATATATTAAATTTGATCTTATTAATTTAAATTATATCCTAACATATCGCGTTATAATTTCTATTACATTTTTTTATGTAAAATTTTATAATGATTTTTTCTGTAGCATTTTTAGCTACAGAAATTACTGCTAAAAAATAGAATCCTATAGTTATGCACAAAGTTTAAATAAATTGAATCTTAGCATACAGTAATATTTAAATGTGGAGTTAGGACGATGCTTAATAAGAGAAATAGCGTTAAGTTGATTCAATCGTTTTTGATAGTGATTTTGTTTCTCATTTTTTATAATAACATAATGGAATTAAGAATAAGATGTACGATACAATTAGATTACAGCGCGTGAGAATATTACATTTTCGGTACCCAAAATGTCGTGTAATTCAACATCCATGACGTTCAACGGTGCTTTGGGTAGTGTTTGCTTTGTGTTGCTAAATTTTTTCAATTAGCATCGACCCTATTAAGTCTAAGTTTATTTTTTCTGTAATTTTGCGGTTTATTTTATAAGCTTTCATTTTATCTCTTAATATTCCCTCAATATATTTCTCTAAGAAATTCAATAATGAATTAATCATTAATAAATAGTTCTATTGTAATTTTTAATTGGCAACTAAATTAAAAACAGTTTTATATTTAGTAATCAGTTAGCCTTTGGTGGATTGATTTATCAGGACTTTGTCCCTCTTGCTATGTAAAGGAGCTCCTAATGAAAAGTAAAGGTATAAACAAATGTTGTTTTATTACCCTTGCAATAGGATTTAGTTCAATACTTTTAAAAGCGAATGCAGAAGTTCTACCTATACCGGCTCGTTTTTCGGGAAACGTTTATGGTAGTACGAAATATGTTGTGGGTCAGGCTGATGCGATGCTGCCTTTAGTAGGAGATGCTCAGCATAACTTTTATATTGATCCTGCATTAACTTCAGGAAGTAATTGGGAAGGTCATGGAGATTTAGGGTTAGGGTATCGCTGGATTCAAAATGGTTCAGCGATATTAGGTGGTTATCTTTTTGGTGAATATAATCGAATGGATAATAATGTGCGTATATGGACAATGAATCCAGGGATAGAAGCCTTAGGTTCTCGTTGGGATGCCCATCTTAATGGGTATTTTGTTATGGATAATCGGAGTAAAGTTGTTGGAACTGATTTAGAGTTTGTTAGATTTCGTGGCCATTCGGCAGTTTATAACCTATTTGATGTAACCCAAAATGTGGGAAATGGTGGTGATGTGAAACTGGGTTACCAACTCTTTCCTAAAACACCTTTAAAAGCTTTTGTAGGTAGTTATTTTTTTAGTCCAGCAGAAACAAAAAATATTTTAGGTGGAGCAGTGGGCTTAGAATATTGGGCGAACCGAAATGTGAAAGTTTTTGCTAGTTATACGTACGATAAGTTACGGCGTAGTGTGGGTTCTTTAGGGTTAGGGGTTGAATTGGGAGGTACGCACGTCCATCGTAGCGATCCTTCCATAGAAGAACGAATCACTGATCCATTAGAGCGTAATTTAGCTGAATTAGGGGGTTCGGCGGCGTTTCCGAGTCAAATGAAAAGAAAGCTAGTACGTACGATAGGTGATGGGGGCGATGGAGAAATTCCAGGAATTAATGCTTTTTTTAGCCAAACCGGTACGCCTAATAATGGCGGGGTGGGTTTGACCTTGGGTAATTGTACCTATGAGAATCCTTGTGGCCCCACTGATCTAACTAACGAAGCTACGCAAACCTTATCCGGTTATCTTCCAAACACGAAGATGTACTTTTTGGGAGGGACATACACGGCGTTAGATGTTCCTGGAGGAAGCAACCCGGTCACGATCAGGGCCGGACAAAGTCTTACTTCGTATCCAGGGACTCCGATTTCTACGCTGAGTGGAGGACTTATCATGGAAGGCAATAATAGTGTAAATAATATGAAACTTGCTCCGACGCCTAGTACCCCCATCGGCATCAGTGGTGCTCCAAACGGTAACGTATTGATTAATGGCAGCGAGATTGGAAGTGCAGAAGCTCCATACGTGACCGGAGTAGAGCTGACAGGCAGTGCACAAACAACGTTAGACAAAAGTAAGGTTTTTGGTTCTACAGGAGTAAGATTTTCTGAGGCTACTAGCTTGATCAGTAATGCGAGTGAGATCAATGGTACTGTTTCAGGTATTGAGTCAACGGGTAGTGGACTTATTAATCTTACTAATCAAAGCTCAGTTAATGTAACAGGAGAAGATGGTTTGGTTGGAGTGAGTTCTACTGGAGAGGGCGAAGTGACTGTCAGTGGAGCAAGTTCAATTAATGTAGATGCGACGGGCAGTGCGGTTGGTTATTCAAGTGGTGGTAGCGGTGCAGTCAACTTTAGTGGAGGCAGTGCAATTAATGTGAAATCGACTGGCGGTCAAGCCATAGGAATTCATACGCTTACAAGCAGCGTTGCCCCTGTAATGTTGGATGAAACACAAATTAAGGTCGATGGCCAAACCAGTCCTATTGGGGTACTCACCGAGGGAGAAGGAAGTTACACAGCTAGAAATCCTAAAATTGAAGTGATCGGTGGTGCTTCAGCTCAAGGAGTTCTTTCCTCAGGAAGTGGTGCTATTAAAACAGAGGCAGGCACAATCACGGTAGATGGAAATGGACAAGCCGCGGCCACAGGGTTTTCAACCACGAGCACGAGTAGCGGCAACGTCGAACTCAAGGGAACAAAGATTAATGTGTCGGGGGGTGATAGAACGCGAGGACTTGACGTCGGAGGAAGTGGACCTATTGAACTAACAGGTCAAAGCTCAGTTAATGTAACAGGAGAAGATGGTTTGGTTGGAGTGAGTTCTACTGGAGAGGGCGAAGTGACTGTCAGTGGAGCAAGTTCAATTAATGTAGATGCGACGGGCAGTGCGGTTGGTTATTCAAGTGGTGGTAGCGGTGCAGTCAACTTTAGTGGAGGCAGTGCAATTAATGTGAAATCGACTGGCGGTCAAGCCATAGGAATTCATACGCTTACAAGCAGCGTTGCCCCTGTAATGTTGGATGAAACACAAATTAAGGTCGATGGCCAAACCAATCCTATTGGGGTACTCACCGAGGGAGAGGGAAGTTACACAGCTAGAAATCCTAAAATTGAAGTGATCGGTGGTACTTCAGCTCAAGGAGTTCTTTCCTCAGGAAGTGGTGCTATTAAAACAGAGGCAGGCACAATCACGGTAGATGGAAATGGACAAGCCGCGGCCACAGGGTTTTCAACCACGAGCACGAGTAGCGGCAACGTCGAACTCAAGGGAACAAAGATTAATGTGTCGGGGGGTAATAGAACGCGAGGACTTGACGTCGGAGGAAGTGGACCTATTGAACTAACAGGTGCAGGTTCAATCACAGTAAATGCAGTTGGTTCTTCTGGAATTTTGGGAATTTCAAGAAACAGTGGATCCACTAGTGATATCACGTTGGCGGATAACTTTTCAGTGGATGCAATAGGAGGTGAAGGTACAATAGGAATTTCTGATGAAGGAACAGGAACTTTCACACTAGGTGACGAAAATATTATAAGTGCTATGGGAGATACTAATATTACTGCATTTTCCAAAACAAGTGCTGGAGAGGTTAACATAGGCAGTAGCAAACTGATGGCAAATGCTCCAGCAGGACAAGCATTAGGGCTTTCAGCAGATGGCCCTGCTGTTATTAAAATGAATGGAACACAAATACAAGTGGAAAGCGGAGGTGGGAGAGGCGCTTGGTTCAAACAAACGAGTAAGGGTGAGTTAACCAATACCATAATCACGGCGCCCAACCGAGCATTAGAGGTTCAAGATAGAAGTCAGGTTACAGTTACTGGAGGTCATTTTACTGTGGGAAATAATCGCGCAAGTGCGATTATTTCTGGTCCAGGAACTAGTACTATTAACATAAGTGGCACTAGGATTGATGTTACTGGGGCTGGTATTCCTCCTAATGCAGAACTTAATGGGATAGCCAAGAACCGGGCTGGATCTGGTGCGGTGAGAGCAAAAGATTTAATTATAAATGTGTCGAGCCCGACTACTGGCACCTCTCGGGGGGCGACTACAACTGAACGTACAAGCGGCGTGTTTACTATAGAAGGATCAAAAATCAATGTGAAGGGCGGCAATACTAGTGAGGGGCCCAGCGGCCCAGTTGTTCCACGGGGTGGCCCCATAACATCAACTAATAACACCTGTACGCTAAATGGACGATCAGTAAATTGTAACTCTTAAGTTTAAACAGAATAGTCAGAAACAAATTTATGTTTTGCAGTCTTCTTTATAACTAGGACAAATCAGCTAATAGTTGATAAATTTTTTCAATCATACTATTAAATAAGGCTACTATTCACTATTAATAATGTTTATAAAAATCAGTTAGCCTTTGGTGGATTGATTTATCAGGACTTTGTCCCTCTTGCTATGTAAAGGAGCTCCTAATGAAAAGTAAAGGTATAAACAAATGTTGTTTTATTACCCTTGCAATAGGATTTAGTTCAATACTTTTAAAAGCGAATGCAGAAGTTCTACCTATACCGGCTCGTTTTTCGGGAAACGTTTATGGTAGTACGAAATATGTTGTGGGTCAGGCTGATGCGATGCTGCCTTTAGTAGGAGATGCTCAGCATAACTTTTATATTGATCCTGCATTAACTTCAGGAAGTAATTGGGAAGGTCATGGAGATTTAGGGTTAGGGTATCGCTGGATTCAAAATGGTTCAGCGATATTAGGTGGTTATCTTTTTGGTGAATATAATCGAATGGATAATAATGTGCGTATATGGACAATGAATCCAGGGATAGAAGCCTTAGGTTCTCGTTGGGATGCCCATCTTAATGGGTATTTTGTTATGGATAATCGGAGTAAAGTTGTTGGAACTGATTTAGAGTTTGTTAGATTTCGTGGCCATTCGGCAGTTTATAACCTATTTGATGTAACCCAAAATGTGGGAAATGGTGGTGATGTGAAACTGGGTTACCAACTCTTTCCTAAAACACCTTTAAAAGCTTTTGTAGGTAGTTATTTTTTTAGTCCAGCAGAAACAAAAAATATTTTAGGTGGAGCAGTGGGCTTAGAATATTGGGCGAACCGAAATGTGAAAGTTTTTGCTAGTTATACGTACGATAAGTTACGGCGTAGTGTGGGTTCTTTAGGGTTAGGGGTTGAATTGGGAGGTACGCACGTCCATCGTAGCGATCCTTCCATAGAAGAACGAATCACTGATCCATTAGAGCGTAATTTAGCTGAATTAGGGGGTTCGGCGGCGTTTCCGAGTCAAATGAAAAGAAAGCTAGTACGTACGATAGGTGATGGGGGCGATGGAGATGGAGGCGACGGTGATAATGGAGGTCCTGGTGGAGAAATTCCAGGAATTAATGCTTTTTTTAGCCAAACCGGTACGCCTAATAATGGCGGGGTGGGTTTGACCTTGGGTAATTGTACCTATGAGAATCCTTGTGGCCCCACTGATCTAACTAACGAAGCTACGCAAACCTTATCCGGTTATCTTCCAAACACGAAGATGTACTTTTTGGGAGGGACATACACGGCGTTAGATGTTCCTGGAGGAAGCAACCCGGTCACGATCAGGGCCGGACAAAGTCTTACTTCGTATCCAGGGACTCCGATTTCTACGCTGAGTGGAGGACTTATCATGGAAGGCAATAATAGTGTAAATAATATGAAACTTGCTCCGACGCCTAGTACCCCCATCGGCATCAGTGGTGCTCCAAACGGTAACGTATTGATTAATGGCAGCGAGATTGGAAGTGCAGAAGCTCCATACGTGACCGGAGTAGAGCTGACAGGCAGTGCACAAACAACGTTAGACAAAAGTAAGGTTTTTGGTTCTACAGGAGTAAGATTTTCTGAGGCTACTAGCTTGATCAGTAATGCGAGTGAGATCAATGGTACTGTTTCAGGTATTGAGTCAACGGGTAGTGGACTTATTAATCTTACTAATCAAAGCTCAGTTAATGTAACAGGAGAAGATGGTTTGGTTGGAGTGAGTTCTACTGGAGAGGGCGAAGTGACTGTCAGTGGAGCAAGTTCAATTAATGTAGATGCGACGGGCAGTGCGGTTGGTTATTCAAGTGGTGGTAGCGGTGCAGTCAACTTTAGTGGAGGCAGTGCAATTAATGTGAAATCGACTGGCGGTCAAGCCATAGGAATTCATACGCTTACAAGCAGCGTTGCCCCTGTAATGTTGGATGAAACACAAATTAAGGTCGATGGCCAAACCAATCCTATTGGGGTACTCACCGAGGGAGAGGGAAGTTACACAGCTAGAAATCCTAAAATTGAAGTGATCGGTGGTACTTCAGCTCAAGGAGTTCTTTCCTCAGGAAGTGGTGCTATTAAAACAGAGGCAGGCACAATCACGGTAGATGGAAATGGACAAGCCGCGGCCACAGGGTTTTCAACCACGAGCACGAGTAGCGGCAACGTCGAACTCAAGGGAACAAAGATTAATGTGTCGGGGGGTAATAGAACGCGAGGACTTGACGTCGGAGGAAGTGGACCTATTGAACTAACAGGTGCAGGTTCAATCACAGTAAATGCAGTTGGTTCTTCTGGAATTTTGGGAATTTCAAGAAACAGTGGATCCACTAGTGATATCACGTTGGCGGATAACTTTTCAGTGGATGCAATAGGAGGTGAAGGTACAATAGGAATTTCTGATGAAGGAACAGGAACTTTCACACTAGGTGACGAAAATATTATAAGTGCTATGGGAGATACTAATATTACTGCATTTTCCAAAACAAGTGCTGGAGAGGTTAACATAGGCAGTAGCAAACTGATGGCAAATGCTCCAGCAGGACAAGCATTAGGGCTTTCAGCAGATGGCCCTGCTGTTATTAAAATGAATGGAACACAAATACAAGTGGAAAGCGGAGGTGGGAGAGGCGCTTGGTTCAAACAAACGAGTAAGGGTGAGTTAACCAATACCATAATCACGGCGCCCAACCGAGCATTAGAGGTTCAAGATAGAAGTCAGGTTACAGTTACTGGAGGTCATTTTACTGTGGGAAATAATCGCGCAAGTGCGATTATTTCTGGTCCAGGAACTAGTACTATTAACATAAGTGGCACTAGGATTGATGTTACTGGGCCTGGTATTCCTCCTAATGCAGAACTTAATGGGATAGCCAAGAACCGGGCTGGATCTGGTGCGGTGAGAGCAAAAGATTTAATTATAAATGTGTCGAGCCCGACTACTGGCACCTCTCGGGGGGCGACTACAACTGAACGTACAAGCGGCGTGTTTACTATAGAAGGATCAAAAATCAATGTGAAGGGCGGCAATACTACTAGTGAGGGGCGCAGCGGCCCAGTTGTTCCACGGGGTGGCCCCATAACATCAACTAATAACACCTGTACGCTAAATGGACGATCAGTAAATTGTTAAAAGAGAGCAGAATAAAAACAGAATAAATAAAACCTCTTCTTCATGTTTAGAGGGCTTTTTATTGTAGAAGAGGTCTGACCACCTTCTAACTATAGCGGTAGCGGTCGTAATACGGTGGGATAGACAAATGATTATAGGTTCTAGAGATATTAATTGCTTCAGCACAAAGAAGTAAAAGATTTCATTTATTTACTACAACTTTATAATCATTGCTTTGTTTCTTACTTAACAGAAAGTAAACAATTGCTCTATACACATTTATTTCGATAAAAACATTGATGATTATTGCCATTGAAGATTAAACGTAAAGCTTCAATGTTATAAAATAAGAAAGGAGTAAATCTGTAAATAATAAATTCATTTTTTTCTTAAAATAAAGGGGAGTATTCAATTAACTGTGTCAACGCTAAACTAAATCAACAATTTTAGGAGTTGACATGAAACAAGCCATACTCAGTAAAGAATTTGAAGCTGAAGCGATAGCACGGCTAAAATCAGGAGAATCGTTAACAGGAAAAGATGGAATATTAACGCCGTTAATAAAACAAATTATCGAAGCATCGTTAGAGGGGGAAATAGACGCTCATTTATCAGAATCTAAAGCAACGGATATCTCAAATCGACGCAATGGAAAAACCAGTAAGTTATTAAAAACGGGGACAGAAAGTTTTGAGCTAGAAACACCCCGAGACCGTTTAGGAACGTTTGAACCACAAATGGTTAAGAAACGTCAAACGGTTTTAAACGAGTCCTTAGATAACAAAATACTGTCATTGTATGCACTTGGGATGAGCTATGAGGCGATCCAAGAACATCTGGCGGATATGTATGGTCTTGAGGTTTCAGCCGCTAAAATTAGCTTGATAAGCGATAAATTAATGCCGGTTATAACGGAATGGCGAAATAGACCGTTAGAATCTGTGTATCCCATCGTATTTCTCGATGCCATGCATTTTAAGGTGCGTATTGAAGGAAAAGTCAGTAGTCGTGCTTTTTATTCGGTTTTGGGTGTTAACAATCAGGGTCGTAAAGAAATTTTAGGGCTGTATCTTTCTGAAAATGAAGGTTCTCGTTTCTGGCTACACGTTTTAAATGATTTGTGCGCTCGCGGAGTTGAGGATATTCTCATTGCTAGCATTGACGGATTAAAGGGTTTTCCTGAAGCCATTGCTGAGGTTTTCCCCCAGACAGAAATTCAGCTTTGTGTGATTCATCAAATCCGTAACTCATTAAAGTACGTGACCAGCAAAGATCAAAAATCCTTTATGGCTGATTTAAAATTGGTTTATCGTGCGAGCTCCAAGGATTTAGCCGAGCATCGCCTATTGGAGCTTGATGAAAAATGGGGTAAAAAATACCCTGCTGTGATTAAGTCTTGGCAAACTCAATGGGAGCGTTTGTCTCAGTATTTTAAGTACCCAGAAGAGCTACGACGTATTGTTTACACAACGAATATAGTGGAGGGGTTTCATCGGCAAGTGCGTAAATATACCAAAAATAAAGGCGCTTTTACTAGTGAAAATGCCTTACTTAAATTAATTTACTGTGCCTGTCAAAAAATACTAGAAAAGTGGTACCAGCCCCTGCATAATTGGGCCTTAATTGCCTCTCAACTACAGATATTTTTTGATGGCAGATTAAATTTACAGTTACGATAAAATTATTAATGACACAGTTTTGTGAACACTCTCAAATAAAGTTTAAGTTTTATTTTAAAAAATTATTTTATGAATGAATTACGGTCATCTAAACATAATCTGGAAAGAATTTTTAACAGATGTCCTAAACTAGAACTTCCTCTTCCTTGTTATTTTCAAATAAAAAATTCTATAAGTATTTCTTATGAAAATTGTGCAGATCTACTAGATAAATATGGTATCTGTATTTTTTCTTTAAATTACCGAGATAATAGTTTTACTTTCAAACAACTTATTCAAAGTTTAGGTATTTTGCACACTCATAATGAAAAAGATAGTTTTATATGGAATATTAAGATATCGAGAGAAAATAAAAAACAATTGCCTAGATCACATAAAGATTATGAATTTCACTTTCATACTGATTGTTCCTATGAAGAAAATGTACCTGATTATTTTGCACTATATGTATTACATGCAGATCAAAAAATGGGAGGTAACAATTTAATTGTTGATAGTAAAATATTACTTAATTCTTTATCTAAAGAAACTCTCAAAGTATTACAAAATTTTCCTGTAACAATAAAGGTGCCGCACGAGTTTTTTAAGGGAAAAAGTTGTATACAAGCATGTATTATTGATGCTAATTGTAATATACGATTTCGCCGTGAAATTATTGATTTAGATAGCCTCACTTTTAAACAATTAAAGGCAATAGAAGAATTAGAAAATTTAATTTATTTTCCACAATATAGCCGGAAACTTACATTGAAAAATGATCAAATACTTATACTAAATAATAAAAGATTTCTGCATGCAAGAACCCATGTAAAAGATTCGAGGAGGCACTTGCAACGTATTCGTTTTTTTCGTGGCTAATTATTAGTAAGTGAAATTAGAATTTTTTATTAAAAGAAAGTGAGTCTGTAAACCATTTTGTGTAGTGCTTCATGGCGCACTACACAATTTTATTTACAGACTCACGTCATGGGAAAATGTCATTCCATTTTTTGGCTATCCCACTGAAATTCGTAAGGTGATTTATACTACCAATGCGATAGAATCACTGAATATGACTTTACGGAAATTTATAAAAAATAAACGGATTTTTCCCTCAGATGAAGCGGCATTTAAACAAATTTATTTGGCGATGCAAATTATTGCTAAAAAATGGACTATGCCTATCCGCGATTGGAAGCCTGCTTTGGCTCGCTTTACTATCGAATTTGGTGACAGAATAGGCACCATAGCTAATTTACACAAATGTTCTTGCAGACTCAAGAAAGTATATATCTATGTTATCTATAAATCATTTTATGCCTAATCCTTTAATAAATTGTTGTCATCTTCAAAGAGACAAACATACTTTAATAAAGAATTTGAATAAACTTTATACTCCTATATGTTTTGATTCCTTAAATATCAATCCTTATCCGTTATTATTTGATAAACAATTATTTTCTCAATTAAAGGATTGTCATTCATTACTTATAGAAGTAATACCAAAAATAGTAAGTAATTTTTTTATAGATCCCTCTCTACAGCAGATTATTGCATTAGATGATAAAACACTTGATTTATTACACTCATTAGAAGATAAGCCGTATGAAATAGGGTTTATTCGTCCTGATTTTGTTTTAGATAAGAACTATCAAATTAAAATATGTGAAATAAATGCTAGATTTCCTTTGAATGCATTTGTTCTTTCTCAATGCTTATCAGATGAAATATTCAAAAAATTTGAAATTGAGCTTT
The DNA here is from genome assembly GCF_000168295.1 of Rickettsiella grylli. Classification (NCBI taxonomy): domain Bacteria; kingdom Pseudomonadati; phylum Pseudomonadota; class Gammaproteobacteria; order Legionellales; family Coxiellaceae; genus Rickettsiella; species Rickettsiella grylli. The sequence continues at coordinate 1,557,631 of NZ_AAQJ02000001.1, forward strand.
CTTTTCTAAATGTAAATAAAATAAAAAATTTGGACATCTTCGAGAATTTTTTTGATTTTAAACATTCTATTCATATTATTTTTAATAAAGAAAAAAGTTTAGATATTTTCTTATTAAAAACTGTAGGAAAAAAAATATTTTCAAATTTAAAAGTTGAATTGATATCTTCACCTAAATTTTTATTTAAAAATAAAAAAAAATGTGTTCAGATGATACTTAATTTACATCAACAGGAATTACTTAAATTAAAACCAAGTTTACTTAACGAAATAATCCAACAAACTCATTTTAATGATATAAGAACGATATTCATAGTACACGACAAACGTTTTTTATCCATATTGTCAAATAGAACAATTATGTCTAATTACATTTCTCTTGAAAAATATAATAGATTAACGAGCTATATTATCCCCACTTATATTTTAAATAATGATATTATACATAATATTAAATCTAGTATGAAAAACTGGGTTTTAAAAAAGAATACGGCGGGTAAAGGCGAAGGTATGATTATCGGTAAAGAGGATCACTCTACCAAAATGCATGACATACTAAGTAATAAAAGACTTGAATATATTGCCCAACCATTTGTTAATCAACCATTTTTTCGGTTTCTAAGTGATTCATCGCCAATTACAAATAATATTTTCAACAAAAACTACTATAATTTGTACCTGGTTGGCACAATACTTAGTTTTAATAATATTTTTTTAGGACCAGGTCTTTTAAGAGGTTCTTCTAAATCAATTATAAATATCGCACAAGGTGATACTACTATTTTTATACCATTTTCTTTAAATTACAATAATTGAATATTACATTTTTTTGTTAATCTGGATGAGATATATTCACAGAAAATATAATAGCAGTTCAAGAGTTTCAATCATAAAACACTTATTTTTTATCATTTGAAATTTTCTGAAAATTCTAACTCAAATGCGATGAGGGGTTAAATTAGTTGTATTTTAATGGTAAAATGCGTTAATTAAATAACAAATTATTTTTACTAAGGTAAAGATTATTTTTTAACCTAAAAATAATAGCCAGCATTGGCCTTAATTCCCAAGGATTTCTAGTAAAATATAGCAGCTAAACGCACATTCGTAGTAAATGAGTAAATGAAATGTGCGGAAATTTAAGCTGACCAGCATTGACTTGAGCCACTGCCTTTATTGGTTTTTTCACCTAATTGATTCAGCATAAAAAGATAGCATTCTGGATCAGTAAATTGTGCTTTGGCGGATAGTTGATACGTATTAGAGGTACTTTTTAAAGTGAGTTGATAAAATTTTTTTTCAGTCATGTTCTTTAAATGGAGTTTGCTAAAACTGGCTTTTTCATAACTATTATTATTTTCAAGATAGTAAATTTCCATATGTTGAGCAAGATTAATTAAGGCAATTTTTGCTTCGCTACGACGCGTTTTTTTTACCAAATGTCTGTAAATAGGGGTGGAGAAAGTCGTTAAGATGCCGATTATCACTAAGACGATCAGTAATTCAAATAAAGTAAATCCAGCAGTATTCACGCTATAAACTCCTTATTATGCTTTATTATAAAAATAAACATAATAAAAGAGTTTATACAAGTTATTTATCAAAAACGGATTGTATTTTTTTGTTAACGAAATCCATGAGGTAAAATGCCCAGATTCGTACTGAGTTGTTGTGCAAACGCCGCGCCAATACGATCAGAAAGTTGTTGTAGAAGGCCGGGTTTAACCGTGTAATCGACAATGTTTTTATTTTTAATTAATTCACGGGATAAACTATTTAAATCTCCAAAACCGTCGATTAACCCTAAAGGTAATGCCTCCTCGCCGGTCCAGGCTAATCCTGAAAATAATTCAGGATTATTTTTTAAACGATTTCCGCGGCCTTGTTTAACCGCATGAATGAATTGCTGATGAACATTGGCAAGCATACGTTCGGCAATCCGTTTTTCATCTAATTTTTCTGGTGAAAATGGATCTAAAAAACCTTTATGATCGCCAGCGGTTAATAAACGACGTTCGACGCCGACTTTTTTCATCGTCTCTACAAAACCAAATCCATCCATTAAAACACCAATTGATCCGACGAGACTTGAGGGATTCGCATAAATACGATCACTTGCAGAGGCGATGTAATAAGCCGCCGATGCACACAGATCATCACAGACCGCATAGAGCTTGGTTTTGGGATATTGATGACGTAAATAACGGATTTCATGATAGATCTGTGCGGCTTGCACTGGACTTCCACCGGGACTATTAATGCGAAGAATAACGGTACGGGTATTTTTGTCCTCAAAGGCATTTTGTAGACCTTCTATAACATTGTCCGCATTAGCCGCTGAGTTATCGTTAATGATCCCTTTGATATCAACAAGTCCAATGTGTGCTTTGGCTTTAGAAGTCGTTGGAAGGTTAGGCGTTGATGGCCATAAAATAAGCAAAAAGCTTAAAAAAATCAAAAAAAGTAAAAATTTAAAAAAAATGTTCCATCGTCTTTTACGTCGTTGTTCTTTTAAGGCCTCAAAAAGTAATTTTTCCAGGGTTTTACGTTGCCACGTTGGATCACTTAATAATTCTTCTGCCATATAAACCCCTGCTGAAACGTTAAATAGGTAAATTCGCTTAGTTTACCTCTTTTTTATGACAGGGGACATATTGATCTAAAAATGAATCATTGACTTTCTATTCATCGACTTGTGCAGTGGTATTGGGTATTGATGTTCTATTAGAATGATCTGAAATTTTTCCAGAGTTGACTTGATTTTTCCGAATTAGACTAAACTATTGAGAAGACAGTCATCCAATTGAATGATCATTCGAGGGGTAATATGAGTCTTAATAAATTAACAAGTCAATTTCAGAATGCGTTGGCCGAATCGCAATCAATCGCAATAGGGCATGATAACGCGTTTATTGAACCTATTCATTTGATGTCTGCTTTATTACGACAAGAAAAGGGTACGGTGAGGCCTCTATTAAGTAAAGCGAACGTTAATTTAAATCAATTAACGAAAAGTGTAGATGAAGCAATCGCACACTTGCCGAGCGTAGAAACTTCAACACCAGGTGAAATTTATCCTTCTAAAGATTTTACTCGTTTATTGAATATAACCGATAAATTTGCACAACAAAGACAGGATGAGTATCTATCCAGTGAATTATTTGTATTGGCCGCAGTGGGGGATAAAAGTATTTTAGGTGAGTTATTAAGGAAAGCAGGTGCTGATAAAACAATGATTGAACAAGCAATAAAGGATATACGAGGTGGCGAGACCGTGAATGATCCTGAAGCGGAAGGTCGTCGAGGGGCTTTAGAAAAATATACCATTGATTTGACAACACAAGCGTCACAAGGAAAATTAGATCCGGTGATTGGTCGAGATGATGTGATACGTCGAACCATTCAAGTGTTACAACGACGAACCAAAAATAATCCGGTTCTTATTGGTGAACCTGGAGTGGGTAAAACGGCTGTCGTGGAAGGGCTTGCTCAACGTATTGTTAATCACGAAGTTCCAGAAGGATTAAGAAATAAACGTTTACTGGCTTTAGATATCGGTTCATTGATTGCGGGGGCTAAGTATCGTGGTGAATTTGAAGAGCGATTAAAAGCGGTATTAAATGAACTTGCAAAGCAAGAAGGGCAAATTATTTTATTTATTGATGAGTTGCATACCATGGTGGGGGCAGGGAAAGCGGAAGGGGCTATGGATGCGGGGAATATGCTAAAACCTGCTTTAGCAAGAGGTCAATTACACTGTATTGGTGCAACGACATTAAATGAATACCGAAACTATATTGAAAAGGATGCTGCATTAGAACGTCGTTTTCAAAAAATTCTGGTTGATGAGCCGAATGTTGAAGATACGATCGCTATTTTACGGGGTTTAAAGCAACGTTATGAAATTCATCATGGCGTCGAAATTATGGATTCTGCTATTGTTGCGGCCGCAACGTTATCGCATCGTTATATTTCAGATAGAAATTTACCGGACAAAGCCATTGATCTGATTGATGAAGCGGCGAGTCGGATTCGAATTGAAATTGATTCTAAACCCGAAAAATTAGATCGATTAGATAGGCGATTAATTCAGTTAAAAATTGAACGAGAAGCACTCAAAAAAGAAACCGATGAATCCTCCAAAATCAGATTGAAAAATTTAGACAATGAGATTACTGAACTTTCAAAAAAATATGCCGATCTGAATGAGATTTGGAAAGCTGAAAAGGCAACCTTACAAGGCGAGCAAAAAATTAAAAGTGAACTGGAAAAGGCTCAATTTGAGTTAGAAAAAGCACGCCGTTCGGGCGATTTGAATCGAATGTCTGAACTCCAATATGGCCATATTCCTGCTTTAGAAAAAAAATTAGTGGCCGCTCAAAAAATAGAAAAAAAAGAACAACCCGCTTTAATACGCAATAAGGTAAGCGAGAAAGAAATTGCAGAAATTGTTTCACAATGGACCGGTATCCCTGTTGCGAAGATGCTCGAGGGTGAACGAGAAAAATTATTACAGATGGAAGACGCACTCCATAAACGGGTGGTGGGTCAAGATGAAGCGATTTCTGTGGTAGCCAATGCCATTCGGCGGTCTCGCGCAGGACTTTCTGATCCGAATCGTCCCATCGGATCATTTATTTTTTCAGGACCTACGGGTGTGGGTAAAACTGAAGTGTGCAAAGCTTTAGCAGGATTTTTATTTGATTCCGATGAGGCGATGGTGCGTTTAGACATGTCCGAATTTATGGAAAAACATTCGGTCGCACGGTTAATTGGTGCTCCTCCAGGCTATGTGGGTTACGAAGAAGGCGGCTATCTTACTGAAGCAGTGCGTCGAAAGCCTTATTCTGTGGTGCTTTTGGATGAAATTGAAAAAGCACATGCGGATGTATTCAATATTTTATTACAAGTATTAGAAGATGGTCGGTTAACCGATAGTCATGGACGTACCGTCGACTTTCGAAATACAGTGATTGTTATGACATCGAATTTAGGATCGCAAATTATTCAAGAATTTACTTCAAAGCAGGACTATGCCGCTTTAAAAAGTACATTAATGGATATCATTGCGCAACATTTTCGACCTGAATTTATTAATCGCGTTGATGAAGTGGTTGTATTTCATGCCTTAAATGAAACACAAATTCATTCGATTACAAAAATTCAATTACAACGCCTCCGTCAACGTCTTGGTGAACGAGACTTACACTTAGAAGTGAGCGAAGCTGCCATAAACCATATTGCTAAAATGGGTTACGATCCTGTTTATGGCGCACGACCTTTAAAACGGACGATTCAGCAAGAATTGGAAAACCCCATTGCCAAGGAAATGCTTGAAGAAAAATTTCTGCCGGGGGACAAAATTTTTGTGGATTATAGTGACGATAAAATAAAATTAACCGCAAAAAAACAACGTCAAAAAATGAGGAAATAAAAAATAAACAACGATAAAACTATCCAATGGATTGCGCCAATTCTGTTGCATAACCTAAATAATTGGTCGGAGATAATTGGAGTAGTCTTTTTTTAGCATGATTGGGTATTTTTAAATCGTTAATAAATTGGTGAAGCATTTTTTGATCAACCTTTTTTCCTTGGGTTAATTGTTTTAATTGCTCATAAGGCAGGTTAGCGGAATAACGTCTTAAAACGGTTTGTATGGCTTCGGCCAGTATTTCCCAATGCTGATTCAGATCTTCCAAAAGTTTTGTGTCATCAACGGAAATTTTTTTTAAACCACATAATAAACTGTTATAGCCGATTAGCGTGTATGCGAACGCTGATCCTAGATTGCGAAGTAATGTTGAATCTCTTAAATCTCGCTGCCAGCGGGAAATAGGCAAGGTTCTGGAAAAATGTTGATAAAGACTATTTGCTAAACTGAGATTTCCTTCTGCATTTTCAAAATCGATAGGATTAATTTTATGAGGCATTGTCGAAGAACCTATTTCACCAGGTTCGGTGTTTTGCTTGAAATAACCGAGAGAAATATAACCCCAACAATCAGCGGCTAAATTTATGAATATGTTATTGATTCGTTTTAAATTGTCGCAGTATTCCGCAATCGTGTCATGTGGTTCAATCTGGGTGGTATATGCGTTCCAATCTAGATTTAAACGGGTTACGAATTTTTTGCTGAGTGCAGGCCAGTTAATATCAGGGTAAGCAATTCGATGTGCATTATAATTACCAATCGCACCATTAAATTTACCGCGTAGTTTAATAGCCATCAATAATTTTTTTTGTTCGATTAAACGATTCGCAAAATTGGCCAATTCTTTACCCATGGTGGTCGGTACAGCCGGTTGACCATGTGTGCGGCTAAGCATGGGGTGTGATGCATAGCGATGTGCATATTTTTTTAAACACGTAATCAGTTTTTGAATAGCGGGTAATAAATGTTGAGTACGTACTTCCTTGAGCATTAAGGCATAAGACAGGTTATTGATATCCTCTGAGGTACACGCAAAATGTACAAACTCGCGAATAGGTTTTAATGAAGGGATTTTAGTTAATTTTTCCTTTAAAAAATATTCGACGGCTTTAATATCATGCCGCGTCGTTTTTTCTAACGTTTTAATTTTTTCAGCATCTTTCAAACTAAATTTTTCAATGATAGCCTCTAATTGTTGTTGGCTTTTTAAGGAAAACTTTGGAATTTCCTTGATATGAGGTTCATGAGCCAATGTTTGTAGCCAACGTATTTCAATCAATACTCTAAAATAAAATAAACCATACTCACTGCATAAACAACGCAAACTATCGGTTTTATCAGAATAACGTCCATCAATTGGGGAAATCGCAGTTAAAGAATTAAGTTGCACAAAGGCCTCGATAAATTTATTTACAGTTCTTCGGATCCCTCTGGATCATATTTTTCGGATCGATCATGTCGTTTTTCTTTACTTTTTAATTTATGTTTATTGATTTGCTGCTCTATTTTATCAATTAATTCATCAATAGCCGTGTAAAGATTTTCATTTTTAGCACGGGCATAAAATTCATTACCATGGGTATGCATTAACGCTTTAGCGACTTGATCTAGATGTTCAAGACTTAAAGTAATATGTAATGTTGAGGTTTTATGCGTTATACGTTCCAGTCGTTTAAATTTATCTAAAATATATTGTTTTAAAGCATCGGTCACTTTAATGCCATCGTCTGTAATCGTAATTTGCATAAGGCCCTCTTTATAATTAATTGTTTTAAATAATGTTCTAAAAAATGCCCACCCGATTATACCTTAGATTAGGCTCTCCTGTGGAGAGGGTGAGCGTTATCGATCCATTTTAAATCGATTGCGTGTTATGAAAAATGAGCGTCAAAATGAGTTGGTTTGTAAAAACTGATTAAAAATTAAACCAATTTTGCCTTGTATTTATTATTAAGGTTATAGATCAAATTCATGTCCTAAATAAATTTCTCTGACCCGTTGATTCTTCAATACTTCCTGTGGTGTGCCTACATAGATTGTTTTTCCCTCATTCACGATATAAGCCCGTTTGCAAATCGCGAGTGTTTCTCTGACATTATGGTCGGTAATCAAAACGCCTATACCCCGTTGGCTTAAGTGAATAATCATGCGTTTAATATCAACAACAGAAATCGGATCGATTCCTGCAAAAGGTTCGTCTAATAGCATAAATTTGGGTTCCATCGCCAAAGCGCGCGCTATTTCGACACGCCGGCGTTCACCGCCGGATAAACGAATGCCTAGCGTGTCACGGATAGGTGTAATATGAAACTCGCGAAGTAAATTTTCAAGGTGTTGTTTGCGTTGTTCTTTTGATAAATCATGACGTAATTGAAGAATAGCAAGAATATTATCAGCCACGGTTAATTTGCGAAATATCGAAGGTTCTTGTGGTAAATAACCAATCCCTGCTTTAGCGCGAGCATGCATCGGCAAATGCGTAATGTTCTGATTATTGAGTAAAATTTTTCCTTGTGTGCAGGTCACTAAACCGACAATTAAATAAAAGCTTGTGGTTTTTCCTGCGCCATTGGGGCCGAGTAAACCAATCACTTCTCCGGTTTCTAATTCAAGCGAAACATTTTCGACAACAATACGTGAATGATACCGTTTCGTTAAATGGATAGCGTTTAATTTATTCATGATTCAAGGGTGCTATTGTAATTTGAGTGTGTCCTTTTGGTGATAAAGGAGAACCGATCGTTTTCGTTTTAAAATCGTAATTAATTTGATACCCTTTAAAATGATTTTTTCCTTGTACCATTTCAGCATTTCCTATGGCTTCTAAGTACTCTTTTTTTGGATAATAATAAATCGTTTTTCCGGTAGCGATTAATTGAGGACGATGAGGAAATATAAACGCTTGATATCGCGCTGGATTTCCTATGGCGATTATCTTATTAATTTGGCCATTTTGATCGAAATAACTGGTCGCATAATCTGCAGTGAGGACGGCTGAACCTTGGGTCAGTTTAATATGTCCTCGATAAATGCCTTGTTTCGTTTTATTATTATAGGTCACACTATCCGATTCAAAATAAGCAAGATCATTGGAGTGTGCGCAAGCAACAGTCGACAGGCAAAACACGATCGATAGATTGACGAACAATAAATAAGCTTTCTTTATTTTAAATATTTTTTGTTCAAGTGCATTCAAGAGTAAACCTCATTTACTTTTTTCGGGCATGAATTGACTCTTTACCTGAGATAAAAGTCGAATTGTTTTGGTATTGAAATTAGCATGGAGTCCTACCGCATGGATGACTTGGTTCATCCGCGTGATGCGAACCGGTGCGGACGTATCCGCTA